>JADJXA010000001.1:702802-1054204 GCA_016716065.1 Candidatus Leptovillus gracilis | reverse complement strand
TTTACGGAATACGGTTTACGGCTCCTTCTAACCTATGACTAACAAGAAAATCCTGTTCATCGGCGGTTCGCTCAATCAGACACAGATGGTCCATGCCACGGCCGTCCACCTGCAAGCCGACTACGACTGCTATTTCACGCCCTTTTACGCCGACGGCCTTTACGACTGGCTGGCGAAACGGGGCTGGCTGGACTTTTGCAGTCTTTGTGGCCGTTTCCGCCTCTGACCGACGCCAATACCTGGCGCAGCACAATCTGCCGGTAGATTATCGCGGCGGGCAGCATGGCCCCTATGACTTGTACGTCACCACCAGCGATCTCATCGTGCCCCGTAATTTGCGTAGTCAAAAGGTCATCCTCATCCAGGAAGGCATGACCGACCCGGAAAATTGGGCCTATCACCTGGTGCGGCGCTTCCGGCTGCCGCGCTACCTGGCCAGCACGTCCACCAACGGCCTGTCGCAGCAATATGATTATTTTTGCGTCGCCTCGCCCGGCTGCCGCGATTTTTTGCCGCCAAGGGCATCAATCCGCAAAAACTCATCGTGACCGGCATTCCCAACTTCGATAACTGCGCCCAATTCAGCCACAACGATTTTCCGTACCGGGGCTATGTGTTGGTCGCTACCTCCGACGCCCGCGAAACCTTCAAGCGCGACGACCGGGCGGCGTTCATCCGGCAGGCGCTTGTCATCGCCAACGGCCGTTTCCCCATCTTCAAGCTGCATCCCAACGAGAACAAGCAGCGGGCCATAGACGAAATTCGGGCCTTAGCCCCGCGCGCCCTGGTGCTGACCCAGGGCGACATTGGCCCCCTGATCGCCAACTGCGATGTGCTGATCACCCAATATTCCACCGTCGTCTACATCGGTCTGGCTTTAGGCAAAGAGGTCCATTCTTACTTCGACGTGAATCTGCTGCGCCGACTCGCGCCCAGCCAAAACGGCGGATTATCCGGGCGCAATATTGCCACAGTCTGCCGGTCGCTCATCGAGACGCAGCCGTTAGCGGAGCCGCTAGCGAAACCGGCGACCCAGCTTCAAGGGGGATACGTGTATGACTAACCTTCGCGTTGTGACCATCGTTCAAGCGCGCACCGGTTCATCACGACTGCCGGACAAGGTGTTACGGCCGTTAATCAACAAGCCGCTCCTGGTGCGCATGGTCGAACGGGTGCAGGCCGCCCGCCTGGTCGGCACGGTGGTCGTGGCGACCACCACCAACCACGTAGACGACGTGATCGAGATGATTTGCCGTTGGGAAGAGTTCCCCAGCTTTCGCGGTCACGCCACCGACCTGCTGGACCGCCATTACCAGGCGGCGCGGCGGTTCGACGCCGATGTCGTGGTGAAAATCCCCTCCGACTGCCCGCTGATTGACCCGGCGGTGATAGATCGCGTCATCGGCGCCTACCTGGCGCGGCCGGCGGCTTACGATTACGTCAGTAACCTGCACCCGGCCACCTACCCGGACGGCAACGACGTGGAGGTGATGAGCATGGCGGCGCTGACGACGGCCTGGCAGGAAGCGCAGCGGGATTTCGAGCGCGAGCATACCACGCCTTTCCTCTGGGAAAGGCCGGACCGGTTTCGTTTAGGCAGCGTGACCTGGGAAACGGGACGCAACTATGCCATGTCCCATCGCTGGACCATTGACTATGAAGCCGACTATCAATTCGTCAACGCCGTCTACACGGCGCTGTATCCGCAAAAGCCCGGCTTTGGTCTGCAAGATATTCTGACGCTGCTAGAGGCGCGGCCCCAACTGCGGGCCATCAATCAGGAGTATGCTGGCCTGAACTGGTATCGTCACCATTTGGGTGAATTACGAACCATCACGGCGGCGCAGACGCGCACGGCCGTCGTGTGTGTAGATTAGATTAGATTTGACCAATCTTGGAGATTGGTCAAATCTATTCTGGGGGTTGGAGACGGGCGAGGGCTTGGGCGGGGGAGATGGCGAGGATGGCGGCCAGCCGGCCGGGAACGGCCGTTTTGCCCGCAAAATCCGGGGCCGCCTGCCACACCGCCGCCAGATTGCGCACCGTCTGCGCAGTGAAATGTTGATCCCCAAACTGCACAAAGATTTCCAGGGCGTTTAACAAATGGTTGGCTGCTTCCGGCCAATCTTCCTGCGCCTCAGCCAACAAACCCAACTGCCCATAGGTGGACGCCTGGTTGTAGCGGTCATTGAATTCGATTTTGAGGGCCAACGCCTGGTTGTAATGGACAACGGCCGTTGCCCACTCCCGCTGCTCCTGCGCCACCATGCCCAACTGGTGGTAGGTGGACGCCTGGTTGTAGCGGTCATTGAATTCGATGTAGATAGCCAACGCCTGGTTGTAATGGGACACGGCCGTTGCCCACTCCCGCTGCTCCTCCGCCACCCTGCCCAACTGGTGGTAGGTGGACGCCTGTCTGTAGCGGTCATTGAATTCGATTTTGAGGGCCAACGCCTGGTTGTAATGGGCCACGGCCGTTGCCCACTCCCGCTGCGCCTGCGCCACAATGCCCAACTGGTGGTAGGTGGACGCCTGGCTGTAGCGGTCATTGAATTCGATTTTGAGGGCCAACGCCTGGTTGTAATGGGCCACGGCCGTGGCCCACTCCCGCTGCGCCTCCGCCACCATGCCCAACTGGTGATAAATTATGGCTGTGTAGTTTGCACGCCCTTCTTTTGTAATGCTTTTCAGATTCTTTACAACATCAAGACTGTTTTCATAAGCTTCGCGTGCCAACTTATACTGTTGGACAGCCAGGTGAATGGTCGCCAATCGAGCATAAACGAGGTAAAAGTCAGTGCCGATTTCTCCAGCCATTTGGGTTTGGGAGTATTCATGTTGGTTGCTCAGAACAGTTTCACATAGCTCAATAGCAAGTTTGTTTGCCTTTTGACCATCCAAAAAACGGAACAAGGCTTCATACGTATTAAAGAAACCGGTATGTGCCGCCAGCGCCAACTTGAGCGCGGTCATCAGGTTTTCGTATTCCAGGTTGGTGAGTGCCTGGCCCAGCTGCCGCTCCTGGGGCTGTTTGGACTGCAGCAGCCCGGCCAGCGCCCGGCCCACCTGGTCGTAGTGGGCGCGGAAGGCGCGCTCGATGGCGGCGCTTTCGCCCTGGCCGGCGTCCGCGGGCGCGGCCAGCCGCTGGCGCAAAAAGTAGGGCAAAATCGGTTGCAGGCGCAGGTATACTCGCCCGGCCATTTGTTGGGGAATCAACAGACCCCAATTAATGCCTTCTTGCAACACGTCGCCCCAACTGGCAAAGGGCAAACCGGCCAACTCCGGCTGCTGCTGGAGTTTTTCGGTGTATCTGTCCAACAGCGCCAGGTCTACCACGCCGGTAAAAGGGGCCAGGCAGGCCAGCAGCGCCTGCGCGTCGGCGGAGAGGTTGCTGTGGCTGTACTCGATGCAGCGCAGCAGGCTTTTGGTCTTGTCCTGCCACAAATCGCCGCTGCCGCCCGCGTCCAGCCCGGCATCGCCGCCGGTGAAGGCGGCCAGCAGGTCGGCGGGGCTTTGCGGCGGCCGTCCCGGCCGCGCCGCCAGATTCGCCAACACAATCTCCAGCGCCAGCGGGTAGCCAGCCAGCAACTTCAACAGTTGGCGCAGGGCCGGGCCGTGCTGCGGGTCGGCGGGCAGGCCGCTGCGCCCCAGGCGGCGCAAAATCTCCTGCGTCAGGGCGCTGGCGGCCTCCGGGTCCAGGCCGGGCAGTTCGTAAGGCGATTGGGCAAATTGCCCCACCAACCATTCCTCCGGCCCCCGCGACCCCAGCAGCGCCACCGTCTGCCCCCCGGCCAGCGCGGCCACAAAATCACGCAGGCGGGCCTGTTCGGCGGCGTCCAGGGTGTGCTGAATCGCCAGGGCGCTGCCGGTGATGGATTCCAGGTTGTCCAGCGCCAGCACGTGGCGGCGGCTGCGCAGTTCGCCCACCAGCTTTTGCTGCTTGGCGGCGTCGGACAGGGGGGAGTAGGCGCGGCCGTAGTCACGGCCGTACAAGTCGCGGGCGATGCCATCCAGAATTTGTGCCAGGGTGTACGCTTTTTCGTCGTAGCCAAAGTAAAAGACACGCTCCGCCAGACGGGTGGTCTGCCACCATTCCAACAGGTGTTTGATGAGGGTGGTTTTGCCCGCGCCGCCCATGCCCTGGATGAGCAGGATGTTGGTGGGGTTGGAGGCGGAAGAGGCAGAGGCGGGCGGGACGCCCGCGCTCCCAGGGAGGAGGCGGGTTTCAATCTCCAAAATGTCTACGTCGCGGCCAACAAAGCCGTAGGTGGGGAGCGGGGCGCGGTAACGGCCGCTTTGCTGCGTCAGGTAGGCTTCTTCTTCGGCGGGGCTGGCGAAATCGGTGAGGGGCAGGGTGATGGGCTGGTTTTGGTAGACGACGGGCAGCAGCCAATCTTCCAATTCGATGGTCTGGTTGTAGGCGGCGCGGCGTTCCTTCACGTTCAGCAGTTCCAGCCGGGCACGGCGGATGGCCTGGGGCAGGGGCCGCCCGGCCAGCAAATGTTGGTAGAGATGGGTCATAAACAGCACGGCGGCGCTGACAGTGACCGAATAGCCCATGGCGACGGCCGTTTGCACCCCGGCGGCCATCAGGCGGCTGCCCAGACTCGTCTCGCTCTCGCCCACCTGCATCCCCGACTGGCAGGCGTTGAGGATGGCGATGGGTATCTGGTGGCTTTGCAGCAGGTTGGCGATGGTCTCGTCGGCGACCAGATCATGGCTGCCCGGTGCGTCGCCGCTGAAGGAGAGGAAGGCGCGCAGCCCGGCGTAGGGCTGAATCTCGCTCTGGCCGTAGCCGCTTTTGAAAAGAAAGGGCGAGGCGTCCTTTTCCAATTTCTGGTACTGCTCAAAGGTGAGCAAACTGCCATGCACGTCAAAATGGATGATGTGGTAATAGCCATCGCCGTGGGCGTCGCGGCTTTGCTCCAGGTGGCCCACCAGGGCGGCAAAGCTGCCGGGCCGCACCATGTCTATCCGGGCGCGCAGGCGGCTGTTGTGCAGGGCGTTCACCAACGGCCGTGAGATGGTGCGGTAGCCCACGTCTTGCCGCCCGCCGGGCCGCGCCGTCACCAGCAGCACGTTGAGCGTGGGCGAAGGCTGCGGGCGGATGTGGATGGCGGGCGGGTTGTCGTTCTGGCGGAGGAAGGGGCATTCGGCGGCAAAGGGACGGCCGTTGGCCGGGTCTTTGAGCGCTTCCCAATGCAGGGCATGGAAGGCGGGCGTGCCGCGAATCTCAAATTCCAGCTTGGCGAGGCCGCCTTCGTAGCGCAGGGCGGCGCGGTATTCAGCCAGCACATCGGGGTTCTCGCGGAACACCTGGGCGAAGAGGCGGTGGCCGTAGTCGGCCACGCTGGCGGCGGCTTCGGCCGCTTTTACCTGGCCGGTGAAGGGGAAGCTCAGCCATTCTTCGTAGTACCATTGCAGCCGCGCTTCTTCCGCGGCGCTAAACGGCTCGCTGATGGTGATGGGGTGGCTGGGGCCGTTGTCGAATTGCACGGCCGTTGGGAAGGGGCCGGTGGGGGAGGGGGAGGTTTGGGTGATGGTGATTTTGGTCATGGGAATTGTGAATTATGAATTGTGAATTATGACACGACTTTTGCAGTGACATAATGTTTTGATAGCACCTTTACAAACGAATACGCCATAGAGCACAATACCAGGGGAAGGATGAATAGCGCAATTTACTACGCAGGAGGTGTTGAACTATGGTTCCCCTGGTTGAATTTCCACGATTGGTTGATCACTATGCACCACATTTCAGTTCGGTCTTTTCGGCCGATGCCTTCATCCAGTTCAAGCGGTACATCAGCGGTTTGATTGTTTCCGAAAACAAAACTGTTGAGGGGAATCAACCGATTGTTTGTCCATGAAAGCCGTAACCAAAGCTCGCTCAACCGTCTACTAACGGAAAGCCCTTTTTCGCTCGACGAACTCAATCGTTGTCGCTTAGCTGTCATGAGCAGCCTACCGGGTACAGCCTTGAAAAAGACGGGGTGTTGAGTTTTGACGATACGTTACTCACCCACTATGGACACCACTTTGACAAGATCGCCATCTTGTATGACCATGTGCAAAAGTGTTGGGTCTGGGCGCACAACCTGGTGACGTTGCATTACAGCGATGACCAAACTGACTACCCTATATTCTTTGGGCTGTGGCAACCGGCTGACCTGGTCAAGATTGAAGCAGGGTTACGCAGCGAACATCAAGTTGAAGGAAAGCAAGCTGGAGCTGAAAGAAAGCGATCCAACCAAGTGGCGTCAGTATTTGCTAGGCGTGTGGCGACGAAATGTCAAAAAACCGGGCGTAGCTGACCTGTATGACAGCAAGTTGCGCATGGCTGAGCAGCAGTGCCAGCAATGGCTGGCACAGTTCCCTGACTTCGCCGCCTATCGCTTTTGATAGTTGGTACACAACCCAGCTTCTGCCGCTTTCTTGATGAGAAAGGCTTTGCTTATGTGGGCGCCTTGGGCGAGAGCGGTGAAGTGGCGCTGGCAACAGGTCGGGAACGATTAGACAAGTTTGCCCAGCGCCTCAAGGCGGAACATCTTGCGGCCATAAAAGCCGGTCAAACTCCTGCGTTTCAAACGACGACCATCACCTTTAAGGGAACAACCGAGACTTACTATACCTACTGCCGTACGCATCGGCTGCACAACTTTGGTAAAGTCCGTCTCGTCATCAGCTATCGTCGGGCTGACCTATCCGACAATCCAGTATTTCTCATCAGCAACCGCTTGCACTGGCAGGCCAAAGGCATGACGCGCATTTATCGCCATCGTTGGCCCGTTGAAGTGTATCATGAAGAAGGTAAAGCCGAAGGGCTGGACCAGTATCAGCTACGGAATTTCGCGGCTATTGAACGACATATCGCCCTGGTCGCCGTGGTGTACAGCTTACTGCGTGCCGCTCAACAGGATACAGACCTGCAACAGACGCTTCAACGTGAACTCGAGCTAGACCTCGACGGCAGCGTTCCTTTTTGGCGACGAGCAACTCAAGCCCAAAGTCTGTGGAGCCTCGCTTTGTTTATTACGGCGGGGCTGGCTCAGGGGCAATCTTTGCAAGAAATCATGACGCCGCTTGTGCGAGCTGTCTGCCCGCGTTGACCTGAGCCTTTTCAGTCCTGGTTGTGATGCTGTCCAGCTAACTGATGATAAGCTGGAGATACTGGTTTGTTGCCACAGCCCGGACAGAGGTTGACAGGATGGGCGTTTTTTTGCTGTTTGGCGTATTAGTTTTTAAGGTGCAAAAGTCGTGTTATGAATTGTGAATTATGAATTGTGAATGAATTTTCGGCATGGTTCATCGAGCGAAACATCTTCTTTACAAATTGATGCTGAATTGTCATGCTGAGCGGAGTCTTCGGAGCGAAGCATCCCGCTCCCAGCAGAGGAGAGGGATGCTTCGGGGGACCTCAGCATGACGCGCTTTCTTGCTAAATTTGTAAATCACATATTGCCTGGAATGAATCATGCCGAATTTTCAATTGTTAGTCTTCAATGGTGATGATGAGGGTGGGACGGCCGTCGCCCTGGTCAATGGTGATGATTTTGGGTTTTCGGGGGTAGTATCTGGCTTTGAGCAGGTCGTAGATGAGGTCGGCGAGGACGGCGCTGGCGATGGTAACGGCCGTTTGCAGCACCAGGGTCACGGCTTCCGGGGGCAGGTAGCTCTTGGGCGTGGCGCTGTCCGGCCAGAGTTGGCCGGCGGCCTGCGCCTCTGGGCTGGCATTCCAGGCGGCCAAAAAGTCGGCCGGGCTGAGTTGCAGGGCAGGGTCAAGGGCGATCTGGTATTCGTGCGGCATGGTTCCTCCGTTGCTGGTTTGGCAATGGAGGGATTATAACATGGCCTTCACACGTTTGGCGATACGCCTGTTGTGTTCTGCATGGATTACAATTCGGTCTTTGTGGCAAGGTTGGTTGGTCAGTTGGCTGAACCCACCCGGCTAACTAAGCAACGGCCGGATCGTCGTCTTCTAAAACAAAAACCGAGCGCTGCCCGCTGCGCGTAAAGTGCTGCTGATAGGCCGGCCACATTTGCACCAACTGCGGCCAGTAGTGGGTTGTCTCTTCCTCGGTGGCTTCTCTGGCGTGGTAACGGCCGTTCCATCCCCCAATTTGCACGTCAACAACAGGCTGGGCGCGCATGTTCAGCGTCCACGGGTTGGGCCGTTCAAAACCGGGGTTCACGTTGCAGAGAATGAGGCGACGGCCGTCGCGCAGATAAAAGACCGGCGTGGTACGCGGCTGCCCTGTTTTGCGCCCGGTGGTGGTGAGCAGCAGGGTGGGAGCCAGAGGACGGCCAGAGGTGAGGAAACGGCCGTGCCATCGTTCGCGCCATCTTGCAGCAGCTTGCGGGCGGGCAGCGCCCCCCTTAATCCCCTCCCAAAGGGAAGAGCAATTTCCGGGTGATTGCCCCCATCGTCCTGGCGGATAATTTGCCAGCGCTGGAGTCGCTGGGCCGGCGCTCCTGACCGCGCCGGTGGCGGAATCCCGTTGCCCACGGCTGGATAGGCAGCGGACCGCGCAAAACGGGAAGGTAAGGAATAAAAAATAAATAACATACGGGAGATTGGACCAATCTTTAAGATTGGTCCAATCTAAACGTGTTAATTGTTCAAATCTCGTTCCGATCTGTCGACGTCGTTATGGACTGAGCGTCTCTAGCGCCAATGGGTAGGCGTCGAAGAGAACCGCGCCCTGTAAGGCAGCAGGCAGGGCGGTCCCGGCCGGGATGGTGAGGGTGATGGTCGCTGTGTCACCGGTCACGGCCGTCGCCAGCAGCTCCAGATAATTCAGATAGACCGCTTCCGTCGCCGCGCTGTCCAGCAGCAAAATGGCCGGGCGATGGGGCGTCAGGTCATAGCCGGGGGGCAGCTGCAGGGTGGCGACCACCTGCCCATCGCGCCTGTCGTCTGGCGGCGTGAAGGTCAGGTTGGTGACGGTGATGTCTGACGGCCGTTTGTTAGCCGGGTCGCCATCTGGATAAGGCCGGGTGATGAACGTGCCGGAGACCAGCAGCTTTTTGTACACGTCATTGGCCAGCCCGCCAATCACCAGGTAGGGGCCAAAGTTCGGGATGGAGAGGGCGTCGGTGTCGGCGTAGAGCGTGGCTGTGTCCATCGTGAAATCGTCGCCCAGCCGGCCGCGCATCTCCAGCAGGTTGAAGGGGATGGGGATGCCCGTCACCTCCATGACGACGCTTTTGTTTTGCAGAATAACGTCCTGCCCCTGGTAACGGCCGCTAAACGGCAGCAAAAAGTCGGATTCCGGGTCGGCGACCAACTGGCCGGCGTCGTTGGTTTTGCCGCCGGTGACCCAGAGGACAAATCGCCCCTGCCCCTGCGCGTCCGGCGGGGTGATGACCACCGGCGTCATGATCCAGTCCATGTAGTCGAAGCCAATCTGGTTGAGGCTGGGCATCATCGGCGGGATGGGCACAGCCAGCCGGGTCCACTCCAGCGCCTGGACCTCATCGTCCCCAATGGCTAAGGGCAGTGCGCCGCTCTGCGCGGTCGTCTGGAAGGTGAAGGTGTCGGCGAAAGAGCCGCTTTGTCGGCCACCAAGCTGCAAATTGCCCAGCGCCAGGCCGCCGGTGTAATAATGGCCGCTGACGGTGAGCGTGTAGGCGGTGGCCGGTTGCAGGAAACCCTCAGGCCGGATGTAGAGGTAACGGCCGTCGGCCGATTTCTCCCAGGCGAACGGGGTTTCCGGGCTGAGGGTGATGGTCAGGGCGTCGGCGGGGCAGTAGAGCGGATTGTTGCAAACCCAGGCGTCCACCGTCTGGTCTGCCTCGCGCACCAGGAGGCGCAAGGTGATCATCGTCGCCGTTGGCAGGGTGTCGGGGAAGACGTCCTGGGCGTTGCCGCCGGGGGAGACGTAAAAAAGGGCGGCGACGTCGGCGGGCAGGTCGCTGCCGGGGTTGGTCTGGCAGCGGGCGTCGCTGCTGGCGTGCAGGCAGTAATCGTAGGGGACGTACCAGACCTGGCCGTGCTCCCCGGCAAAGTAGACGCCGGTCTGGCCCAGGGCGGGCGAGGCGTTCAGATCGTTGCGGTCGCGCCGTTCGGGGTCGGGGTCGGTGGTGTCGAACGACCAGCGGCGCGTCCCGTCGGCGGCGTTGAGGGCGTAGAAACGGCCGTTGCCCGCGCCAAAGTAGACAATCTCGCCCACCCCATCGGGGGCGCGCCCCAACACCGGCGAGGAGCGAATCACATCGCCGGTGTCGTAAGACCAGAGCAGGCTGCCCGCCGGGTCCAGGGCATACAAACTGCCGTCAGCCGAACCGATATAAACGGCCGTCGTCTGCCCCTGTTCATCCACCGACAAGGCGGCCGAACTGTAAATGTGGTCGCCGGTGCGGAAGCGCCACAGGGTGTCGCCGGTGACCGGGTCCAGGGCGTAGAGATGGCTGTCGAAGGAGCTGATGTAGACCGTGCCGTCACTGCCGATGGCCGCGCTGGCGGCGATGAAACCCAGGGTGCGTTTGGCCCATTTTTGCTGGCCGTCGGGGGTGACGGCATAGACAAAGGTGTCGTTGGACCCCCAGAAAATCGTGCCATCTTCGCCGATACCGGCCACCGACCAGGCGTTGGAGCCGGTGGGGAAGGTCCATTTGAGCGTCCCTTCCGGAGTGATGGCGTAGTAGTTGAAGTTGGTGTTGCCGGCGTAAATCGTGCCGTCGTAGCCAATTTGCACGTTGCCCTCGAACCAGGAGTTGAACGCTTTGTCGGGGGCGTTGAAGGACCAGATGAGACGGCCGTCGTCCCGGTTCAGGTGATAGATGTGGCCGTTGCCGGAGGGGACCAGGATGCCCGGTTCGTCGCCCAGCAGGCCGGGGCGGGGGATGGCCGCCGCCGAGTCTATGATTTCGCCGGTGGTGAAGCGCCACTTCTCGCGGCCGTCCGGGTGGAGCGCGTAGAAGTTGTGGTCGGCCGAGCCGACGTAAATGATGCCTTGTTCGTCAATGACCGGCGTAGAGAAGATGCCCTTTTCTGTCTGGAAGAACCAGGGTTGGTCGTTGTGGTAGAGGGCGGGCAGGGGAGAACGGCCGTTGTTGACCAGGTCGCGCCGAAACGTCGGCCAGGGCGCATCGGGGGCGACGGGGTTGGCATAGTCAAAGGGTTGCGATGGTAAACCGGCGGCTTGCCAAACAACCGGCGTGAAGTCGCTGGCGAACAGCGTCCGTTTGACCTGCACCGCGCCGCCCGCTGACTCGCCCGGCAGCTGGGCGATAATCTGCTCTGGCGACCAGTGGGCGACGGCCAACGCCTGCGTCTGCCCCTCGGCGGCGCGCCAGACGACCTGCCCGCCCCGGCCGAGGCGCGCGCCGGCAATGGTTACGGTTGGGCTGCCGGGGGGGATGGCGGGAACGGCCGTTACCTCCGGCGTGAGTTGGCGGATTGTGAACCAGCCGGTCAGGGCAATGGCTGCCGTCAGCCAGAGCCAGCGATTGCGTAAAACGGCTTTTAGCGCGTGGGCGATGCGGTGAGCAAAACGTTTCATAAATATCTGTTTGTCAACTTTTCTTTAGCCAGCCGGTGGTCAGGTTTGGCGCACCGCTGATCAAAAGCCAGATCATGACTGTACCATGCCGTTACCTGCGGGAAACAGTGGTGGTTCTGGTTCGCCGGGATAGGGATCTTCGCCGCGCAATTTCTTCAGCACAAATGTCAACGCCTCACCTAAAATCGCCAGCACGGCGGCAGCAATCAGCACGCCCAACACACCCAAAGCGGCTGAAAAAACAATCAGACCCACCAGCAGCACCCAGACCGGAATGTTGACCGACCGCGAGTATACGCGCACGTCTACAAAGTAATAGGCCACGCCGGAAATCAGCATATAAGCCGCCATCAGCAAAAAAGCAAACAGCAGCGGATTCAGGCTGATGCTGTTGGAGCCAGCCACCAGCGCGTAGAAGAAAACCATTATGATCGAGAACAGACCGCCGATGCTGGGGATAAATTTGGGCAGCGCGATGACAAAGCTGCTTACCAGGGCATTGGGCACGCCGGTAATCCAAAAGAGAACGGCCGTTATCAGCCAATAAAAACCGACCACCACCAGCGACCCCACCAGATAACTTTGGAACAAATCCACGCTGCGGCTGATCAAAATGGCGTATTCACGCCGCGACGTCTCTGGAATCAACCGCCCCACCGCATTGACAGTGCGCGGCGCTTCCAACAAGAAAAAGAGCAAAATGATGACCACAAAAAACACGTCGCTCAGGAAGCCGGCCAATAGTCCCAGCACAGAGGATAGTTGCGTGATCAGCCCACCTGATGAGGCTAACAACCTGATCGTCCCGCCAATCGTCGCCATCCGTTGCAGCGGGCGCAAAATAGGACTCAGGTCAATCGGCCCGATGGTGACTGTTTGCGGCGAGGGGATGAGCGCATTGAGGACGACCTGGATGCCCTGGAACATGGTAACGGCCGTACCCGCCAACGATGCGAACAACCAATACAGCGCCACAAACACCAACAGCACAAACAGAAAATAGACCAGCAGCACGGCCGTGCGGTATGGCAGCTTCAGGTGTGTTTGCAGCAGCTTAATGGGATAGCGCAAAATAAACGCAGTCAGGAACAGGTATATGAGCGGCGTCAGTATCGGCCGCAGCCAGTAGATAGTTAGCGGGACCAATGCCAGCAGAACCAGGGCGGCCAGTTGTTTCTGCCAGTCAGCCCAGGGGGCCGTGGATTGTTCGATAAACGGAACGGGGGACTGTTTGTCTGCCATCTTTTTCGCCTCCCTTGAAAATGGGAGCGCGGACGTCCCGTCCGCCCCGGCAGGCGAGACGCCTGCGCTCCCAGGGTTTTCATTCGTGGCGGTGCGCCTACTCATGATGTCTTCTGTGAAAATAGAGTTGTCAAATCTTTAAGATTTGACAACTCTAACCTCATTCATGTGGTTGTTTGTGTCGCCGACGGGGATTGTAGCAGAATCACGCCTGGGCTGGAAGCACCTTTGCCAACCGCCGCACGCCTTCCTCAATTTCCGCCTCTTCCAGGCCGCTAAAGCCCAACAAAATGGAAGGCGGCGCGGGCTGCTCCAGGTGATAGGGCGCGCCAGGATACACCCCCACTCCGGCCGCCGCCGCCTGCTGCACTACGGCCGTTTCATTCACCCCTGTTCCCAAATAGAGCATCACATGCAGCCCGGCGGCCATCGGCGCATAGCGCACCTGGGGCAAGTTGGGTTCAATATAGGCCGCAATGGCCGCAATCAGCACCGCCCGCCGCCGCCCATACGCCTGCCGCAGCTGCTGCAAATGGCGCTCAAAATGCCCTTCGGTGATGAAATCGGCCACGGCCGCCTGCGTTAACGTCGGTGCGCCCCGGTCTATCAGGCTCTTGGCCTGCACGAAGGGGTTCAGCAGCGCCGGGGGCAGCACCACATAGGCCAGGCGCAGCGCCGGGAACAGCACTTTCGAGAACGTGCCCAGGTAAGCCACCCGCCCAGCCTCATCTAACCCTTGCAAAGCGGCCAGGGGACGGCCGTTATACCGCAGTTCGCCGTCATAATCATCTTCAATAATCAGCGCCTCCCGTTCCTGCGCCCATTGCAGCAGGCGCAGCCGCCGCGGCAGCGACATCGTGCCGCCGCGGGGGAATTGATGCGTTGGGGTCACAAAGGCCAACCGCGCCCGGCTGTCTTGTGGGATTAGCTCTACCCGAAAGCCCTCGTCGTCCACCGGCAGGCCAACCAGCCTGGCCCCGTAGACGCGCAGCAAATCGTAGGCTACTGTATAACCAGGCGTTTCCACCAGCGCCTCGTCGCCTGGATTGAGCAGCAGGCGGGCCAGAATATCCAGCACCTGCTGCGCCCCACTCACAATGACGATCTGCTCCGGGGTGCAGCGCACGCCGCGCTGCCGCGCCAGGTAATCGGCCAGCGCGGCCCGCAGTGGCTCAAACCCGGCCACGGAGCCGTAGCGGGCCAGGATGGCGTCGTCGGCGCCCAGGTAGCGGGCCAGCAGCCGCCGCCACACATCGTAGGGGAAAATCTGGGCGAAGGAACGGCCAAAGCCAAAATCTATGGCCGGGCGGGCCGCCGCTGATTCAACCTCCGGTTCGGCGGCCATGACCCGTTCGCCCCAGTGGGAGAAGGTGGGGGTAAACGGCCGTTTCTCCTCCCTCTTTGGCAGCAGCGCATTCACCAACCCCTCGGTCACAAACATGCCCGCGCCAATGCGCCCGGCGATATAACCCTCTGCTTGAAGTTGTTCATATGCCTGCGTTACCGTCACCCGCGCCACGCCCAAATTGACGGCCAACTGGCGGCTGGGTGGCAGCTTTGTCCCCGCCGGCAGTTCACCGCCCAAAATCAACGCGGCAATCTGGCGGTAGAGTTGGGCATATAGGGGGTAACGGCCGTTCTTCTGTAACACGAAACTAAACATAAAAAACTGCCTCAACCGAAGGGCAGATACTGCCTGTCGCTGAAAAGATGTTTGTTTGTTCTTCTACCTGCTCTATTTTCATTCAGACTGCACAAAACACAAACCTGAATTACAATATATGTTCGCAAAGATCAACATCCGACATTTTCATCACCTTGTCAGATGTTACCTTGTCACCTTGTCAGGTATATCAGGCTGGCTGCCAACAACCAGCAAACCCCGGTAGTCTGAATGGTTTATTGACAAAGCGCTATATCTGCCTGTAAGCTGACCGCATGGTTAGCAGCAAGACGAGATGCAAATATGCCGTACCACAGCAGCGACAAAACACGTCAGAAAAAGGACTCTAAACGCGCGGCGATGATGCAGGCGGCCGTGCGCGTTTTTGCCGAAAAGGGGTATCAGGCGGCCACCATTCGGGATATTGTCGAAGAAGCCGGCGTGGCGGTGGGCACGTTTTACTTTTATTTCCCGGATAAGGAGACCTTGTTTGTTCATCTGTATGAGGAGACGGCCCAGTTTTTGCTGCAAGCCTTACAGCAAGCCATCCAGTCGCGGGTAACGCTGCCGCAGCAGTTAAAGGCCGGGTTGCAGGCTTATGTGAACATTGCTGTGTTTGAACCGGCGGTCATCCAACTGCTGCTGGTGGGGGGTGTGGGGACATCGCCGATGTTGGTGGATAAACAGATGGCGTTTCGAGAGCGGTTGATTGCGCTGTGGCAACGGCCGTTAGACCAGGCCCTATCCCAAACTTTGATTGTGCCGCAAAACAGCCGCCGCACAGCCGAGGGTTTTGCCGGCGCGTTTGATGAGATGATATTGCATTTACTGAATCAGCCCGACACAGAACGCGAAGCGGGCGCGGCCGTGCAAGATATGTTTCAGTTTGCGTTAAGGGCCTGCGCCTATACCGGCGGCCATTAACGCAACAATTGCTCAAGGCTTATGAAAGGGAAAGCGGATTTACCTCCAAGCAGCACCCGCCCCTCTGTCTCTAAGGGTAAGGTGGCTGTTGAAAGCCAGAACCAACCATCGCCGTTTGCACGGTTGTTAACGGCCGTTACCACGCACCTCATTAACCTGGCCCCCGACGAGATAGACAACGGTATCAACCATGTTCTGGGCTTGATCGGCCAGTTTACCAGGGCTGACTGCGCGTTGGTACTTTTACAAAAAAACCGCCTGCTTTCCAATACCCACGAGTGGAGCGCTCCCGACGCGGCTTGCGAAGGAGCCGCCATTCATGATATGCCCCCGGCCCATATGGGCTGGATTTTAGATGAGTTGGACCAATTCGGCTTTGTCTACGTCCCGAATGGCGAGCATCTGCCGCCGGAAGCGGTGCAGGAAAGACGTCTGTTTGCTGCCCAGGGTTGGCAAGCGTTTACGGCCGTGCCACTTGTCCGCCAGAATACCCGCTTTGGCCTGCTGGTTCTTCTGGCGCAAGAACAAATCTGGACCAACGAAACGGTTTCCCTGCTGCATATTGTCGGCGAAATTTTTACCAACGCTTTACAGCGCAAAGATTTCGAGCAGCGCGAGAAATTGGCCTACGAACTCGGCGCCGAATTGGCTACCATTTTAGACCAGGACACCCTGCTCAACCGAACCACCAACCAACTGCGTGACGGTTTGGGCTATTACTACACACAGATTTTCCTGGCCAACAATCTTCCCGCCCAGACCGACAGCGGCGCGGCCACCCATCTGGTCATTCAGGCCGGAACCGGCGTTGTGGGCGAGCGCCTGAAACAGAAGCGGCACACCATTGCCATCAACGCTTCGCGTAGTATTGTTGCTCGCGCCGCCCGCACCCGCGAAGTTGTGCGCGTAGATGACGTGCGCGAGATAAGTTACCATTTGCCCAATCCCGTCCTGCCCAATACGCGCAGCGAAGTCGCCATTCCGCTCATTAATGAACTGGCGTTAATTGGCGTGTTAGACGTGCAGCATACAGACCCCAACCATTTTAACGCGCACGAGATTCGCATCCTGCAAATTGTCGCCTATCAACTTTCCACCGCCCTGGCGAAGGCCGCCTTGTTTGCCCACAACCAACAGCTGGTGGAAGAGTTGACGCTGCTGCACGCCATCGCCACCGCTGCCACCGAAACCAATGACGAAGACACGCTGTTTGCGCGTGTCGCACCCATCATTGCCCAGGCTTTGCGGGCTGATCTGTTTGGCTTTGCTTTTGTGGACCCGCAGTCGGGCAGCCTTTCTTATCATCGGTCGCTACACTGCCGGCAAAGCAAATATTTGTTCCAACTGATCCGCCCCGGTGAAGGCGTTTGTGGACAAGTGGTGGCCACCGGCAAACCACGGCGCATCACCGACGTGACCCAAGAGCCAGCGTTTTTGGGCGATTCGCTTACCCGGTCTGAGCTGTGCGTCCCCTTAAAGCTAGACCAACAGATCATTGGCGTGATGAACGCGGAAAGTGACCAGCCAGGCGCTTTTAGCGAAGCCGATGAACGCCTCCTGACGACCATAGCCGGGCAGTTGGCGAACACCATTGAAAAGCTGCGCTTGTTCAAGAAAGCGCAGCATCAGGCGGCGGAAACGGCCGCTTTGTTAGCCACCAGCAAAGCGATTTCTTCGCTGCAGCTGGACCACGTCCTCAACACCATCGCCGCTGAAGCGCAAAGATTGTTCAAAGCCGATACCTGCCGCATTCATCTGATTGCTCCAGATGGCAAAATGCTGCGCTGTGTGGTGGCTCTGTCGGATCGGCCGGAGCAGGCCATCATGAATTTTTCGCTGGCGGTGGGGGTGGGCATTACCGGTCGGGTTGCTCTGAGCGGCGTCCCAGAGATTATCCGCAATACGTTGGAGGATGGGCGCGGCGTCCAGATACCGGGCACGCCGGAAGAAGATGAGGCCATGGCTTTGGCTCCGCTGGCGATTCGTAGCCAGGTAATTGGGGTGATGACGGTAACGCGCCGAGACGTTAAAAACCAGTTTACGCCAGATAATTTGCAGCTTCTGATTGCCTTTGCCGACCAGGCGGCCGTGGCCATTGACAATGCCCGGCTTTTTGCCGCCGAACAGCAGCGCGCCGAACAGCAGCAGCAGTTGACAAAAGCGGCCGCCGCGCTGCTAGATATACGCGCTCTAGAAGAATTGGGGCCAACGGTAACGGCCGTTGCCCGGCAAACCCTCCACGCCGACCGTGTGGCTATTTACCTTTACAACAGCGCCACCGCTTCGGCCCACTGCCTGTACGCCCACAATCTGTCCAAACGATATACTGACGCCATTACCCAACAGTTCCGGCAAATGCCGGCCAATCAGCTTTTGGCCAGCAGCCAGCCTGTCTTTGTGGACAATGCGCAAACGGATCCACGCACGGCCGTTTTGCATGACCTCATCCGCGAAGAAAGATTCTACAGCTTTGCTGTCTTCGCCCTATCGTCGCCCCAAGACCCCATTGGCGCTCTGGTCACTTACCGAGATGAGGTTGCCCCCTTCGACGCCGACGATCTGGCCGCCGGGCAAACATTGGCCTACATCGTCTCCGTTACCTACCAAAACATCCTTCTGCTAACCGAAATCCGTCACGCTTTGGACCGGGAGCAGCGTCTGAACGAAATCACCCGCACCCTCAACAGCGCGCCCGATTTGCCCACCATTCTGGCCTACGTCACCCGCCTGGCGACCGATCTGGTAGACGCGGACGCCGGCTTGTTGGGGCTGGTGATAGACCATCAGATAATGACCTTTTATCCACACAACATCCCTGCCAGCGTCAATTTGCGCCCTGTCAGCCGGGGCAGTGGCATCGGCTGGGAAATTGTAGAAACAGGTCAACCTGTGATGAAGAAGCGCTACCAGGACCATCCGCGCGCGTATCATGCTCTGACGAAGGTGGGCGTGGGCGCTTTTATTGGCGTCCCCATCATTGCCGGTGAGGAATCTTTGGGCGCAATGCAGATTTTTAGTTTCACGCCTGGCAAACAATTCAGCCGCCGCGATCTGGCTCTGGCGGAATCTATTGGCCGTCAGGCGGGCATTGCCCTGCAAAACCAGCGGCTCTTTTCGCAGTTGTCTGAACGCGCTGCCGTCCTGGCCGTTTCCCTGGCGCGTCAGCAAGAGTTGGATGAGGCCCGTACCGAGTTTATCCAAAATGTGTCACACGAACTGCGCACGCCATTGGGTTTGATTTATGGTTATGCGGAGCTGTTGGACAGCGGCGCGCTGGGTGAGCTGACGGCGATGCAAACCCAGTCTATGGGCATCATCATCAAGCGGATTCGGATGCTCATTACCATGTTGGATGATATGTCTGCTTTGCTGGCAGCGGAGACCCAGGATTTCCGGCGCGAAGAAATAGACCCAGGCGAATTGGTACAGTTAATCCAGGAAGAGTTTTTGCTCCAGGCCAATCAGGCAGCGATTAGCCTGACGACAGCTATCCAACGGCCGTTGCCCGTTATTTTAGGCGATCCCTTCCACCTGCGGCGGGTGTTCGATAATTTGCTCAGCAATGCCTTCAAATTTACGCCAGCCGGCGGCCTGATTTCTCTAAAGGTGTGGGCCGATGGGCGTGACGTGTTGATAGAGGTCACCGATACGGGCAGCGGGATTGACCCGGAGGAAATGCAGCGCATTTTTGAGCGTTTTTATCGAGCGAAGGCCGACTCGGTGCAGCACCATCAGGGCAAGGGCACAGGTTTGGGGTTGGCTCTGGTAAAGGAAATTGTGGAAGCGCACCGGGGCCGGATTACTGTGCGTTCTAAACCTGCCGAGGGAACAACGTTCCAGATTCGCCTGCCGACTTTACTGGACTCGCCAGATCAGTGACCAGTGACCAGTGACCAGTGTTCAGTCCACTGAACACTGAACACTGACTAACCCCTCTGCCGCTGCCACTGTTCAGATTGAATATAATCGAGGGATTGGTGGCGAAAGTAGGTGTCGTACAGTTCGGCGTAATGACCGGATTGGTCCATGAGCATCTCGTGGCTGCCTTCTTCGATGATTTGCCCCTGGCGTAAGACGATGATGCGGTCGGCGGCGCGCACGGTAGACAGGCGATGGGCGATGATGATCGAGCTGCGGCCGTTCATGATCAAATCCAATGCCTGTTGTATCTGCGATTCGGTGAAGGGGTCCACGCTGGCCGTCGCCTCGTCCAAAATAAAGATGCGCGGGTTTTGCACCAGCACCCGCGTCAGCGCCACCAACTGCCGCTGCCCCATGGAAAGCCGCCCGCCCCGTTCGCCCACATCGCTGTGCAGACCGTCGGGCAATGTTTCCAGCCATTCACCAGCGCCGATCAGCCGGGCCATCGCTTCTATTTCTGCATCGCTGGCCGCCGGACGGCCGTAACGGATATTCTCCACCACCGTACCGGCAAACAAAAATGGCGTCTGCGACACAATGCCCAACTGCCGCCGATATTGCTCCAGGTTGAAGGCGCGAATGGAACGGCCGTCTACCCTAATCTCCCCTTCCTGAAACTCATAAAAGCGGGCGATCAGCTTGATAATGCTGGACTTGCCCGCCCCCGTATGCCCCACCAGTGCCACACTCTCCCCCGGCGCAACCGTCAGCGAAAAATCGCGCAGCACCTGTTCTTGCTCTGAATAACGGAAACAAACATGGTCAAAGCAAATTTCGCCGCGCAGAGCGCCCACCGGTTCATCAGCCGTTTGCGTCACCGCCGATTCTGAATCAATCAGCGCATATACCCGCTCCGCCGCCGCCAACCCCTGCTGAAACTGGCTCCAAAACGCCGACAAATTAATGATCGGAAACCAAAACCGGTCTACCGTGGACACAAACAGATACCAGGCGGCCACGGTAATCACCCCGGCGGCCGTGCTGAGGCCGCCAAAATAGACCAGCGCGGCCGTGGCGATGCCGCCCAACACATTCAGCACCGGAAAGATATTTGCCAGCACAAAGCTGCGCCGCACATTGATCTGGTATGCCTGCTGGTTAACACCCATGAACTCGTCGTAGATGGCCTGTTCCTGGCGGAAATTTTTGGCCACCCGAATGCCTGTCACCGATTCCTGAATGGCTTTATTCACCTCGCCTACCGCCCGCGAACCCTGGCGCGTTACCCGCCGCGCCAGCCGCCGGAAACCCAGCGCCGCCGCTACAATGAAGGGCGTCATTGCCAGCACCAGCAGCGTCAGCTTCCACTCAATGGTGAACAATACAATGATGAGAATGAGCGCCGAAGAAAGCTGGTTGACCACATCGGTACTCAGCACGATGACTTCGCCAAATTCTTGGGTGTCGCTGGTGATGCGGCTGACAACCCGCCCAGAGCTAAATTCATCGTAGAAGGAGAGGTCTTGTTGCGCGGCGGCCGTAAACGCTTCCTCCCGCATCGCCAAAACCACGTCGGAGATGATGTTGACGGTTAGCTGGCGGCGCACCCAATTCAGCCCCCAGACGCCAAAGCCCAATACCAGGGCGCCGCCGCCCAACACGGCAATGAATGTGCCGTCGGATTGGCCGGTCATGCGGTTGACGCCCTGGGCTACCAGCAGGGGAAACGCCGCGCTGGCCAGGGCCATCAGGAAGACGGTGAGAATGACAACGGCCGTTTCCCGCGTGTGTGGCTGAAAATAACGCCAGATTCGCCGGACCAGTTCCTTGTCGTCATACCGTCGGTCGTAAGCCTCGCCCTCGAGGCCGCGCATGATAGTTGCCATAATGTAGCGCCACATAGACCCCAGGGTTTGCTACAGCCTTCGGGTCTTCCCGCCCTTTTACAGGATTCTCTGTCCTAATAACGAGGCCGCCAACTCCACCGCCAGTTCGGCCGTTTTGTTGCGGTCATCCAAAATAGGGTTGATTTCCACGATGTCCAGCGATTCCACCCGGCCGCTGTCGCCCAAAATCTCCATCAGCAAATGCGCCTCGCGGTAGCTCAGGCCGCCGGGCACGGGTGTGCCCACCCCGGCCGCTTCGTCTGGGTCCAGGCTGTCCATGTCCAGGCTGACATGCAGTCGGGGTAGGTGGCGCAGCCGGTCCAGCGCCTGCCGGGCCACAGCGGCCATGCCCAATTCATCCAGATGGCGCATGGTGAAGACGTTGATGCCGCTGTGCAGCAAATTGTCGCGCTCTTCCGGGTCCAGGTCGCGGATGCCAATCTGCACAATTTGCGCCGGTTGCAGCTTGGGGCCGGGATAGCCGATGTTGACCAATTCCGGCGCGCCTTGCCCCACCAGGGCGGCCATTGGCATCCCATGAATGTTACCGCTGGGCGACGTTTGTGGCGTATTAAAGTCGGCGTGGGCGTCTATCCAGATGACGCCCACCGGCTGGCGTTGGGCGGCGGCGGCGATGGTTCCCATGCTGATGCTGTGGTCGCCGCCCAAAAAGAGGGTGAAGTCGCCCTGCTGAACGCATTGGCTGGCGATGGTGAAGATTTGTTGGCAAACGGCCGTTACCGCCTGCAGCCGCCGGCTGCCACCCTCGGCCACTTCCTCTTCCGGGTTGGGCACAGACACATTGCCTTCGTCGTGGACCACGTGCCCCAGCCGTTCCAGCCGCGCTTTCAGCCCGGCGTAACGGGCGGCGCTGGGACCCATGTCCACGCCGCGCCGGCTCTGGCCCAAATCCATGGGCACACCAATAATGCGAATGGTCCGTTGCTTCACCTGACACCTTGTTTAATTGACGATTATCAGTAGATCGAAACGGAGCGCGGGCAAGATGCCCGCATTGGCAGGCGAGACGCCTGCGCTCCCAAATCAGTTCGATCTACTGATGATGTTGAAGTCGGCTGATTATAGCGCAAGGTTGTGTCTATTGCCCTAACGCGGCGCGCACGGCCGTTATCGCCGCCGGGTCAGACAACAGCCAGCGGGCCAATTCGTCGTGGGGCAGACTGCGCCGCCATGCCTGGTAGGTGCGCTGCGGCAGGTCGCGGTAAAACACCACCACCACCATCGGCGTCACCTCGCCTAATGGGTAAGCATAGTAGGCGGTGGTTAGCACGCCGGGCATGGAGCCATTTTTGTAGCCCAAATTGCTGAACAACTCCTGATTGGCCGCAAAGACCATCGGCCACTCCAGGTAGCGCCGGGCGATGTAGCTGCTGTCTGGGTTGCTCAGGCCGTTTTGCGCCAGGCGGGCCATCAGCGCCGCATATTCGCCGGCCGAACCTTGCGGATTCAGCGTATCGCTGAACAGGCGCTGCACCGGGCAAGGGGCCGCCGCTTCTGCCCGCCGCCACGCATTTTGTGTGTCTCGGAAAGCCGCATCGTTGACGTAGGCGTCGGCCAGCAGCACAGCCTCTTGTCCGTAGATGGCGGGGTCGGCCAGGTAAGTTTGCACGGCGGCATAATCGCTGCCGGCGCGGGTGAAGTTGCTCATCGCCAGGAATTGGGCCAGGAACGGGCATGGGGCGGTTTGCCTGGTCAGATTAAGGGCGACGGCCGTTGCCTCTATCCGCTCCTGCCCCAGCCGATTGTGCAAATAATCCATGGCCGCATTGGAACTATAGCGCATCATCATCCAGGGCACGTCGCTCAGGCGAATTTGCAGCGGGTCGCCCCAAATGACCCCCTGTTCCTCCAGGTCGGCGATGGCTTGCTGGTGCGCGCCCAGGTCTAGGCCAGGCTGGTAATACTGCTCCAACTCGGTCAATGGCACGTAACTGGCAGGATCCAATTCTCCGGCGGCGGCAGCCTCGGCGTAGGCCACCAGGTGGATAATTTTCACCACCGAAGCCAGGGGCATGGGCGCGTCGGCGTTCAGGTAGACGCCATTGGCTTCTTGCCCGGCGCGAAAAGCGACCAGCGCCACGTTTTGCGGATTCGCTAATAAATAATCCCAAGCCGGTTTGGCGGCGGCCGGCATGATGGCTTCCAGGCTGCTCAGGGCATTGGCGTCTGGGGTGAGGCTGGTTAGCAAATCCACCGTTGCAAAATCGGCAAAATCTGGCCGCAGGCCGGAGAGAGCGGTCCGGAGTAGAAGGCAAACGAGTAGGGCGGTTGGCGGTTGAGGGGCTGGGGGCAGCTCGGCCACCAGTGCCGACGTGGCGGGTGGCGGGCCAGGGGCGGCAGGTGACGGGTCAGGCGTGGCGGTAGCCGCCAGGGTGGGCGTGGGTAGGGGGGTGGTTTGCGCCAGGAGGATGGGCGTGTTGGCGGCTTATCATGGATCCATTTAGCCCACCAGGAATAAAAGGAAGATGCCCGCCAGAACGATGCCTGTTTCTGTGTCGGTTGCAATGGGCAATTCCCAATTGTCGGTTGCAAGGTCCGCCATTGCCTTTGCCTCAGCAATCTCCCATCTTTGCCCTAAAATCCGCCATGCAGCCAAACAGCCAGATTCCCATCTACACCATCGGTTACGGTGCGCGCAGCCTAGCCGAATTCATCGCCGTCCTGTACGCTTACGACATCGCCTACCTGCTCGATGTGCGCTCGAAGCCTTATTCGCGCTACAAACCGGAGTTTGGTAAGAGCGAATTGGCCGCCCACCTGGAAGCGGCCAACATTCGCTACGTCTTCATGGGCGATACGCTGGGCGGCCAGCCGGACGACCCCGCCTGTTTCACCGATGGCAAGGTCGATTATGAGAAGGTGCGGCAAACGGCCGTCTTCCAAACCGGCCTGGCTCGCGTGGAAAAGGCGTTTCGCCAGCAGCAGCGGGCGGCGCTGATGTGCGCCGAGGGCAAACCGGAGCAGTGCCACCGCACGCACCTGATTGGGCAGGCGCTCACGGCCGTCGCCATCCCCGTCGCCCACATCGACGAAACCGGCCAGCTGGCCGACCAGACGGCGGTGCTGGCCTGATGCGGTTAAACGGCCACCAGATCGCTTTGTTTGCGTCGAAGGAAGATGACCAGCGGGAGACGGCCGTTCCGCCCCCGCCGCCCAACTTCGACGACGACTTTGCCGACTACGCCATCTACGGCCCGCCGCCCGATGACGAACCGCCGCCGGAATGGTCGGAGCCGCCGCCGCTAGCGCATCTGCCCTCTTTCTCCGACCCCCTCACCGCCCTCAAGCAAGTCTTCGGCTACGACGAATTCCGCCCGCTCCAGGCCGACGTCATCCAAAATGTCCTCAACCGGCAAGACAGCCTGACCATCATGCCCACCGGCAGTGGCAAATCGCTCTGCTACCAGATTCCCGCCCTGCTCTTTCCCGGCCTCACCGTCGTCGTCTCGCCGCTGATTTCGTTGATGGAAGACCAGGTGATGCAGCTGAGGGAAGTTGGGGTCACGGCCGTTTTCCTCAACTCCACCCTTAGCCGCCCCGAATATCAGTGGACCAGCGACCAAATTCGCGCCGGGGCGGTGAAGCTGCTCTACGTCGCCCCGGAAACCCTGCTGCGCCCGGAAACCCTGCTGCTGCTGGAACAGGCCCACGTAGACTGCCTGACCATTGACGAAGCCCACTGCATCTCCGCCTGGGGCCATGATTTTCGGCCGGAATATCGCCAACTTGTGGCTGTGCGGCGGCGGCTGCCAACGGCCGTGTGCATCGCCGTCACCGCCACGGCCACCGCCCGCGTGCGCCAGGACATCAAACACAGCCTGGGCATCGCCGCCGCCGATGAGTTCATCGCCAGCTTTGACCGCGACAACCTGCATCTGGCCGTCGCCGCCAAATCGGCTGGGCTGCGCCAGGCGGCCGAATTTCTGCAAGCCCATCGCGGCGAAGCCGGCATCATCTACTGCGCTACCCGCAAACAGGTAGACCAAATCACCGAACAGCTTACCGCCCAGGGCTGGCCGGTGCTGCCCTACCACGCCGGGCTAGACGACGCTACGCGCCGCCAGAACCAGAAGCGCTTCACCCTGGAAGAGGGAGTTGTGATGGTGGCGACGATTGCCTTTGGCATGGGCATCAACAAATCCAACGTGCGCTTCATTTTGCACTACGACCTGCCGCAAAACCTGGAGAGCTATTACCAACAAATTGGCCGCGCCGGGCGTGACGGCCTGCGCGCCGACTGCCTGCTGCTGTTTAGCTACGCCGACGTGCAAACCATCAACTTCTTCATCCAACAGCAAGAGCCGTCGCAGCAGGCCGGGGCGCGGGCGCGGCTGGAGGCGATGATTGGTTTTGTGGAGACGATGGTGTGCCGCCGACGGCCGCTGCTGGCCTACTTCGGCGAAACCTACACCCAGGACAACTGCGACCTGTGCGATAACTGCCAGAACGAACAGGGCGAACTGGCCGACCTGACCATCCCGGCGCAAAAATTCCTGGCCTGCGTCAAACGCACCGGCGAGATGTTTGGCCTGACCCACATCATAGATGTGCTGCGCGGTTCGCAATCGCAAAAGGTGCTGGCGCGCGGCCACGACCGGCTCTCGACCTATAACATTGGCGGCGAATATTCTAAGCAGGAATGGCAATTTCTGGCGCGGCAGTTCATTCAACAAGGGTTGTTGGTTCAGGATATGGAACATGGCAGCCTGAAGCTAACAGCACAAGCCTACGCCGTTTTCAAGGGGGAACCGGTGCGGGGCCTGCTGCCCGCACAGCCGGAGGCTGTGCGTCCTGTCACCGCCCAGGATTACGACACCGACCTGTTTGCCCGGCTGCGCGACCGGCGCACGGCGCTGGCGGCGGCAGCCAACGTGCCGCCTTATGTCATTTTTTCCGACCGGTCGTTGGTGGAGATGGCGATCTATTTCCCGCAGTCGGTGGCCGCGTTTGGCGGCATGTATGGCGTGGGTGGGGCCAAACTGGAGAAGTACGCCGATGAATTTTTGCCGATCATCCAGGCTTACTGTGGTGAAAAGGGGATTGGCGAACGGCTGAAAACGGCCGTTACCATCCCCACCGCCGCTCGCCCAGCCACCGGCAGCAGCCGCGGCCGCGCCGACGAAGTGGCCGATTTGTTCAACGCCGGGCATTCTGTGCCGGAGTTGGCCGCCCAGTTTGGCGTGAAGGATCGCACGATTTTGAACCATTTGTGGACGGCCGTGCAGGGTGGACGGCCGTTACGCCCCGACAGCCTGCTGGAACTCAGCCAACTCTCCCCCGCCGACCAGCAGCGCGCCCTGGCCGCCTTCGCCGAACTGGGAACCGACTATTTGCGCCCCGTCTTTGAAGCGCTGGAAGAGGCCATCAGCTACGACGAACTACACCTGCTGCGCCTGGTGGCGGCAACAAAAAATGCCCGTTAACGGCAATCGCAAACCGACCCAACACGATAGCTTGTCGGAGAATCCAAAGGTGGCTGTTAGCGCTTAATTGCTCTGAAGGTCTAGGAGGCTCTGGGTGAAGGCGTCGGCAGTCTCGGCGCTGGCGGCCAGACGTAGGAGTTGGCGAAGGAGCGTGGTGTCGGTAACGGCCGTTATCCTGCGCGTCATAGAAGGCGTCACCCGGTCGAAACGAACTTTCAGCAGATCCAGAATGTTTTCTTGTAACGTCTGGATGCGCCCCTGTTCGATGCCCTGTTCGATGCCTTGTTCGATGCCTTGATTAATCCAATAATCGGCTACTACTTGCATACGCTCATTTC
Source organism: Candidatus Leptovillus gracilis (assembly GCA_016716065.1). Lineage (NCBI taxonomy): Bacteria > Bacillati > Chloroflexota > Ardenticatenia > Promineifilales (SeqCode) > Promineifilaceae (SeqCode) > Candidatus Leptovillus > Candidatus Leptovillus gracilis. Next base: position 1,027,342 of record JADJXA010000001.1, on the reverse strand, counting down.
CTTTGTCCGCCAATGCTTGTCGGACAATCGTCACCATCTCATCCGGGGCCATGTGGGAGCTGGCCTTACCGATATAATACAATACTGTCCCCAGATATTCCAGCGCCGTCTTCGCCTCCGTTAATCTGTTAAACAGCTCCAAAATATCGCCCAATCGGCCGCGCAGCCCTGGGTCAAAGATGTATTTCATCACCAGCAGGCCAATCTGAAGCTGCACCGCGCCTACAATGTCCTCGTCGCTGAGGGTGGACAGGTCTTGCAGTTCATAGCCAAAAGCCGGCCAGTAGGGGCGCAGAGCCGCCGGACCGACGTATAAATCGGTAAAATTGGTCGCTGCTCGCCAACGTTCCCGGCCATGGTAGACGACCATCGGCAAAATTGGTCGCAGCCCGTTCCCTTCACGTTGGTCACGCTCCCAGATGCGTACCAGATAGCGCAGCAGTTGGAAGGGGGTTTGTGGGTCGGCGTAGCTTTTATGTTCCAGCAGCAGGTAAAGATAGGCTGTACTGTCGTCGTGCAGGTTCACCTGATAGAGCAGATCGGCGAACTGTTCTTGCAGGTCGGGGTCTATGAAGCTGCCAGATTGCAGGCTGAGGGTGTCCAGATCGAGTACAGCCGTTACCGCCTCCGGCAAATAGTTGGCAAAAAAGTCCCGCGCTATCTCCAGGCGGCCAAACGTCTCTTTGAAAAAGCGATCATGAGGATTGCTGAGTTCGCTCATGGTATCAATCAGGACATAAGAAATTATTGCCAGACAAAGTGTATCACGTTTTCCCCCCAGCAAAACGATCTGTAATACGCGCCAACAACGCCTGGTGATACAGGCAGCTGGTATTGTACCCCCAGCTTATACAAACTTGGCACTCAACACGGTATCCTGACCACCTGAAAAGGCGCAATCTATGGCGTTGCCTGAGACCACAACCCATTCCTTCATCGTCAGGATATGGCTAGAAGAAACGTTAGAAGAAATGCTCGAAGCGAGCCATAAAGCCTTGTGGCGCGGGCATATCACCCACGTACCCAGCCAAAAGCGCCGCTATTTTGAAGACCTGAACGACATTATTGCCTTTATCGCGCCCTATCTGGAAGTCCTGGGCGTGCAGCCCGGAAACACTCGAGGACACTCCATGAGTTCCATCTTCTCCTTTTTGCGTGGTCGGCCGGACAACCTGGATAATCAACCAGAGACACAACCGCAGCCCACTGCCGGCACAGAGACTGTTGGTGCATTGTTCACCGGCGTCGGCATTGGCCCAGCCGCCCTGGAGACGCCCGTCGCAATGCCCAGAGCCGCTGCGGCCGTTGCCCTCTCCGCGCCGTTCATCCCCCACAACGCCCCCTCACCCACGGACGTTTTAACCGCCTTACGCGCTGCCCTGGAGTTTTACCTGCCGGTCAGCGGCGTAGGACTGCCCACGTCCAACGTCTCCATCATTCAGGTGGAAGAGAAATCGGCCGGTCTGGGCAATTACATCGGCCAGGAATCGTTGAATCAGTTCAGCCTGGTTTTGAAAGGCGGCCGCTTGCAGGCCACCGTCCGCTTCCAACTATGGGCGACCACGCCCAACGACGTGGACCTGGCGATTGATGACCTGCACGGCCGTTTACTCACCGCTAAAAACGACTTGTGGATCGCCGGCTTTCTCCGCTTTACGGCCGCCGGGTCCAGCCTGGCCGAACATATCCCCTCGCTCAACATCTGGCGGCGCGCGGCCGATTACGACCTCCTCTACGAATTTCGCTACACCGACAGCGACGGGGCGCAAAGCCTCATCGCCCGCATTCCCATCCATACCGACCCGGAAGAACCGAATTCGCCGCAGCGAGAAACGGCCGTTATCACCGACGCCCTGGCCCGCTGGGATGACCTCATCGCGCCAATGCTCGATTTACGCGGCCGGCAGACGGTCAGCCGGTTCACCGCGCTCAGTTTCATACCCGGCTTACCACCCTCAGAATCCGTCATACTGCGGCGCACGTTTGTTGGCGCAGTCGGCGCGCCGACCGCTTTTGCCGATCTGGGGCAATGGGTAACGGCCGTTACCCATCCCACCACGCCCGACCGCCACGCCCAACTCACCTTCGCCACCTTCAGCGATTTTCTCGCCGCCTTCAACCCGGCCGGCAGCCCTATCACCTTGGGCGATTGGGACGAGGACGCCACCCTCGACGACTACGACGCCCTCCTTCTCCAATTCGCCACGCCCATCTTCCTGCCCGACAGCGCCGACCACTTGCAGCTTGTTTATCAACCCGGCAGCACCGACCCCCACTTTGACCAGACGGCCGTTTTTTATATCCGTGCAGTTTAAGTTCGTTAGTCTGATGGCTCGGTGCTTGCCAACCGGTCAACCCACCACCCAACCATCAACTCCCAACTATCAACTAACAACTATTCCCAAAGGAGACCAATATGTCCGAAATGATCTTGCCAGGAACCTATATTGAAGTACGGCCCGAAGGTCTCATTGTGCCCGGCCGCGTGTCGGTGAACAACGTCGGCGTCGCCGGGACGGCGGCCAAAGGCCCCGTAGACACCCCCGTCATTCTCAGCAGCTACACCGAGGCCCGCGAAATCTTCGGCGATTACGACGCCTGGGTAGACGGGGCCTCAGACGAATTGACTCTCGTTCGTGCCCTGGAGCAAATTTTCACCCATGGGGCCACCACCGTCCTGGCCGTGCGCATTGCCAACGGCGAAGCCCAGGCCAGCTTGATGCTTAATTCGGCCGGCGGCGCCTGCGTCAATTTGCGGGCGCAGTCGGCCGGTGACTGGGGCAATGGCATCGAAGTCAACGTCACGGCTGCCGACGCCCACAGTTTTGTCAGCAACGAGCAGCACAACGGCGGCGCGGCCATCAGTCTGGCTTACACGCCTGCTGTGCAGAGCGCCCGCAACCGCATCACCCACTTCATAGACGCCGAGCAGCGCACCCGTATTCTGAACCTCATTTACACCGGCGCGGCCGGACCTGGCCAGGTACTTATAGACATCAACACTGGCGCGCTGACCTTCGCCGCTGGCGAAGAACCGGCCGCCGCCGACCGGGTAACAGCCTCCTACGTCGTCAACCAGAGCGCCAGCGCCAAAGTTACCCTGCGCTACGGCCAGCAAGAAGAGGTCTACATTGCCGCCAACGGCAACGATCTGACGTCCGACATCAACGGCGCGTCTTCTTTGGTGCGCGCTACCCCGGCGGCCAACGCCGCCCAACTGCCCACCGCCTTCGCCAGCGCCCTGGACTTCCAGTTCTTCGGTACCGGCGCCAACACGCGCGGCGACAACGGGGCCGTCGTCTCTGCCGCCGATTACAAAGCCGGGCTGGACGAGCTAATCAACGAACCGGCGCACATCATGGTTGCCGCCGGGCAAAGCCACACGGACATTGGCGCAGACCTGACCGCTCATGTGACGGCCGCTTCGTCTGACCTGAACAAACACGAGCGCATTGGCATTGTCGGCAGCGCCTTGAACGACGACGTGGATGCGCTGCGCGGGCACGATCTCAACAGCGACCGCATTGTGTTTGTCGCCCCCGGCATCTGGGCGACCGACGCCGCCACCGGCAAGCGGGTAGAACTGCCCGGCGCGTATGCGGCAGCGGCCATCGCCGGATTGATGGCGAGTTATTCGCCCCACGTCAGCCTGACCAACAAGCCGCTGCCCGTCGTAGACCTGCAAGAAAAGTTCACCAACGCCGAACTGACGCAGCTGGTGCAAAACCGGGTGCTGGCGCTGCAAGACAAGATGGGCTTTAAAGTCCTGAAGGGCATCACCACGTCCACCAACACCGCCTGGCATCAGATTACCACCCGTCGCATTGTGGATTATGCCAAATTTGGCGTGCGCTCGGCCGCCGATCCCTACATCGGTTTGCTGAACAACGCCCGCGTGCGCGGAGCGATGCGCGCCACCATCAACAGCTTCCTGGCCGAGATGGTGGAAGACGAGATGCTCATCAGCTACGACCTGGACGTATCGGCCACGCGCGAAGAAGAACGGCAGGGCATCGCCCGCGTTACCATCGTCCTGCGGCCGGTCTTCAGCATTGACTTCATCAAAGTGACGATGTTCCTGGAGTAAGTGAAATTGGTCCAATCTCCAAGATTGGACCAATTTAGACAATTGGAGGCAATTCCCATGGCTATGACAAATGTTTATACCGGCGCCAACGGCACGTTGACCCTGGCAAATGAAGACACCCCGGAAGGGCAGGACGCAAAGGCGGTCATTGATGCCTATGAAATGACGACAGTGGGCCGCGTAACCGGCGTGGAAGTCTGCGTCCAGACTGATCTGGAAGCGTTTCATGAAATCGGCCGCCGCCATGCCACGTCGCTGCATCCGGGCAACATCTGGATCAGCGGTAAGGTAGACCGCGCTTATATCAATGGCGCGCTGCTGGACCTGCTGCTGGGTCGCGGCGCAGCCCCAACCCAAATTGCTGAACCCTACGTCCAGCCCACCTTCAACATGACGGTGGCCCTGACCGACCCGGCCGTGCCCGGCACGACGGCCTCGCTGGAGTTGAAAGGGGTTAAATTCCAAAATTGGGCTTACCGGATGCCCGAAGATGATTTTGTGATGGAAAACCTGACTTTCCAGGCCCTGACCATCAGCGTCTTAGACCGCGAAGCGCCTCCCGGTGGCGGTGAAGGCGTGGCCCAGGTTCCCGAAGGCTTTGGTGAAACAGCGTAAGAAGTTGGTAGTTGGGAGTTGATAGCGGATAGCTCGGAGGACATATGAGTCTGACAGCGGAAGAACTGCTGGCCGGTGGGGCGTTGACGCATACGGTGGAAATTCCGCCGGAGTTTTTGCCCAGAAATGGGTCGGCTCCGGCGGAACGTGAGGTGATGTTACGGCCGTTAACCGTGCGCGCCCTGCAACGTATTGCCAAAGCCGCCCGCGACGACGATACCTTGTCGGCTTCGCTGATGATCCAGCAGTCGTTGGTGGAACCGACGTTGAAATTTGACGAGGTTGCCCAACTGCCGGCCGGGTTGGCCCGTTTCCTGGTGGAGCGCATCAATACCATCAGTGGCATAGATACGCCCCGCGACGAACTGGCCGAACTGGTGCAGGCCCCGCTGGCGAAAGCCTGTTTTGTCCTCGCCCGCGAATTTGGCTGGACGCCGGAAGAAGTCAGCGGCATGACCATCGGCCAGATTTTGCTCTATCTGGAGATGGCACAGGGCAGTCGGGAGGCGGCATGAGCAAGCTGACTGGTTTAGGCGTGCCCAATATGGCGGCGTCCCTTGCCAACGGCCGTTCCTCCTTCTGCTGGCAGCGCCATGTGTCCCGTTCCGCCGAACGGCAGAAAGCCCTGGCGCGGACCTGTGGCTGGCTGGGCGAGATGGTGAAACAACCCTCGCCCAAACTCCAACCCGGCCCGCTGCTGGGTGGCTGCCTGGCCGAATTGGTTGCCCCCGTGGGCGGCGACGAGTCGCCGCCCGCTGCCGACCGGCAAGCGGCCGACCGCCCCCGCGGCGCTGGCCCCGCGCCCCACGCCGCCAGGCCAGCGACCAGGAAACAGCCCTTTGTTTTACCGCGCCCCGCCCGCCGCGAATCGCTGCCAACATTCCCACCGGCAAAGGCGCGCCCGGATTTGCTGCGACGGTGGGCGGGGGAAACGGCCGTTTTCCAACCACCCCACCATCCTGCCGCCAACCGCCGGCCCTGGCCGGCCAGAGCCGCTGCGCTGGTTCCTTTACCGGCAAACCGCCCGAACACACGGGCATGGGTGGCGCAGATGGCCCAACGAATGCGCGGGCAGTTTGGGTCGGGATTAGACAATACGGCCGTTACCCAGCCCCCCGGCAGCGAACCAACCGCCAGGCCCAAAGGTCAACGTTCAGACTTCGCTCCGGCCGTTGAGCCATCACCCGCCAGCCTGGAAAAGCAGTGGCAGCAATCCCTTGCCGGTCAGCGCGCGCCGCTGGCTTTGCTGCAACGTTTACAGCTCAATTCTCTCCCGGTGGCTGAAACCGCCGCTGCATCGAAACCGGCTAAATCACCCGGCGCTGCGCCTGAGCAGCCCGGCCAGCAAGCGGCGAAAACCGCTGCGCCCACCGGTGTACCGCCAAAGCGGGCCGCCGCCGACGCTTTCAGTGCATTGGCTCAGGGACGGGCGAAGGCGGCCCAACCGTTATCACGCCAGCGCGACAGCCGGGAACGGCCGTCTCTGGCAGCGGCTAACCGCGACGGGACGGCCGTGCCTGAATCCAGGCTGCCCCAGCCCGACGCCGACGATGGCTGGTTAACTGCCCCCCGCTTTGCGCCGCCGCAGATGGCTGAGGTACTGCCCCGGTTACGGCCGTTGCCCAAACCCGGCACACCCAATCTCTCGCCCATCGCCGCCGCCACCGCCGAACGCAGCGCCCGCCGCGAAGCCGATGCCGTCCCCGAAGACCTGGACGCCCTGGCCCGCCAGATCAAACAAATCTTAGACGAAGAATCACGCCGTCACGGAATAGACGTGTAAAACAGTTGGGAGTTGGGAGTTGTTAGTTGTTAGCCTCGCTAACAACTAACAACTCCCAACTATCAACTACCAACTAAGTGACCCCCATGCGACCCATGCTCGACGACCTCGAACTGCCACAGGTGCAGGAAATCACCACCTACGACCGGCGCATGTTGGCCGAACACAAGCCGCCCGGCATGGATGGCAGCCTGCTGCAAAATCTCGGCCGTCGCCCCGGCCACCTGACCCTGTGGGGCGTAAAAACAGGGCCGGACGCCCTGCAATTTGTGGAGACGTTGGAGCAAAAATACCGCGACGGCCGTCCCATCCCTTTTGTCGCCGACATCATCGCCGACGCTGAGATTGAAACGATGATCATAGATGACCTCCAATGGCAGGAATTGGCCGGCAAGCCCGACCGCTTCAGCTACGTCGTCACCCTGCGCGAATTTATTGAGCCGGTAGAGCCGGAAGACACATCCTTTTTAGAAAGCGGCATTCTCGACGATGCCGGCAATCTCTTTGATGACTTGCTGGGCGGCCTGGACATTGGCCTCGATTTTGCCACCGGACTGGAACGTTTTGTCACCCCGCTCGCCAACATGCTCGGCCGTTTGCAGCAGTTCAACCAAACGCTGCAAAACGGCGGCAGTGAATAACCAGATGCCGCGTCAAGCGCGTCATTCTGAGCGGAATCTTCGGAGCGAAGAATCCCTCCAGCCTGCATAAGCAAGTGGGATTCTTCGTCGAAGACTCCTCAGAATGACACATTCCGAAATGAAGGAGACAGCCATGGCTGACAACAACTTATTTCAAGAACTCAACGACGTTCTGCAAGAATTCAAGACCTTTCTCGACAGCAACGTGCCCACCATCCGACCGGCCATTCAGGCCATCGCCTCGCTCATCCCCCAGGTGACTGAGCTGATTGACAAGCTGGTGGATTTGATGGGCAAGCTCAAGACCGAGATTCAGAACCTCGACGTCAGCGCCATTCCCGGCCTCAGCGAAGCGACAGAATTCATCAACATGGTCAAAGGCTTCCTGACCGCCGCCAAAAACCTGCTGCCCGACGAAGCCGCAACCATTGATGAAGTCCTGGCCGTCGCCGATGTCGTTGGCGGACTCTCCGGCCTGGACGATGTGAAACAAGAGATTTTGGACACCATAGACGCCATAGTGGCCCATTTGAATTCGCTCAAGCCGGCGTGAGTCGTGAGCCGTAAACCGTGAGCCGTAAACGGAATACGGAATACTGAAAACAATTCCCAATGACCAGACCCATGCTCGACGACCTGGAACTGCAGCAGGTGCAGATGATAGAACTGGATGGCGACCAGGTGTGGGTGCAGCACGGCATCCCGGCGCTGGAGGGAGATTTCCTCCAGGCGTTGGGCCGCCGCGCCAGCCAGATCACGCTCACCGGCGTCCTCAGCGGCGCGGAAGTGGCCGATGGTCTGAAGAACTTGCGCGACAAGTTTCGCGCTGCCCAGCCTGTTTCTTTTGTAGCTGACATCGCCACCGCCACCCGCCTGGACAAGATGCTGATCGAGGAGATGGGCGTGCGCGAACTGGCCGGCAAACCGTCCCGCTTCGAGTACGCCTTCACCTTGCGCGAATTTAGCCCGGCGACGCCCACCGAAATCATTATCCCCCCGCCGCCACCACCGCCGCCGCCGCCGCCGATTGAAACGTCGGTGCTGGAGGTGGAAGTGATCGTGGAGGGGCAGCCGGGATTCGACCACGCCAATACGCGGGTGCGGGTGGAGGGCACAACGGATGACGGCCGTTCCATCGCCACCGATCTTACCAACCGCCAGGACAATGTCTGGACGGCCGATCCCTTCCCGCCGGGTAATTACACGGCCACCGCCACCACCGCCGATGGCCTGACCGGTTCCGGCAGCGCCAATTTACCGCTGGGCCAGAGCCGCCGCATTGTCATCACTTTGCGGCAAGGGCGGGCCGTCGCCAACGCCTTCATCATCCATTACTGGTTCGACAAAGCGTTTGTGGAACCTTGTATGCGCCACGTCTTGCGCCGGGTAGCCGAATTTACCTGGCAGCGCCCTGATCACAAGCTGGTCATTGTCGGCCACACCGATGAATCGGGCAGCGACCAATACAACCAATCGCTGTCTGAACGGCGCTCGCGCGGGGCCTATGCCTACCTCACCTTTGGCCGCAGCCTGGCCGACGCTGATGCGGCCGTCGCCGAATGGAATGAACTGCGCAAAACCCGCACCGTTGGCGTCACTCACACCCTCAACGATACCTGGGGCGTGCGCCAATACCAATCCATGCTGCAAGACCTGGGCTTCTACACCGGCCCCATCGGCGACAGCCACACCGCCGACACGGACAAAGCGGTGCGCGATTTTCAGGCAGCCAACGGCCTGGACGTGGATGGCGACGTGGGCAACCAGACATGGCCGGTCCTCATCCGCGCCTACATGGCCCAAGACAACCTGGCCGTGCCCGAATCCCAATTGATGCCCAACGCCAGCGCAGCCAATGGCTGCGACCACGGCGTGGTGCAGTGGCTGGGCTGTGGCGAGAAAATGCCGGTGGCCTCCACGCCGCGCGGCGGCTGTGCCGACCCCGCCTGGCGGCCCAACCGGCGCACCGACCTGCTCGTTGTCAACGACGACGCCTTCCCCTGCGACGACATCCCACAGCCGGTGACGCTGGACATCAAACCGTCGCCGCTGAGTCCCACCGGCTGGTGTTTGGGCCGCAATCAGGGCGAAGCGCCATCCAGCCCATGCTGCTTCCTGACATTCGACGCCAACGACGAGACGCGCTGGCTGGTGCAGCCGGCCGAACCGGGCACATTGATTGTCAACGGCCGTATCCAATTTGAAGATGGCACGCCTTTAGCCAACACGCCCTACATCCTCATCGCCCCTGATGGCGAATTTATGGATGGCGAGGTGGTGTGCGGCGGCCAGGCCGGGCGCAAGGGCACGCCTATTTTAGGCCGGACGGATGGCGACGGCCGTTTCAGCTACCCGGCCAAACCCAAAGGCGTCGGCGTCTACACCCTGGAAATCCAGGCCGATGTGGTCGCTCGCAGCCAGGGGCAGCCCATTGCTGCGGCCAAAGGGCCGGTGGTTTGCCAGCGGTTGGATGGCACGGCCGATTTTGTGGTGGTGGTTGTGGGCCGGGCGGTGGTTTCGGTACGGCCGTCTATCACCCTGGCCTCGCCGGTGGTGCTGGTGAAGAAGCCACATACCAACCCGGCGCGGCCGGCCGTCACCCTCAGCGTCAACCAGGCGTTCAGCGGCAGCGGCGAATTTACCCGCTCGAACGACGCCATTCGCTTTTTTGATGCGGCCGTTGGCGGCAGCGAGATCACCTTCAATGGCGTGGATAATGTCTTTACCGACGCCCAACTGGCTGCCGGACACACTATTTTTGCCGAAGGGTCGCGGGCGAGTACGGCCGTTGACGATGTGGAACTGCGCCTGGCATTAACCATTAACGGTACGCCGGGGTTAGCCGATACGGCGACGATGACGGCCGTTGCCCTGACGCTGGAAATCTGCGCCCCGCGCACTGCGCCTGGCGTAGACCCGGTCCCGCTGCCGGAGGCCGACAAAATCAACCCCGGCCGTTTTGTCCGTGCCCGCGCCGCCGACAACAGCCACCAACGCGCCATGCTGATCGTGCGCCAGGCGCAGCCGGCCGCTTTCAACGGCGAACTGGTCCTGGTCCCGCTTAACGCCCAGGTCCAGGCGTTTGCCGAAGCCGACGAAGTCCCGGCCGCTGGGCAAGCGCCGCTGGCGAACCCGCACGTCATCGCCAACGGCGGCATCCCCGCCAACGGCGCCCGCTTCTGGGCCGAGGGCGTGACGCCGGGCAACAATCTGGGCGATACCGGCTTTCAGTTGGGCATCAGAAACCTGGATAACGACGGCGACCGGGTGGCGATGACCGTGATTTTGCTGGAAATGGTCACGGCCGCCAACGCGGCCATCCCCCTGGTTGGCGACGACGCCTGCCTGATGGTGAGCAAGTTTGTCACCAATGTCAATTTGCCGGACACAGCCACATTTGTTGGCCCACCCGGCGCCAACCCGGACCCAGACACCTTCCGCGTGCAAATAGGTGGCCTGCCGCCCAACGAAACACCCCAGGTGCGATTGGAAGTTCGCCGGGGAACGGCCGTGCCCTACACCCATACCTTCGACATGGTACAGGGCGTCGCCGCCGGCCGTTCCACCTATCGCCTGAACGAGCACGTGCGCCTGGTTTCCAACGCCGTAGACGACGGCCACCTGGCCCACCAGACCGCGCGGGTGAAGTTGGAAGATGTGGTCCGGGCAACGGCCGTTTTTAACGGTCAAGACATCGCCGCCATGCAGCTTCAGGTCGGCCGGCCGCCGCTAGAAAACGGCCCCAAAGCGATTCGCACCATAGACATCAACTTCATCACCCTGCAAGGCGTCAGCAGCGACCCCGCCCAAACGGTCGAGCGCATGAGCGAAAATTGGGCGCAGTTAGCCATCCGCTTTAACCTGGTCGCCAGCGAGACGGTGATACCGGTGACCAACGTCCTGACGATAGACGGCACGGCCAACGCCGCCGGGCAGCTCAGTGTAGACATTACGCCGCAAGGCGGCGCCGCTGTCACCGTCACCACCCCCATCAACAACGGCGACACCGATGAACAAATTGCCCAACGCCTGGCTGCTGCCATCTCTACCAACCCCGGCCTGTCCGCCACGCACCATCGCCACGACGACATTTTCATCGTGATGGTCAATCGGCGTCAGGAAGTGAACTTCGCCAACATTGCCAGCACCGTCGCCACCGTTGTCTTCCAGGAACCGGCCCTCAACTTCAACGACACCATCAGCCTGCTAGAAGGCAGTGTGTTGGGCCTGAATTTCAACGACGACAACCCCAGCACCATTGACATGATCGCTGTCGGCCGAGTTAACGTCCTGGCTGCGCCCACCGACGGCGCGACCGGCGGCGATTTTCTGGCGGCCAACCTGCCCGGCTGGCACAACCTGTGCATTTTGCGCCAGGAAGGTGTGGACGGCGCGGCCGCCAATCATCCGTTCCTGGCCGGGCATGAAATGGGCCACGCCATCTTTGATGGCAGCAACAACTTGCACAGCCCGACCCTGACCAACCTGTTCCGGGCAACGGTCAGCATCGCCGACGCTATTGACGCCACGAAGCGTCTGGATGAACCCCAAAATACGCGCGCTCGCCTGGTCAGTGGCCCGGATACGGTACCTCCTTTACTGCAAAGGAAATGATGTGAGAGATCAATATGGCAAGCAGCAAACAAATTGAGACCAAACTCCGGCAGGCTCTGGAAGGCAAGTCGGGTGAATTGGAAGTCCAACAGGCCATTGTGCAGGCCGGATTGTCCGGCAGCCGGCGCTTCGCGGCGCTGCTCAAGCGCATTGCCGAAGAAACCGCCCACGAAGACCGGCGCAAAGTGACCTATGACGCGCTGCGCAGTCTGGAGCAGCTTGGCGAGCCGCCAGCCTATTTTCAGGCCAATGCGCGCGCCCACGAAGCCAACAAATGGCTGGCTTATTACTCCATCCTCATCCTGGCGCACAGCCCAAACGACGCGCCAACGCGGGCGGCGCTGGACGCCATCAAAACACAAACGGCCGATAACCAGATCCGCGGGGCCATCGCCGAAGCTGAACGGCTGCGGGCGTTGGCGGCCGAATACCAACAATTGCACACGGCTCAAGCCCAAATTGAGTATATCCTGAGCCATTTTAGAGGCGGTTGGAATCCAATTTCTTTTGGGCAGACGGAACTGGGCAGCGCCACCGACCCGTTGGCCGTCTGGTCGCAGCAGGAACTGCGGCAGTTGTCGCAGGCCCACCCCGACCTGGCAGCCGAGTGCGTGGCGCGAATTGACCTGTCTGAGCAGTATGCGGCCGCGAGCATCAGCCGCTCTTATCGGGATTACATCGCCCAATTTTTGGCGACAGAAGCGGTGCAGCGGCTGCAAGAACTGGAAGCGCAGAGGGCGTAATGGCATTACTACACCCCGCTTATAAGCTGACCATCGGCGACAAAATTGTGGACACGACCGACGAACCGCAGGCGAGCACGGCCGTTTCTCTCACCGTTGCCCTGGACATGGACACCCCCGCCGACAGCTTTACCCTGCTGCTGGGGCAGGTGGGCGGCTTCCAGCCCCAGCGCGACGAGGACGCCAAAATTGAGTTGGGCTTTAGCGATGGCGAACTGACCCAGGTCATCGTCGGCCAGGTCATCAGCGCCCAATCCAGCCTCATCCACCGCCGCGTCATCGGCCACAGCCCGGCGCAAAAGCTGCTGAACGCCTTCACCGACCGGACCTACGAGTTGATGACCGCCGGCGAAATCGTCAGCGACCTGGCAAACCAGGCGGGCATCCAGACGGCCCGCGTCGAGGATGGCATCACGTTTCCGGCGTATGGGGTAGACGGCCGTAATTCCCTCTACCACCACATGCGCCAACTCGCCGACCTGTGCGGCTTCGACCTATACATCAACGCCGACGGCGAACTGGTTTTTGCCCGCTTCCTCAGCGGCAATGCCATTCACATTTTCGACTACGCCAAACAAATCGTCGAGCTAGAATTTTTGCAGACGCCTCTAGCCGCCGCCGAGGTGCAAGCCTGGGGCGAAAGTCCTGGCGGTGGTCAGGGGGATGAATCGTGGGCCTGGCTGACCAAAGATTTTGCCGGGCGCAAAGGCGCGGCCGGTTCCGGCGTGCCGGTGCGCCTGCTGGAACGGCCTGCCCTGCGCACGGCCGAAGCCGCCCTGGCCGCCGCCGAAGCTGCCCATATCCATCTCAACCGCCAAACCCTACGCGGCGTCCTGCTCAGTACCGGCCAGCCCAAAGTCAAATTGGGTGACGCCATTCAACTGCGCAATCTGCCCGACGCCAGCCGCAACGCCACCTACCAGGTGCGCAGCGTCACCCACCGTATAGACAAAACTGGCGGCTTCACCACCCGCATTGGCTTCCGAGGATTGTAGGACTCGTATTCAGTAAACCGTATTCGGTAATCCGTAGGGCGCTGCCTCCGGTGAGCGTCATCGGGAAACGGGATACGGACTTCAGGTTACAGATAATCGTATGACCACCATCGTCAACACACTCCAACAAATCATCCGGCACGAACTGCGCGCGCTGCACATCGCCGAACTTGGCCTGGTTGAAGCTGTCTATCCGCACAGCAGCGGCAGCGACAACGACAACTACGGCTGCGACGTGCGCCTGAAAAACAGCGGCCTGCTGCTCAAGCGGGTTCCTGTCGCCACCGGCCACGTCGGCACAGTCTCTATTCCCAACGTGGGCGACCTGGTGCTGCTGAACTTCGACAAAGGCGACGTGAACCAGCCGATCATTATCGGCCGTCTTTACAACGATGCCGATCGGCCGCCGCTGAACAATCCCAACGAAATCATTTTTCGCCTGCCCCTGGCCGAGCCGGACGACCAGACCATCATGGCCGCTATCCGCAACAGCGGCAGCGGCTCCGAACCACGCGAGATGATTCTGGAAATGCCGCCGCAAATTACGGTGCGCATCAGCGATGGTGCGGTGCGGGCCACCGCCGGCGACACGGAAATGGTGCTGGACCAGCCACACAGCAGCGGCGGCACGGTGACAGTGCTTACCGGCCGCACCAAAATCACCATGAATCAGGATGGTGACGTGAAGGTCGAAGCGGCCGGCAGCATGTCGCTCAAAGCCAACGGCGACCTGAGCCTGGAAGGGATGAATGTCAGCATTAAGGGGCAAATGAAGGTGATGGTGGAAGCCGGAACCCAGGCCGAAGTGAAGGGCGGCGTCGAAGCCAAACTAGAAGGTCAGGCATCGGCCTCGGTGAAGAGCAGCGCCATCACGGAAATTAGTGGGGCGATGGTGAAGATAAATTAGATGGAGCGCAGGCGTTTCGCCTGCCGGGGCGGACGGGACGTCCGCGCTCCCAGTTTCGCAGGAGAACAGGAATGTCTAAACCGGCGGCGCGAATAACTGACATGCACGTGTGTCCTTTGGTGAACGGCGTCGTGCCCCACGTGGGCGGCCCCATCATCCTGGGGTCGTTTAATGTGTTGATTGGCGGCCTGCCGGCGGCGCGGGTGACGGACATGGCAACCTGTGTCGGGCCGCCGGATACCATCATCATCGGCTCGATGACGGTGTTTATCAACAACCTGCCGGCCGCGCGTATGGGCGACCAGACAGCGCACGGCGGCACGATTGTAGCCGGTTCGCCGCAGGTATTGATTGGCGGGTAATAGGGTTGGTTGGCTGTTAACCAACCAACTTTCCATTGGGAAAACGACTTATGACAAACGAACGATGGGGTACAGATTTGCGCCTGCTGCGCGACTTGCGGCAGCAGAATGACCTGCATCCAGGCCATGACCTGTTTGTGAAGGAGCGGTTGGCGACGGGGCTGGTGGATTTGGAGACGGTAACGGCCGTTACCAACCTGCAACAAGCCCTCCTCCTCCGTTTCCTCACCCAACAGGGCGAACTGGAGCCGCTGGGTCATCCCACTTACGGCTCCCGGCTCTTCCAGCTCATTGGCGAACCCAACACCCTCACCAACCGCAACCGCGCCAAGCTCTACGTGCTGGAAGCGCTGGCCGCCGAACCCCGCGTCGCCGAAGTGCTGCGCGTCACCGTCGAAACCAACCCTGCCGATCGCGGCCGGTTGGACATCAGCGTCAACCTGCGCCCCATCTTCAGCGACACCGTACTCAACCTGGTTTTCCCGTTTTTCATCGAAGCCGGCCTGGCCGGTGGCGGATTATTGTTATGAACTTCGTTTATCTATTAGAACCCTTATTCGTTACCTTCCTTTGCGCCTCTGCTCCTTTGCGCCTTTGCGTTCACTTGTTTTCCGAGGAGGCCCTTGCATGAATGATGAAACTGTCACTTTAATTGAACGGCCGTACCAAGAAATCGTAGACGACGTCCTCACCGCCATCGTCGGCGGCGTGGTCAACGAACCGATCATCTTCGATATCAAAAGCGACCTCTACCCCCTGGCCGAACCGGCCCAGGACATTCGCGGCATCACCGGCATCGCCGACGGCCGTCATCGTACCTTCCTTAAAGAAGTAGACTTCCTCTTCAACATCGGCAGCAACGCTGTCGAATGGGACAGCACCGGCACACTGCCCGAGGACAACACCACCTTCCACGTAGACTACTTCCGCCAGAGCAGCCGCTCACCGCTCACCGACATCAACGTTGGCAGCGTCACCCGCACCCTCAGTGAAGCCGTCAGCCGCGAGATTGCCACCGTTTACAACCAAATCAACCTGGCCTACCTCTCTGGCTTTATAGACACAGCCACCGGCCGTTCGCTGGAGCTGGTTGTCGCCATTCTCGGCGTCAGCCGCAAGACCAAAGATTTTGCCGTTGGTCTGGCGACGTTTTTCCGCGACACAGCCAGCAGCGGCAACATCACCATCCCTGAAGGCACGCTGCTGGCGACGGCCAAAGGGGACGTCCTCTTCGAGACCACCCAGCCGCGCACCTTGCAGCAGGGGCAGGTCCGCATAGACGCCCCCATCCGCGCCGGGGCTGCCTTCAAGGGCGACAAGGGCAAAGTGGCCGCCGGGGCCATCAGCCAGATGATGCAGCCCATCGCCGGCATCGCCCGCGTCACCAATTTCGACGCCACCTTCCTGGGCGCGGAAGACGAAACCGACACCGAACTGCGCCTCCGGGCCAAAGCGGCGCTGCGTTCCCTGGGCAAAGCGACCCTGGCCGCCCTGCAGCGTGTGGTTTTTGAGGGGCGCGGCAAGCTGACCGAAGTGTGGGACCCCAACAGCTCACCCGATCACCGTTCAGAATTGGGTACGGTGGTCCTGCTCGTTGAATCGGAGCCGGAGCGTTTTCCCAGCCTGAACGCCGCCGTGCAGGAGACCCGCGCCGCCGGCGTGCAGGCGACCATTGTCAGCCGCTACGTTTTTTTTAAGCCGCGCATCTTCGCCACCATCGCCCCCGGCCTTACCGCCGCCGGTAAACTAAAAGTGGCCGACGAGATAATCGCCGCCTTGCAAGCCTACGTGGACGGCTGCAGCGCCCAACCGGCCGTGGGCCAAGCTGCGAAGCGGTGAGCGTGGACGATGTGAGCGAGGTGACCATTGTGGACGTGATTGGTGTGGAAGTCTGACCTGGGACGCCCGGCGGCTGAATCGTTGGTGGATGCGTTGGTGACGGCCGTTCAAGGCGCAGGCACAGACCCGGACGCAATACGGGCCGCCATTGGCACGGCCGTTGCCCAAACGCCGCCCCTCGTCCCCACCAGCACGCGCATCGCCGACCGCACCCTGCTGCGAGCTACTGATGGCAGCCCGGCCACCGACGCCCAAATCGAATCCGGCGATTTCCAAATCGTCGCCCAGGTAGACGGCCAGCCTGGCTGTGTCGTCCTGGACATCGAACCCGCCGACATTGTGCTGCAAGAGAGCAGTTGATAGTTGATAGTTGTTACTGGATAGACCCCACTAACAACTATCAACTCCCAACTAACAACTAATCCTATGGCAAATAAAACCGACCGCATCATCAGTTACCTGCCCGCGACCTTCCAGAAACGGCCGCATGGTCCCACCCTGCGCGCTGTGGTAGACGCCTTTGGCCGCCAACTGCAAGATGGCGAAAACAGCCTGGCCGCCGTCATGCAGGCCCATTGGGTGGATTACGCCGACCTGCTGGCCCAGGAAATTGACGACCTGGCGCGCATCGCCGCCCTCTACGGCCTGGCCCCACGTGACGATGAAGGCGTGGAAGAATTCCGCGAGCATCTCAAACGCTATGTGCGCACGTTCCTCGATGGGACCGTCACCGTGCAGGGCGTTTTACGCATCACCGCCGAAGCGTTGGGGCTGCACATCGCCGACGCCTACGAGGAGATGGATACCTGGTGGACCCGTGACAATGACGCTGTCACCCTCAGCGAAGCTGGCGGCGGCGACGCTGCCGAACTGGTGCTGGGGCTGCGTTCCGCCAGCGAACACGGCCGTTCCGCCACCGCCGCCCTGGTCAAAAGCGCTACCGACCTCAGCGGCAAAGTAGACGGCCGTACCGCCAACATCCTGCGCCTGCAAGTCAATGGGACCGGTCCTTTTGAAATTGACATCGCCGCGTCAGCCGCCGACCCTGCCGCCGTCAGCGGCAGCGAAATCGCCGCTGCGATCAACGCCGAAGTAGGGCTGGATATTGCCAGCTTCGACGGCCGTTCCCTCACCCTCGCCACCCCCGAACGCGGCGCAGGTCAGGTCATCGAAGTCCACGACACCCTCAACGACGCCGCCGACACCCTGTTGGGCTTGCCGCCGCGCAGCTACAACGGCCGTGACGAAGAAGCAGCCATCGTGCGCGGCACAGTAGACCTCAGCGGCGTCCTCGACCTGCGCGAAGCCCGCTACCTGCGCCTGCTGCTAGACGGCAGCCGCCTGGCCGAAATTGACGTCGCTGGCCCCGACGAGGCCCATACCCTACTCGATCAGGTAGTAGAAGCCATCAACACGGCGCTCGGTTTGGAAGATGCCGTCACCCACGATGGGCGCTTCCTCATCCTCCAATCACCCACGCCCGGCCTGGGCAGCAGCATCGTCTTCCAGCAGGCCGCCGCGCAGCAGGCGCTGGGCCGCTTGTTTGGCCCCATCAGCAAAACCCACGTCGGGCGCGGCCCACGCGCCGCTCAGGTGATTGGCCGCCGCGATTTGAGCGGGGGCGTGGACCTGACGACGCAGCCCTTCCTGCGCCTGAGACTGGACGGCGCAACCATGCCGGACATTGACTGTCGGGGGGGCGTCGCTGCCAACACCCAATTACCCGAATTGGTCGCGGCCATCAATGAAGGGGTGGGCGGGCAAATTGCGGCGCATAACGGCCGTTTTCTCACCCTTACTTCGCCTACCAGCGGCAGCGGCAGCGAAATTGTCTTCCTGACGCCGGACGGCGGCGATGCGGCGCGGCCCCTCTTTGGCATTGGCCCGCGTGACTTTTTTGGCCGCGCGGCTACGCCCGCCAGCATCGTCGGCGCGGCCGACCTGAGCGACGGCGTGGATTTGTTGGCCCGTTATTTGCTGCGTCTGGTGGTAGACGGCCGTCCGCTGACCATCAACTTGCGCAGCCACGCCGCCAACATCCGCGCCGCCACCCTGCGCCAACTGGCCGACGCCATAGACGCCGCCGTCGGCGCCGACGTGGCCGCCACCGACGGCCGTCACCTTATCCTGGTCTCGGCCACTGAAGGCAGCGGCAGCAGCCTGGTGGTCGAACCACTGGTTGAAAGCCACCGAGACCGTTTTGTCAGCCGGGCCATCATTACCGACGAGGCTGCCGGGACAATTTTTGGCTTTACCCGCGCCATTGCTCGCGGCGCTGACGCCCTGAACGCCCGCGTCGTCGGCCAGGTGGATTTGCAGCGCGGCGTAGATTTGCGCCAGAACCGTTATTTACGGCTGCGCATAGACGGCGGCGACGCCGTAGAAATTGACTGCGCCGGGACGCGCCCCCGCGCCACGCTGCTGCCGGAAATTGTGGACGCCATCAACCACGCCCTGAACCGGACGCCAACTGTTGCCAGCAGCAACGGCCGTCGCCTCATCCTCAGCTCCCATACCGTGGGGGCCAACAGCCGCATCACCTTCGCGCCGCCGCGCGTCACCGACGCCCTGCCGCTGCTGCTGGACGCCGCCCCCGGCGAATTTCGCGGCCAAAATGCGGAACAGGTGCGCTTTGTCGGCACGGTGGACCTCAGCGGCGGCGCGAATCTCAGCAGCGCCAGCGCCATCAAACTGGGGCTGGATGGGGCCGCGCCCATCGAAATAGAGTGCGCCGCCAACGCCGCCGATCCGGCCAGCGCCAGCCTGAACGAAATCGTCATCGCCATCAACCTGGCTCTGGGGCGCAATGTCGTCACCCACGATGGCGCGCATCTCATCATCACTTCGCCGACGGTGGGCGCGGGCAGCCAACTGTTGTTTGCCGCCCCGGCCGCCGCCAATGCCACTGCCGCTCTCTTTGGCATCGCCGCCCCGCGTGAGTATCGCGGCCGCGACGCCAGCCCGGCGCAGGTAATTGGCGCGCAAGATTTAAGCGGCGGCGTGGATTTGCGGGTCATCCGCTTCTTGCGCCTGGGGATAGATGGCAAGCCGCCCCTTGACGTAGATTGTTTGCTGCCCAATGTGGCTGACGCAGCGGCCGTTACCCTGGATGAAATCGTCGCCGCTATCAACGCCGCGCTCAAGGCTAAAGTTGCCGCTCATGATGGCAAATTCCTCAGCCTCCTGTCGCCCACCGTTGGGCAAAATGGGCGCATCATCCTGGCCGAACATTCCTCCGGCGACGCCCGCGCGGCGCTGTTTGGCAGCGTGCCCGACGAAACCACCGGCGCCGACCCCGTGCCGGCGATCCTCGAAGGCCAGACCAATTTGTTGACACCGGTCAACCTGAGCCGCCGCTCGCACATCCGCCTGGCCGTCAACGGCGGCCTGCCGACGGACATAGACGTGGCCGGTGACTTTCCACCCACGACCTTTGCCGACGACATGGCCGACGCCATCAACGCCGTCTTCCCAGACATGGCCTCGGTGACAGCCGATAACCATCTGCGCCTCACCGCCCCCAGCGCCGGGCAAAACAGCCGTCTGGAACTGCTGCCGCTGCGCGCGCTGGACGTGATTGAATATCCGCCCACCGCCCAACCGCTGCTACCGCAGCAGGTGACGCACGGCGGGCGCTGGCACGCCGACAACAGCGGCGCGGCGGCGGGTTACGCTGAGGTCAGCATTACCGCGCCGCTGGGCGTGGCCGCGCCGACGCTGGTGAACGAAGCTCTGGGCTGGCAGGTGCGCCTGCTGGTGGCCCTGGCGCGCAATGAAACGGCACGGTTGTGGGTTGAAGACGGCCGTCTCCAATCCGAAATCCGAAATCCGAAATCCGAAATCCGTCCCATTCCCGGCAACCAGATACTCGTTGGCCCGCTGGGTGGGCAGACGTGGGTTCCCTTCGACGGCGTCTGGCAGTTAAGCGGCGACGACGACGGCCCGCCGACCTTGCAGCTGAACAACTCGCTGGCCGATAACTTGGTGCAGCTTGTGGCGCGGCACTCCATCCAGCCCGGCAGCGACGTGGGCGTCAGCGTGACGGCGGCGGCCATTCCCCCCATCGCCCTGGACGCGGTGCGCGATGATGGGCAGGTGGTGGTGGTGAACGGCCGTCTCCACCCCACGGCAGCCGGCTGCCACCTGCTAGACGCCGACGGTCATTTTGTCGCCGACGTGCGTGCTGGCGCGGGCATCTCCCTGGCCGATTTTGCCGACCGGGTTGTCCGCCTGCGCGCCACCATCCACGCCGATGCCCAACCGCTGCTGCTGGTGCAGCAGGTGGAAGCGCTGTTCAGCGTGACTCTGCGCTTCCAATCGGCCGAGGGTGACGCGATAACGGAAGCGTATGAAGGTGTGACCATTGGCGGCGACCCGGCGGCAGATGAGGCTTTGATACGGCGAATTGGGCAGCGGCCGTCGGCGTTTGTCCGTGCTGTTTCCTGGCCCAAGGCGACGGTCTTGTCGCTGCCCCAGGGGCGCTCTTCGTGGCGTTTCCTGGATTGTTACGGCCCGCGCTTCAACCACGCTCGTTTCGACCAGGCCCGTTTTCCCGGCGGCGTCTGTCTGGACCGGGGCGTGTTTAATGTCAGCCGCTTCGCCAATACGCCGCCGGAGCCGGTGGTGGCCGTGTTCACCAGCATCCACGACCTGCCCGATCCGCCGGTGCAAGTAAGCTTTGCCTATGAGCGTTACCAGCCCGGCGCGTTTCTGGTGCGGCTGCCGGCCGATTTGCCGGAGCGGTTTGGCGGCCGGTTTAACCAGGCCCGCTTTGGGCAGGGCAAGGGCAGGCCGGAGGTGTATGAAACGGCCGTGACCGACCCGCCCAACGACGATCTGTACATCGTCAAGCTGCTCAACACCCGGTCGGCGCTGGTGGAGGCGCAGATTGTGCCGCGTGTGCCGTTGGGCTGGACGGCCGTACCCATGCCTTTCCGCGACCCGCACTACCTCACCCTGGGCAGCCCGGCCAATCCCGCGCAAATCTACCTGACCGATGTGGGCATTGATGGCTTCCTGCGTATCCAGGCGCGCGAACCAGGTGCATTTGGCAACAACATCGCCATCGCCGCCCGCAGTTCCGGCCCGGCCATGTTTGACTTTTCCGTTATTTATGAAGGCGTGCCCTTTGAAAATGCCCGCCAGACGGTGCTGGGCAGACCCCTGTCCGCCCTCACCACCGATTCCCTGGAACCCGGCCCCGTTGGCGTGTTGCAGGCCAAAGCCGCCGGGGTATCTGTCCGTGTGATTCGTGAACGTACAAGAGAGGTTGGTTAGTTGGTTGGTTGGTTAACAAACCAACCAACCAACTAACCAGCAAACCAACTTTCCCCAAAAGGAGTGTTACAAATGTCAGTTTTAGAACCTTATGTAGAGTACAAGCCGGGCGAACTCATCGCCGCCGAGATTATGAACGATATGCAGGCCCAGATTCGCGCCGACATTGCCAGCCAGGCGCAGGCGGCCGTGGACGCCATCACCCAGGTCCCCAGCGCCCAAGACGCCGAGCGCCTGGAAGGCCAATCCCTGGCCGACATTACCAAAGCCATTATTGACCAGGCCCTCAGCCAGATGGCTTTGCACTCTGGCTACATGAAGCTGTTCAAAAAGCTCCAGGTCGGCAAAGAGTCGGTGGTCGAGCACAATCTGCAAAACAGCCCCCTGGTGGACCTGTACCAGCTTGATTATTTCCGGGTTGTCGCTTCCGAAGATGACCACAAGTACCAGACCTGGGTCAATTTCTTCCTCTACCACTCCAGCGAACAACGCATCCGCTTTGTGCCAGACGGCGAAAGCACGCCGATCAGCGTAGAGATTGAGCCAACGGGCAGTGAGCAGTATCGGGTGGCTTTTGCCGATTTGCTGGCCCGCTACCGGGTGAAATACAACGACAACTCCAGCCTGAGTGACATTGAAAACGAGCTGTGGAAAGCGATGTTTGCCGGCCCCAACGATCGTTTTGACGATGACCAACATGCCCATTCCCCCTGGTTCGACCGCTGCTGCCGCGAGGACCGTTCGGTGAAAAGCGTGAAGCAAAAGGGGGATTGGGACGACTTGTGGGTGAAGTTCATCCCGCGTAGGACAGAAAACTACCCGCCCTTTGCCATGACCAACATGCCGCCGGTGACGCCAGCGCCCACCATGGTGCAGGTGACCCATTTCAGCTTCAATAAATTAGGTCTGCTGCTGTTTGGCCCGCCAGCTTACGCGCCAGAGGTAATCGAAGGACTGCGGCAGGAAGGGCGAGACGTTGAAGCCGTCCGGCAGGAATTGAAATTGATGGTGCTGCTGCGCGCATAATCCAGGGTTTAGATTGGTTCAATCTTAGAGATTGAACCAATCTTTAACCCTGCAAGGTAAACATCCATGAGACTAACCACTGATTTCCCAGGCGAAGCCATTCGTTTCGAGGGCGACCGCACGGTGCAAATTCAGGGCTTACCAGAAGGGGCGCAGATTCAACACGCCACCATCACCCTGACGCCGGCCGCCGCTCCCGGCCGCCCTGTGTTTGAAGAGATTCTAACGTTCAGCGGCAATGTCGGCGATTTTGGCATGACTAAAGTTTTGCAGCCCGGCATTGTCGAGGTGGATTTCCATGCCCGGCGCACGTTGGCGGTTGTGCGTGGCTCCAATTTGCTCAACAGCGAATTGGTGGTGGACCTGGGCGGCGGCGTCTTCATGGGCATTAATGAATATGGCGCGCTGGCGGCGTCGGAAGACGTAGACTTGTACGCGATACCGGCCAGCGGCGCGCTGCCGGGTCTGCTGGTGGGCAAGTTCCGGCTGCGCTCGGTCACCAATCCGCCGCCGACGTTGAACGTGACCCAGGTGACGGTGCGCACGGCGGCCAACAATGTTACCCTGGCGCTGGAAGGGATGCCGCCGTTTTGGGTGCAGCCGGGGGAGATCACGGCCCCTATTGCCACCCCCAATTTCGCCGACTTCATGCAGCGTTATTTGCAGGAAGCGGCGGTGAAAGACGGCCGTTACCAGCTCCCCCTCATCATCCACTCCGACAGCCTGACCCGGCTGAACGTAACCGTAGACATTGAATATACCCGCCAGCAGTCGGCCCTGCCGGCCGGCGTGGGCGAAGCCGCCTTGCCTTACGGCTTCGACGGCGTGCCCCAGGCCGACAGCGCCCTGCTCCAGGTGACGCTGCCGGCAGGCGCGGCGGTGACGGCCGCCAGCGTGCAAGTCATCGGCGCATTTGAGGAGAGCCGCATTGTCTTTGGGCCGACAGGGCCGCTGACGCCGGTAACGGCCGTGCCCATCAGCGCCGCCATCAGCCAGACCCAGCCCATTTTGTTGAGCGCGGACACGGCCGTTACCGCCATAGACCTGCTGCTCTCCAGTGTCAGCCGCGCCGCCGTGCTGGACCTGAACCTGATGGCCGACGTGGGCGGCAAACCGTTCGCCGACCCGCTGTTGGCCGCCCCCGTGCCGCTGGAGCTGGACCGCGACCTGGCGGCCAACCCTACCTGGATCAGCGCCCGGCTGCCGCAGGAATTTCAATTCCGCGCCGGAACGCGCTTCTGGTTAATCGTCCAGGCGCGGAACGGGGAAGCGGCCTGGCACAGCCAGACGGCCGTTACCGGCGAAGCCTTGCAGCACTCCACCACCGGCGGCCTTTCCTGGCGCGCCACTCAGGTAGACGGGGTGGCCGGGTCGCTGGCCGGCTACTTCCGCCTGCGCCGCGCGCCGGCGCAGTACGAGATGCCGCTGTCGGTGCTGGTGGGTGATGGGCCAACGGCCATACCCGTCTCCCTGGACCGCTTCCAGCCGCTGGGGCGCATTGACTTTACCATTGACTTCCCCGAATTTGCCGCGGCCATCACCGAAGCCGCCCGGCGCGCGGCGGCGGCCTCTTGCGCCCGCGGCGAGCAGCTGCAAAATGGCGATTTCACCCGCTGGTCTACCAGCGGCGAGAGCTTCGGGCCGCTGCAAGACGCCGAAAACATCTCCGGCGGCCTGAGCAGCATCGTGGTGGCGCCTAACGGCGAATGGGCGTTTGCCGGGCGGGAGACGGGTGATGGCGTTTTCATCGGGCTGCCGCTGCATCGTCCGTTTGCCGGCGGTTTTTCAGCCCCGGCGTCGCGGCAGCACGTTGCCATCAGCCCGGACAGCCAGCGCGTATACGTGATCAGCGAAGCCTACGAATCCACCGATTTGCGGGTGATAAACGCGGTGACGTTTGCGGCGGTTGGCAGTCCCGTCCCGCTGCAAGGCATTGCCTCTTGTCTGGCGCTGTCGCCGGACGGCCGTACCCTGTATCTGGGTGGTTTTCGTAACGTATTGGCGCTGGATACGGCCGTACTCGGCCAACTCCTGACCGCCAATACCCCCGTCAACATTCTGGACGCGCTGCTTGGCGACCCCATTCCTCTGGAGGAAGGCTTCCGGCCGGTCAGCCTGGCCGTGTCGCCGGACGGCCGCCGCCTGTTTGTGGCCACCGCCCACAGCCAGACCTTGTCCGGCAGCCTGGCCGTTTTCGACGCGGCCAGCCAGCAATCGCTGGTAGACCCCCTCTTTACCGGCAGCAATCCGGTAGACCTGGCGCTGACGCCCGACGGCCGTCGCGCCCTGGTGGTGAATGGCAATGACGACAGCCTCAGCCTGATAGACGCCGCCCACTTGCGCTACGAGCGCACCCTTTCCCTGCCCAAACCGGACGACACGATGCTGTGGCCGGTAGCCGTGGAGATTGAGCCAAACGGCCGTCGCGCCTTTGTCGCCAGCCGCGAAAACGCTTCCATCAGCGTGATAGACCTGCTGACGTTGGCGGTGCGCAATCCGGTTGCTGTGGGTGCGCCCGATTTTGGCGACATAGACCTGGCAGCGACGCCATCCGGCGACCGGCTGTACGTGACCTTACAAAACCCTTACCCGGCCGGAGAGATGGCCGGTCTGCGTTTTTTGCCGTTGGGCCGCCAACAGCCGGACCATTGGACGCTGACCACCGGCTTTGTGCAGCCCATCCCCTTCACCGACCCATTCCACCTGACGGCCGTGTTAGGCCCTCTCACCCCAGGCGACCAGGCGATACGGCCGTCCCGCGCCTCGGCGCTGTCGCAGGCCACGGCTGCGGTCGGCGGCTGCACCTACGATTTCAGCTTTTGGGGCATTGCCAGCAGCCTGGAAGCGGTCGCCGAGGTGATCTGGCGCGGCGGCGCGTGCGCCGTGCAGCGCACCGACCGCATCCCCATCCAGGTCCCCGAATTTGCTGAACGAGTCAAGCGCAGCTCCCAAACCTTTCCGGGGGGCATTCAACCGCAAGCTGGTTTTGCCGACGGAACCTTTGGCCGGGCGCAGACGGTGAACCTGCGGGCGGCTGCGGCGCAGCGGCTGCCGGAGCTGCTGTTCCACCGGGCGCGGCTGCAAGCGCCGCCGGGGGCGACTCAGGCGGAAATCCGCTTCGTCGTTCCGCCGGAGCATAACGCCGCCGTAGACACGGTTTCCTTCCAGGCTACCGGCGATCCCATTGCCAACGGCGATTTGCTGCTGGTGGCCAATGGTGCGCTGCTGGGCTGGCAGTTGTCGCCGGCCTCGGTGACCGGCGTGACCTTGAACGTGACGAGCGATGGCGTGGAACTCTCCAATTTGGAAGCCGTGCCTGTCTCGCTGATGCAGTCGTTTGCGGTGACGGGCGGGCAGCCGTTTGTGCTGCGGCTAGATGGCGCGTTGGTGCGCCAGCTTGCCGGCGGCGCGCCGGAGGTGCGGTTGGATTGGCTGGACGCGGCCGGTAACGTTGTTGGCGCGAGCCGGCTGCCCATCGCGGTGGGGCGGCAAGAACATCAGTTGGAAACGGCCGTGCCCCCCACCGCCGCCAGCGCCGACCTGAACCTGGCGCTGCCGGCCGGAACCACCCTGCTTGTGCGGCAGCTTGCTTTTGTGCCGGTGGAATTGGTGACGGTCCCGATCCATTTCCTGGCGCAGGCGCCCGGCAAACTGACGGTGACCGGCTTCGACGTGGCCTACGATGTGGGCGATGTGGCCGCCGCGCCGCTGCCGCCGGGCGGTTTGTGCCCGCCCACGCCGCCTGGCCGGGGCGCCGCTGGACAGGGTGGCTGCTGCCACTGGTGCGCGTCGCCCTGCGGGCCATGTGGTGATGATGGGGGAACAACAGACAGCGCCGCGCCAACGGCCGTCGCGCGCCCGCTGGCGGTCAGTGCGCCGCGCCGCCCGGCGGCGGTGATCGCGGCGCGGCCGGCGTTGGTGCGCGAGCCTGTGGTTGTGGCCGCCGCGCCGGAGATTCGGTTGGTGGAAACGGCCGTTGCCCCTCTGCTTACGGCCACCCCGGCCGAATGGACCGCCCGCTCGCCTGCGCTGGCGGTTGCTTCGGTCCCGCTGGCAGACATCAACGGTATCGCCGGGGCGCGGACGCGCGAACTGGCGCGGCTGGGCGTAGATTCTATTCCCCGGCTGGCGGCAGCCGCGCCGCAGACCATCGCCAACGCGGTGCGCGGTGTGTCGCTGCTGATGGCTGAACGCATGGTGGCCGAGGCGCAGGCGCTGAGCAGCAATGTGGCCGCGCTGCCCGCGCCGCTCATCTCTTGCATTATGCCGACGTATGATAGACGGCCGTTTGTGCCGTTGGCGATTGAGCTGTTTTTGCGCCAGGATTACCCCAACCGGGAACTGATCATCCTGGACGATGGCGAGGATGCGGTGGGCGACCTGGTCCCGGCGGATAAGCGGATTCGCTACCTGCGCCTGCCGCAGCGCCTGAGCATTGGCGCGAAGCGCAACCTGGGCGGCGAGGAAGCGCGCGGCCCCATCCTGGCGAGTTGGGACGACGATGTGTGGGTCGCGCCGTGGCGGCTCAGTTATCAGGTGGGGGCGCTGACGGAGTTTGGCGCGGATGTGGTGGGCTTGGACAACCTGCTGCATTATGATCCGTTTGCGCGGCGGGCGTGGCATTCGGTACGGCCGTCTGGTCGGCTGCCCTGGATGCCGGGCAGCACCTTGTGTTACACCAGAGCGTTCTGGCAAAGCAACCCATTCCCGGACATCCAGCCCGGCGAAGATATCCGCTTCTTGCGGCAAAAGGCGGCGGCCAACATTGTGCCGCTGCAAGCCATCACCTGGCTGGTAGACATTATCCACCAGGCCAATGTCAGCCCGAAGCCGACGGACAGCCCGCTGTGGTTCCCGTTTTCGCTGGAAGAGATGCACAAGCTGCTGGGCGCTGACGCGGCGTTTTATGCCCGGTTGGCCGCCGGTAAGAATTAAGAAATGAGAATGAATTAACTTGCATGTGTTCCATTTCATTTATGCCTTGCTTAGGGGCGGGATGGCGCGGGTTGGTCTTCGCCGCAGCGGACAACATTTTCTCCGCGCCATCTCGCCCAACAAACGCCTGTGCCGGACAAAGAAGATGGCGAGACAGGCGGGGCGAGGCATTGGTGATTGGCAAAGATGTCACCCCGACTGTCCCGCCCCTACCTGCTCAACTCATTTGACACACGCTCAAATAATTTAACGCAGAGGCACAGAGATAAATCTGCGTAATCCTTCGGCAGGCTCAGGATAAGTTCTGCGAAATCTGTTGATTTTCCTTCATCGTGGTACACCGCAGTTCATGTTGAACTGTTAAGCAAAGAGTTAGTTCTCTTTACGATTTGTCCTGGGTGCGATACAGTTTGGGGACGCTATTTAGTAACCCTCATGCTTGCCGGGACTCTTCTTTAGCGATGGTCGGTAAGCGGCAAGCTATTAAACAAGGAGATAACTAACATGACAGTTCGTACAGCCAATGCTTTGTGGGAAGGTACATTGAAGGAAGGCAAAGGGGTGATGAAGCTGCAAAGCGGCGCTTACGATGGGCCGTTTACGTGGGCTTCTCGGTTTAGCGATGGCGTCGGTACAAATCCAGAAGAACTGATTGGCGCGGCGCACGCTGGCTGCTTTTCTATGTTCTTTTCAGCGCTGCTAACGGGCAATGAGACGCCTCCGGTTCGTGTGGAAACCTCGGCGGCCGTACACCTGGGCGAAGGGCCAACCATCACCAACATTGATCTGGTGTGCCAGGCGCAGGTTCCGGGTATCTCCGCCGAAAAGTTCCAGGAATTAGCGCAGGCAGCAAAGGAAAAGTGCCCGGTCTCTAAAGTGTTGGCTGGTGCGCAAATCTCTTTGCAAGCCAGTCTGGTTTAGATTGCTCCCCTACCCGTATGCAGTAATCCGTATGCGGTAATCCATAATCCGTATTTCGTATTTCGTCGGGCGATACCTCTGGTGAATGCCAACGGAAAACGGCATACGGACTTTGGTTTACGGCGACCATTCGTCTTAAACGCTTCCCGCAATCAAGCAATGTCAAAAGGAGTATTTCCCTCATGAATAAACCCCAGACAGCAACGGCCGTAGCCACACCCATCACCGATCCCGTTTATACGCGCGCCCCTTTCTGGCACGATGTGCCCGACGAACAATGGATGGATTGGCGCTGGCAAATGAGCCATCGCCTCAATTCCGAAGCTGAATTAGAGAAAGTCATCAACCTGACCGACTCTGAGCGGCAGGCGCTTAGCGCCAAGGGGCTGTTCCGCGTAGACATCACCCCTTATTTCGCCAGCCTGATGGACCCGGACGACCCCGACTGCCCGGTACGTAAACAAATTATCCCTACCGCCCGCGAGATGGTCCCCTTCGAGTCCATGATGGAAGATTCGCTGGCCGAAGACAAACATTCGCCAGTGCCCGGACTGGTCCACCGCTACCCGGACCGCGTGCTGATGTTGGTGACGACGCAGTGCGCCAGTTACTGCCGCTACTGCACCCGCAGCCGCATCGTTGGCGACCCCACGCAAACGTTTAGCCGCGCCGAGTTCGACGCGCAAATTGAATACATCGAACGCACGCCACAAATCCGCGACGTACTGCTGTCCGGCGGCGACCCCATGGTATTGGCTCCCAAGCTGCTGGACATGATTCTGGCGCGTCTGCGGGCTATTCCGCACATCGAGATTATCCGCATTGGCTCGCGGGTTCCGGTCTTTTTGCCGATGCGCGTCACGCCTGAGTTTTGCGAGATGATCGAAAAATATCATCCGCTGTGGATTAACATCCACGTCAACCACCCGAAAGAGATTACGCCAGAACTGGCGGCGGCGATGGACCGATTGAGCCGCGCGGGCGTTCCGCTGGGCAATCAGAGTGTGCTGCTGGCCGGGATCAATGATTCGGTCCACATTCAGCGCAAATTGGTGCATGACCTGGTGAAAATTCGGGTACGGCCGTATTACCTATACCAGTGCGACCTGGTAGCCGGTTCCGGCCACCTGCGCACGCCGGTCTCTAAAGGCATTGAGATAATCGAAGGTTTACGCGGCCACACCTCTGGCTACGCTGTGCCAACCTACGTGGTTGATGCGCCGGGCGGCGGTGGCAAAATTCCGGTGATGCCCAATTACCTGCTGACACAAGCGCCGGGGAAGGTGGTGCTGCGCAACTTTGAAGGCTTTATTACCACCTACACAGAGCCGCTGGATTATGACCCAGACGCGATAAAAGGCCAGGAGGCGCTGATTGCGCCGCGCCCGGAACCGGGCCAGGCTGGGCTTTTTGGCCTGCTGGAAGGGCAGAAAATGTTTATTGAGCCAGAAGGGTTTGAGGAAACACGGGCGCGTGGCGGCGCGGAACATCGCCTGCGCAGTGGTGAAACCAAACAAAAATGGCAGCCGCTGGGCATTGGTTCGATTGAAAGCCAGTCGGCGCAGTTGGAGGAGGGTGGGGAGTAGGTGGTGTTCAGTAATCAGTAATCAGTGTTCAGTTTAGCTGGTGGATACTGAACACTGGATACTGGATACTGGATACTGGATACTGATAGCGCAGCCTTGATGGTTGGCAGAGCGCGGCGGGTGGCGTCTTCGCCGAGGTGGAAGAATTCTTGGGCCTTGGAAAAGCGGTGGTAGGCGTGGCCGCTGATTTGGGGGGTGATGAGGCAGTCGGCTTCGCCGACGTGGCCGCCGGAGTGGCGAACCAGGGTTTCGATGGTCATCAGACCTGTGCCCAGGGGACCCATGCGGTGGTAGTGGGAGGGGACGAAGATGTCGGCGCCGATGACGTAATCGGCGCCCATGTCGCGGACCACATGTATGGGCAGGTTGTCTACGATGCCGCCGTCACAGAGGAGACGGCCGTCAATTTCCACCGGTTCGACTATGCCCGGAATGGCGCAGCTGGCATGAACGGCGCGCGCCACTGGACCGCGGCGCAGCACCACCTTTTCGCCCCGCTCCAGGTCCGCAGTGATGACGGCAAAGGGAATGCCCAGGTCGCAGATGTCCACGTCGCCGAGGATTTGCTCGACCCAGGTTTCCAGCGGGCGAAAGCTGAGGAGGGCGCTGTGGCTGAGGGCCGGACGCGACAGCAGCTTCCAACTGGTGGAAAGGGCCAGGGCGCGCATCTGGTCTACCGGCATTCCGGCGCAAAAAACCGCGCCGACAAACGAGCCGACACTGGTCCCGGCGACGTAATCTATGGGGATGCCGGCCTTGACCAGCACAGAGAGAACGCCAATGTGGACCAATCCTCTGGTCCCGCCGCCGCTGAGAGCTAAACCGATTTTGGGACGGGTGGCAGTCATAGGCAACGAAATCATTAAAAATCTACTGCTCGCCCTTCGTAGGCGTATTGCAGCAGTTTTTCTACTTCGGACGTGTCGGGAATGCGCGGTGACATCAGCAGGTTGGCGTCCATTTCCACGTGTTCGACCATGATGGGCAGCAGCTCTACGAACTGGTCTGTGGCAATGCCGGCCGCTTGCAGGCTTTTGGGCTGACCAATGGTGTCTAGCAGGTGGAAAATGGCCTGGATGACGCTGGCGGTGGCTTCGGTTTCATTGGCAGCCGGCAGTTGGAGGGTGTGGGCGATGTCTTGGAAACGGCCGTAGCCTCCATTGGCCACAAATTGCAGGGTATAGGGCAGGAAGATGGCGGTGATACGGCCGTGTGGCAGTTGATGAAGCAGCGCCCCGGCGCTGTGCCCCAGGGCGTGGGCCAACGCCACCGAGCTGTTGCCCAACACCATGCCGGCGATGGTGGCGGCATTCGCCATCTTCTCCCGCGCTTCTGGGTCGTTGACGCCGTTGGCTGCGGCGCGTGGTAAATAGGCAAAGACCAGCCGGATGGCCTGTAAACAGAGGCCATCGGTAAAATCGTTGGCCCAGGTGGCGATGTAAGCTTCCATGGCGTGGGTAAGGACGTCTATGCCGGTATCGGCCGTGACCTGGCGCGGCAGATTGGCGGTAAAGTAGGGGTCCACGATGGCGATGTCTGGTGTGGCTTCCGGCGAGCCGAGGGTTAATTTGCGGGCG
The DNA here is from genome assembly GCA_016716065.1 of Candidatus Leptovillus gracilis. Taxonomy (NCBI): domain Bacteria; kingdom Bacillati; phylum Chloroflexota; class Ardenticatenia; order Promineifilales (SeqCode); family Promineifilaceae (SeqCode); genus Candidatus Leptovillus; species Candidatus Leptovillus gracilis. The sequence goes on along the minus strand of JADJXA010000001.1, from coordinate 995,434 downwards.
TTTTCCGTATCGGTGAGGATGATGCCATAGCCGGCTTCGGAGCCGGTTCCGGCGGTGGTGGGGATGCAGATCAGGCGCGCTTTCTGGCGTAAACCCAACGACTCAAATGGGTTGATGGCTTCTGGCTCAATGTCTGGCCGCTCGTAATGAATCCACATAGCTTTGGCGGCGTCCATACTGGAACCACCGCCCAGGCCGATAATCCAATCTGGTTCGTAGGCCAGCATTTGGGCAGCGCCGCGGCGCACGGTTTGCAGCGAGGGGTCTGGCTCGACTTCGGCGAAGACCTGGCTTTCTAGCCCGGCGGCGGTTAGTTGGTCTTGTACGGCCGTGACAAAACCAAGCTGCTGAATAACCGCATCAGTCACAATAAAGGCGCGTTGGCCCTGGATGGTCGCCAAGTGCGACAGGGCATCTTCACCAAAAGAGATTTCAGGACAGTGAAAGAACCACATAAGAATTTCGGATTTCGGATTGACGATTGACGTTGGTAATTGGTAATTGGCCCTTGCTACGCGGGCCAGTCGGTGTGAATGCGGGTGGTGCATTCGACGAGTTCGATAGCGGCTTTCGGAGCTTTCATGATTTTCATCATGTTGCCTTTGAGTTTAAGCTGACGGGTCATCATTCCTTTGATGGGGTCCAGCTTTTTGTCCACGACTTTGCGCCAGACATCTACGGGGGCGCTCATGACAAAGGCGGGGTCTTTGGCGGCCGGGTCGCTTACTTCCATCGCGTCGCGGCATTCGCCGTGCCAGAGGTCCATGTACATGTAAACATCATTAGGGATGCCATCACCGGCGGTGACGACGAAGTAAAAGTCGCCTTCCCAGGTTTTGGCGGCTTCTTGATAGCCGGCGCTGTTGTTTAGCTCGACTTGAAGCGCTTTGATCCATGCTTCTGTTGCAAATGCTACACCCATTGTTTGCCTCCCATGTATCAATTTGGTTTGTGATTTTGGATACGGATAAGGTGAACACGATAGAGAAGGTGTTCTTTGTCCGTGATGGTTATAGACTCAGTTGGAATCGAGTGACGATGTTTCCCTGGTGCAAAGATTAACACAGGGTGTTGGTTTTGTCACCTGACGCAGCTACTCAGTTTGTTGGTTGGCTGGTGGGTTGGAACAAACCAACTTGCATGTTACCCCTTATTGTTTCAGGCGATGGACGGCCGTTACCAGTGCAAACATCAGCCAGGGCACAAAAGAAACCTGGGTACTCCATAAGCCATTATCCAACAAGCCATGCGCCGAATAGGCGACGATGCCCGCCAGCGCGCCGATCAGCATGGCTTGAAGCGTTGTATCTTGGCTTTGGCGCGCCGTTTGTAGGCTGGTCCAGGCCAGGTAAACCAGCAAAATCAAAAGAGCCATGTAAACGATGAGGCCGGGAAAGCCCAGGTCTACGCCGACTTGCAAAAAGATGTTGTGGGCGCCGGGGTTGTTGTTTTCGGCAAGGGGGTAGAGGCGCATGGCAACATTGTTGAAGGCCCCTATGCCAACTCCGGTGAAGGGGAAATCGGCCAACATGTCCAGGGCGACGCGCCACACTTCCAGGCGAAACTGCATGGTTCCGGGGTTGGTCAGGCTGCTGGCGGTCGTGGGCAGGGTAGGGTCGGTGGTATTGAGAAGCCAGAGGATGGCAACGGCCGCAGCTCCCAGCAGCGCCAACGCCAGAGCGCGTCGGTGGGCCAGCCAGAGGACAATCAACACACCGCTGACGGCCGCCAGGTAGCCGGCACGTGATTTGGTCAGCAGGAGGATAAAACCGGGCAGCACGGCGGCGGCCAAGCACAGCCACCAGGCCACTCCGCGCCGCGGCCAGTGCAGCAAAACATAGGCCAGGGGCAGGGGCAGCAGCAAAACCATGAGTGAGGCCATGATGTTGGGGTGGATGGCGTCGGCGACGAGCAGCGGAAACAGGTCGTAGATGGCGTTGGGGATGGGGATGCCTTTCGCCAGGTTCCACTGGACGGCGAAGGGGGCGACGAGAGCGAACAGGGCGGCCAGGCCCATGAGACCGTAGGCAAACCAGGTCAGATGGCGGCGTTGGCGCAGGCTGAATACGAGGGTGTAGAAGATGACCAGGCTGGCGATGAAGCGGGTGACCTGGGGCAGGGTTTTGTCGGGGTCGGCGGTGATGAGGAAGGAAACGCCCAGGCCAACCAGCCAGAGCAAGACGAGCAGGTTGAGGGGGGTGCTGGGTAGGATGGGGCGGTGGTGTGTGAGGAGGGGGAGGCTGCTGATGAGGGCGAGGAGGAGGAGGGAGACGGCCGTGAGCGGTGGAATCGGTTCAGGGAAGATCAGAGGAAGCGTGGCAACTGAAAGAAGAATCCCCTCCAGCCAATAATAGTTGAACGGTAAACGGGACATTAGTCAGTCTGAGGTTTTTAATCTTTCCGGCAAAGGTTGGTTACGGAGTTGAAAGAACAGTCGTTCATAGGCGTCGGTGACGGTCTCCCATGAATAGTGAGCCTGTGCCCGTTTTTGCGCCCGGTCCGCATAATGTACTACCGTTTCAGGATCGGCCAGGAGGTTTTGTAAAATGTCACGCAAGCTGTTGGCCCCGGAACGGCCGTTATAGGCAAAGCCCGCATCGCCAATCGTTTCCAGATTTTCCGGTGTATCGTGGGTAATAACACAATTGCCAAAAGCCATTGCCTCCACCAATGCCGGGTGCGTTCCGCCAACGCCAGATGTTTCCACAAAAATATAGGCGTTGGATCCCAGCTCGTGATACCCTTTGCCAAACACGTAGCCGGTAAACACAATACGCGCATCCCCTTGCGCGCTGGCTTTCAACGAGCGGATGTAATCATCTGCATAGGCAGCATCGCCCACAATGACGCATTTCATATCCGTGGGCAATTCGCGGAATGCTTCCACAAGATGATGGGCACAGTTTTCCGGCACCAACCGGCCAACAAATAGAATATAGTTGCCTGGTTCAAGACCGAACTGAGCCAACGTTTCGCCAGGCGGCATCAATTCCACCTCTGAGCCATAGGGAATGTACGGTGGTTGGCTGTTAAAGCGATCATGGTAGTAGCTTTGCACAACTTCTGAGTCTGTCAGGTAAATATTGGGCAATTTGGTGGCTAAGTATTCGGCAAACTGAATGTACTTTTTAGCGGCCGTCGGCCATTTCTCGCGCTTCCAATCCAGGCCATCTACATTGAGTAAGGTCTTTGTGCCTACTAATCTGGGTATCCACGTTACCGGGCTGTTGCCGGCAATAAAATATAGACCAATGTCATAACGCCGGGGCAAAGCGTGCAGCGAAGAGATAAAGGAGTGTACCATTGTATCCAGATACTTATTGGAAATGGTGGGCAATTTGATGAGGCGCATCCCTTTGTAGGAATCGCCGTCATAGGTGATGTGATGGGAGCGGCAGTAGACGGTTACGTGATGGCCGCGCGCAACCAGCCTTTGCCCCAACTGCTCCACGCATGTTTCGAAGCCGCTGTAGCTGGCCGGGATGCCCCGAGTGCCTAATAAAGCGATTTTCAAGATTGCCCTTCCTTGGTGTGTGGTTCTGTGGCAGTGGGGTACGGCCGTTGTTTGATGATCCGAGCTGGAACACCGGCCGCAACAGAATAAGGTGGAACATCTTTGGTTACAACACTGCCCGCAGCCATCACGCATCCCTTGCCAATGTGTACGCCATCCAAAATAATAGTGCCGGCTCCTATCCAACAATCATCGTCAACAACAATCCCTTGCCGGCTCTCGCCTTGCAATCGGATGGGGATATCTGTACGCTCGTAGCGGTGGTTTTCGGCGTGAAAGCTAACACGTGGCCCCATGATGACGTTGCTGCCGATCACGATGCCACCTTGTGCCCCTAGAAACGAATAAGCGCCAACGGCCGAATTGTCGCCGATGGTTAGCCCAACGCCGAGGTGACGGATGACGCCGGTGCATTGTATGGTGGTGAATTTGGCAATGGTGACATTGTTGCCCAATACGACGCCATTTTGGGAGAGGGCGTCTATCAGTACATTGTCTTCAATGATAACCGCCCGGCCGACGCTGATGAGTTGGGGGTGCAACAGGCGAACTGCGCGACCAACAAATAGACGGCCATCGCTGTGCTGTAACCAGATGTGACGATAGGCGCCACGCAGTTGGGCGAGGGCGCGCTGCCATAAGACCTGGGATAGAATACGGCCGTTTACGCTCGTGTCTAACCGATAATCAGGATCATGCTTCAATTTCTGGATCGTGCGTTCAGTTATTTTTTGGAATAGGTTTTGGGGCATATTACGCCTGCACTGGGGAGCGCCGATGGTATATGGCCTGGATAATTTGGTCGGCTTTTGTCTTCCATACATACTCTAGCGGCACGGGCATCGCTTTAAGCGGCTTTTTATCTTTTAGCAGAGCCACCATTTGGCATAAGCCGGCGACAAATTGCTCTGCCGTTTGCGTAATACAGACTTGTGGATAGTCCTTAAACACACCTACGCCACCAATATCCGCGCTAACAATGGGTTTGCCCATGGACAGGTATTCGTAAAATTTAATAGGGTCTCCCCCATGTTGTCGCTCAATGCTATAAGGAATGATACAAATATCAAACGCTGCCAGATATTGTGGCAGCAAATGATACGGTTTATCACCTAAATAGTAAGCGTTGGGATATTGCCAAATGTCTTTTACCCATTCCCGATTCAGTTGCTGCCCAATAAAAACAAAATTTGCCTCAGGCAAAGCCCTCATTGCTTGGGTGATGGCTTGCACATCAAACATTTCTTGCATTTTGCCGGCATAACCGATAATGGGAGGGGTGATGCCGTCTAAATCGGTTGGACGTAGGTATGTCTGATGGGGTGAAAACATATCTGTGTCCACGCCATTGGGTATCCACTGGGCATCAGGCCGTTTACCGTGGAACCATTGTGTTGTTTCGGCTGAATTGGCTGAGATGAAGTCGGCGTTGGTTAAGCAAAAATCATAAAAGTTTTCCAGGTCAGGCACGTGACGGTACAGCGCTTGTTTCAATAAGTTATCTTGCGCATCAAAAGCCCAAAACTCAGGCGCTAGATTTTGCACCAATGGTACGAATAATGGCGCAGAGAGAAACATGTTATAAGAAGAATCCATTTCTAATTGGGCCAGGGCTTGTTTGACACGCTCTGCGATTTGTGGTTTGCCAAAAATATAGGGTATCCAACTGCGCTTCATGCGAAGGGGGCGAAGCAGCTCAGGAACAACAATATCTAATGTATAAGTTTTTTCGCCTACTTGCGAGAGGTACATACCGCCATGCTGACTAATCAAATGACCGTGTTGGGGGTAGCGGCGGCGCTTTAGTATGAGCATTTCTGCCCAGGAAAGGGGTCGGTTGATAACCAATAATTTGGTCACTTGTGGATGTTGACCAAATTCTTGCATGAAATGGGCATCACGGGTACGGAAACCTTCATGCTCGCATTTTTTCCAATCGTGAAAAGGGATGACAACAAGATTCATGTTTCTAGAGATAATGCTGGAGTTATTGACGCTTCACCGTGGCTTTGCTCAGGAGTGGGTTGATTCATAGACTGCTTCGGAGTGAATTGACGGCTGGATATAAGGCCTAGCAACAACCAAAAATAGTAGTTGGCCGGATAGGCATCTAGAGTGGGAATGACCAATCCTGCTACTAAAAAGGCTACTACCGCAGCGATGCCCCAGTATTGGGCTAACCTGATTCCTAACGGCATAGTCTGCTGGCGTTGAATAAATCTCCAGCCGTGCCATAAGCTTCCAGCCACAATAACCAAAAACAAAAATAATCCAGCTAATCCTAACTCCAGGAATACTTTCAGGTATAGGTTATGGCTGGGGAAATGTATAGAGTCTGTGCCTTGATATAGATTCGATAAGCCTTCGCCCGCGCTGCTGGTTCCATAGCCAAAGAATGGGTTTTCACGCAAGGCAGGAACGATGATTTCTTCCCATAGCTGAACACGATACAAGAATGTGGGGGCTTCTAGTGGGTTTGTAACAGCTATGATGGCGTCATCTAATACCTTGAATGTATTGTCAGGGGCCACAGCTAAAATAGCGGCCGCGACCAAGAGGCCGGCTAAGGCAATTCCTGCAAGTTGAATGGATAATTTTAACGGCCGTCGTGTCTTTAAAATCATCAACACGACAATCCCCGCTATGAATCCGACCCAATTGCCTTTGGTGCGGGTGAAAAACAGCACAACTAAATGTAAGACCAAAACAAAAAGAATCAATACGCGGGTAGAAAAGCGGCCATACTTAAGCATAAGTTGGGCGAGCAAAAGCAAACTGACTACAACCAAATATAGCCCTAAATGAAAGGGGCCAGGCAGGGTGGAAAATGGTCGAACCCACCCTCCCATTAAATAGGTTGTAGGGCTGGCCGAGGCCATTTCAATCATCCGATAATCAATGGCTGACATGAAAAAAAATTGCTTTAGACCATATAAGGCGATGAAGATCGAAATAATGACCAGTGATTTCTGAAAAACAACCATCTCTCGGTCGTTGAAAAAATGGCGGCCAACATAAAAAAGAATACTGGCAAACGCAAACTTGCGTAGCCCTTCTACCCCGGCTTGCAAACCAGGCACATTGGAATTGAACATTTGTATACAGGCCCACAAGAAAAAAAGGGCAAAGCAAAAATCGAGCCACCCCCAACGAATTTTGTGCCGCATAAGTCTTTCGCCAATGTACAGCCCAAAGGCGAGGAGGAAAGCCAGGTCAAAGGTAAGGGGTGCAAAGCGGGAGCCTGTGATGGCCTTGAGGATACTGGTAAGGGGGACAAAGACGAGGAGAAGGACAACGGCCGTTGGCCGTGTCTGTCGGCTGATAACCAGTGTGGCAAAAGGCAGCCCGACCAACAACACCGCAATGAGCAAGACATATTCCTGGCTCATGAGTGCGATGATGGCGCCAACCATAGCCGCCAACAAAAGCACAAACCACAGCCCTTTGGCCGTTGTTAAACCAGGCGGTATCTCCGTTACTCTTTCCAAATTTGCCACGACCTAATTCCTGCGTGCTATTTGCACGTACTCAATATAAGCGTTTCTATCTAGTCCTTGTTCTTGGTCAAACAAGTCGTTTACATACCGGAAATAAAAATTGTGAAATCCCGGCTTTATGGGCGCAGCCAGGGACAAAGTTTCCCAAGTGTCATCCCCTTTGTCAAAAACCAACCGGCCGATGGATTGATCGTCTAACCAGATTTCCAATATGACCGGAGCCGGCGCATCATGTTTGGCGTGAACAGAAATAATCCATGAATCAGTTTCCTCGCTCAGAAAAAACAGACGGCTTTGCACATACCCAACCCCAAATAGCGTAACCACATCACCACTTGATTCGCCGGGACGGGAGCTGCCTTCTGCGAGAATATGGGCGGGTAGTTGAATGGTATGGGTGATGATCTGTAGTGGGAGCGGGTGGTTGGCATAGCAATCATCGAAGTTTTGGATGATTGCAGCCGTTGAGTCCGTTATGGTTTGGTTGGCGCACATCCCCATCTTGTATGTTACCTGGTTGACCCGCGCTAACTGCTCTTGCTGATTCGCCGGGGCGGTATACGCTTTGTTGCCCAGGACGTAGAGGGCATTGCGCGCTATTGCTTGAACGGTAGGCAGCAATAAAAAGAAACAAACAGCTATCAATGCAAGTGTACGTCGTGGTAGATAAGACATGATGGTGTTGGCGTTTAGCCAAGTTCCTGATAAATCTTAGCCAAACGCTGGCCTTGACGTCTGGCATCGTATTCTTGTTCGATGTGCTGCCGACCTGCAGTACCGATTCCGGCCCATGCGTCAGGGTTCTCGGCCAACCAGTGCAGATGCTGAACAAGGCCAACTATATCACCTTCGGCAGCGAGCAGCCCTGTACGGCCGTGCTGCACAACTTCAGGAATATCGCAATGGGTGGTGCTGACAACCGGCATCCCTGTGGCTTGCATATCTATCAGACTAACTGGTGCGCCCCCTTCAGTGTCGCCATCAGGCGCGGTTCGACTGGGGGAAAGGAAGATGTGGTGTTGGTATGCTTCGGCAAAGAGGGTGGCATAAGGTTGGTAGCCGAGGAGTCGCGTGAACGGCCGTAAATTCCAACGGTCTAGCGCCGCCAAGATTTTTTGTTTTTCTGCCTGGTCTTTTTGCGTGGCGCGTGCGTCGCCAATGATGGTTATCTGTAGGGGAATGCCCTGTTCCTGACGCAAACGTCCCATCGCCTCCAATCCATCGGGCAGGCCCTTTTTGGGTGTAAATGTGGCTGCCAACAAAACTTTAAGTGGCTCATCGAGCCGCCGCTGTCGGGTCTGAAAAAGGATTTCATCTACCGCAACCCCTAAATGTTGGACACGTGTCCGATCAGGGTTAGCCCCTAGCTTAAGGAGAGATTGACGCATGTGGGAGCCTTCACACAAGATCAATTCAGCCTGGGCAAACATTTCCTGGTAACGCTGGCGCCAAATCGGTCTTTTTTGCGGTAAATGATTAACATCCCAGCCATAAAAGGTCACAACTTGTTTTGCGCCCGTTTGCTTCACCAAGCCTAAATCCAACCAACCACGATTGCCAAAATGGGAATGCACAATCTTAATGTTGTGCGCCGCAATCGCTCGTTTGGCGTGCGGAAAGAAGAAAGGCATCCCCAATTTACGCAATCCTTTTAAGACGGTTCCATGCAGAGAGTGGCGCGGTAAGGTGTGGATGTTGGGCCAGGCAAATGTGTCTAAATTTTGGGTACTTTCGCAGATGATATGCGCTTCAATCTCGGCCAATGGCAAAAATCGTATCTGGCGGTCAAGCCAGCCTTCTGTGAGAGGAAGCCATGTGTTACAGCTATGGGCAACAGATAGAGTCATAGGATTAGGAATTGTAAATTACCAGGCGCCGACGTGTTGAACATTGCTCACGATTGACTGTTTTCCCGCCGCTGGCGCAGGATAACATGGCACAGGTGGCGATAAGCGGCTGGTTTCAGAAGTAAAATGAGGCCGAGGTAGGTGGTTCCGCCTACGGCCGTTTGCACAGCCAACTGGAACCATGCCGGCCATGTGGGTGGCAAGAAATAGGTGGTAACGGCCGTTATCCCGGCCATTACACACGATAAACCGAAAATTGGAGCCAGCGCAAGCAAAACCTCCGTCATAGAAAGCTGGATCAGGCGGCCTGGAATGGCAAACCCCCAGTAAGACAGCGGCAACGCCAAAATTGCATAACAAAGGGCAACTGTTTCAATTGAACCAAGATAAGTCCCAACCACAAAACTGATCAAAGACAGCGTGCCCGCTGCAATGCCCCACTTGAACATCCAATCAGTTCGTCCCTGAGCTTGGTACAACCACCCCACAGTGGAACCAACGGATTGGAGTAAACCTACCAACGATAAGATTTGTAATGTCCTGACCATAGGCAGCCATTGGGGGCCAAACACCACCAGCACAAAATTATTGGCGATAATGATCAGACCAAGCATCATTGGGAAAGAGATGAGAGCAATGGCAGCTAATGTTTGCAAGTAGATTCGCTTCACCCGCTGGTGATCATCTTGCACTTTGGCAAGAGTGGGGAACAAAACACGACCTAGAATACCCACTACCTGGTTCACCGGTAACAGCATGGTGGTATAGGCACGAGTGTATAAGCCTAACGCATCTGCCCCCAAAAAACGACCGATCAGAAAGTTATCTCCATTGCGTGCCCAGTAATTGAATGCCTGATACCCCAACAAATTAGAGCTGTATCCCCATAATTCCCGAATGGCCGATCGACTGAATCCACCCGTGGGCCACCAGCGTGTCATGCCCCACAGAAAAAGAGTGGTGAAAATAGCCAGGGCCAGAGCTTGCCACACCAGACTCCATACGCCAAATTGGTTAAGCGCCAGTCCCAAGGCTAATAGACCAGAGGCCAATACAGCCAATAACTCGCTTAAACCCAAAGCGCGGAAACGCATCTGACGGGTGAGAATGGCACGATGAACAAGGCCAAGCGCATTAATTGGAAAAGTGACAGCAATGAGCAAGGTAATGGGGGTCAGGCGCGGCTCCTGATATAACTGCGAGATGAGGGGCGCGCCAAAAGCCATCAACAAAGCCATGATCACCCCCCCTGCCAGATTGAGCCAAAAAACAGATGAAAGGTGGCGAGGCGTGAGTTCTTGGCGTTGAATAAGGGCCGCCGTGAATCCCATTTCTCCAAATAAATTAGCAAAACCCACAAAAACCGCAGTCATGCCCAATAGACCAAACTCTTCGGTCGAAAGCAAGCGTCCCAACAAGGCGAGGATGATGAATTGGATGAGTTGCCGGCCGAACTGCGCAACGGCCGTCCAACCTATACCACGCACCGCCTGCTGGCGCAAAGAAGAATCGCCCGTAAGCAGCGAATTATTCGGGGACATCAATCCGTTTTTGGGCCACGACCAAATAAGCCCATGTAAAACCGTAAGACTTGTCCCACCGGTTCAACCAAAACGCGCTTTGTTGAATCAACAATTGTAAGATTTTAACAGGGTAACGCAGGGGGCCTCTTTGCAATCGGTTAAGAAAGTAGACCAATTCTTGACTGAATGTGACCACAAATCCCGACAACGGTTTTATCTCTATGATTTCAAATCCAGATGTTATAAATAGATGGGTAAGTCCATGCTTTGTATACCGGAAAAAGTCACGCGGCTCTTCGTGCAAATGCCAGAAGAGGGGAGCGGATAAAATAACATGACCACCCGGATGGAGAATGCGATACATCTCGTTGATCGCCTCCTGAGGACGCTCCAGATGTTCGAGAACCACTGTGCAGAGCACTGTATCAATTGAATTATTCGCCACACCAGTTTCGTAGGCTGTGCCGAATATATCCACCTGTTGTTTGCTATGTAAAGATCCCGGATGGTCGAGACCTATATGTGCTGTAACCAACCCTTCAGTCAAGACCCGGTATGGTTTTTGCCCACACCCAATATCCAATAAGACACCGTGGGCGTATTGATGCAATACTTCTTCTAGAGCTGTATCGTGAATACTGTGAACGAGCCAGTTTACCGATTGCCATTTACTTTCCATCTTATCTCAATTGTTTTATCACCCTGGCGGGAACTCCACCGACCAGTGTCCAGGCCGGAACATCAGAAATGACAACAGCCCCTGCGGCTACCATTGCACATTCCCCAATTGTTACCCCCATTAACACAGTAACATTGGCAAAGAGAACCGCACCGCGTTTAATGACAATTGGCGCGTGATCAGACGGATAACCAGCCTGACCAAGCGGCGAGTGGAAGATATTCCGATGTGTTACCAGGCTGCATCGAAAACTGACTATCGCTTCATCTTCTATACGTATGCTGTCTGTTAAATCAAGGAGGCAGTCACGCACAATGCGTACATTTGCGCCAACGTGCAAGTTCGAAAAATTGTCCTGCGCCGCATGGATGGTAATGCCAGGGTATATCAGGCTATTATAACCGATCTCGGCCCCCCATCGCCGCAAAGCTGGCATTGGCTTTCTTAGGTATTGAATTGCATGGCAAACACCCTCAATACCGACCGTTCGGTGAATCATCTCTAACCTCCATAACTGGATCTGGTTAGATAGGATTTTGGCTGCTTGCCGTGTATTTCGCAGCGGATTGGTCATTGTTTAATTACGCGAGTTACTGCTTCAATCACATCTTCCACGTCCTGGTTTGTCAGTTTGGGCGAAAAAGGTAATGAAACTGTGCGATCACTCAGCCATGTGGCGTTGGGGAAATCTTGGGGCTGATAGCCAAATGCCTGGCGGTAATAGGAATGCAGATGAAGGCCCACGTAATGCACACCCGTGCCGATGTTGAGTTCGTGCATCTTCGCCATGAACTCATCTCGTGTCAACCCTGTGCGCTCCTTATCAATCATCAAGGTATACAGGTGGCGGGCATGGACGGTATCTGGTTCGTCTTCTGCGGGTAACCCGATTTCCAAACCGGCAAAAGCCTGATTGTAAATTCTCCACAGATCATTGCGCCGTTTGAGCCATTCTTCCACATGACTCATTTGGTGCAAGCCAATGGCCGCCTGCAAATCCATCATGTTGTATTTGAAGCCCGGAAACAATACCTGATAATGCATGTAGCCGCTGTCAGAGAATCGCTTCCAGGCGTCTCGACTCAGTCCATGAAGCCCATACATTTTGATTTTGTCGGCATAATCGGGGTTGTTGGTTGTCACCATCCCCCCTTCTCCTGTGACAATGTTTTTGGTCACATAGAAGCTGAAACAGGTGAGGGCGCTGATATTGCCCACCTTACTCCCTTTATGTACTGTCTCAATGGCGTGCGCAGCATCTTCTATAACCACCAAATTGTGCCGACGGGCGATATCTGTGATGGCAGTCATATCGCACGGCCGTCCGCATAGATGCACAGGTATGATGGCTCTCGTGCGTGGTGTGATGGCCTCTTCGATTTTCTGAGGGTCTATTAATTGCGTTTCGCGGTCGCAATCCACCAGCACGGGAGTTGCACCCACGTGTAAAATGGTGTTGACTGTGGCGGCAAAAGTCATGGGAGTAGTAATGACCTCATCTCCCGGCTTGAGGTCGGCTACGAGGAGGGAAAGGTGCAAACCGGCCGTGCAAGAGTTAACAGCTATGGCATAATCCGCACCTATGTATTGGCGGAATATTTCCTCGAATTTGGCAACCTTTGGGCCTGTGCCAAGCCAACCGGTACGGAGGGAATCCACTACTTCGGCGATTTCGGCTTCGCCGATAAGGGGCGAGCCGAAGACTAAATAGGAATCACGTATAGGATGAGTCATAAAGTTACTCGTTGGGCAGTGTAAATTTGAACGTGTCGAATATTTGTGAGAGAAGCTGTGGTGATCTTTAGAACCACCGGCTCTATCTGACAAGGTGACAAAAATGTCAGATCATGACCTTTGCGAGTATATAAATCTTAGCTCTGCCGGTTAGCTGATTCCCGATCTTGCGTTGCTTGGGACCACCAGGTACGCCCCACAACCCAAAACAGGACGAGAAATGCCCCCAAAGCTGCGGCAACGGCCGTGTTCATCGCCTGCCCCCGTCTTGCCGCTTCTTCCGGCACGGCCGTTCGGCTGGCTATTTGCACCCCACTGTTTGTATCCTGCGACGTGATCCGTTCCTCTTCCACTTTGCGCGCCAGGGCGGTGTATGTTTCCTCAGCCAGCGTATAATTCCGCGTTAACCGGTTATTCTCCGTGTCCATTTCTTGCTTTTGCTGCTGCAAGACCAGGATTTGCGGCTCCAACACGGCAGCGTTCGTCTCCACCTCCGCCAACTGCGCGGTTAAGGCAGTTTGTAGACCGGCTAAGAAGGCGATTTGCTCGCTGCGACTGGTACTGGCAAATTGGTTGGCGTCAATTTGGAGCTGCCAGGGCACGGCCAGTTCACTGTTAAAACTACCGCCAAAAGCCCGAATTTGCAGCAGCAGCGCCGTCAACTGGTCGCTGTATGATGACGCTGCGTCCCTCGCGCCTTGCTCCAGTTGGCTTTGCAGCCCTTGAATGTCTTGCAAAATGGTCCCGATTTGCTGCTGCTTTGCCAACTGATTGGCTTGCGACTGCTGCAACGACATCAGTTGATTCTCCAGGACCAACGAGCGATTGCGCGCCTGGAATTCAATCAAAGACTGTTCGGCCCGGGCGAGTTCCTGAGCTGCGCTTTCTTGCTGGCTCTCAAAATAAACCAACTGCTCGCCTCCCTGGTTGCCAAAAATCTTGTTCGCCTGGTTAACAAAGAGTTCCGCCCACAAATTGGCGATTTGGGCAGTCGTTTCAGGCTGACCATATGTCACCGAAAGGCGCAGCAGGCTGGGGTCTGCGCCGGCGCTGGCCTCGGTCATCGCTCGTAGGGTTTCCAGGGATTGCACATCCGGGGCAATGTCGGCTATTTCGGCCAATAACGTCTGCAAAATTTCGTCGCTGGTCGCCAGTTCAGGATATGCTTTTAGTGGTTGCGACTCGGCCAAAGCCGCAAATCGTTCATCAAATTGAACCAACTGCCCCGGTTTGATGACGGCTACCAGCGCTGTGGCTGTGTACTTTGGTGGCGACAAAGAAGTAATAATAAAAGCGACAACGGCCGTTAAAACAGCCACAGCCACAATCCATTTCCAATTTTTTAGCACCGCTTCGATATACGGCCGTACATCAATCTCTTCTTCCAAACCTTCCTCCAAACCGCAAAACAGCCCAAACGCGAACTGTTATTCCTCTTCAGCCTCAGCTTCCGACCCTATTAATCGCTGCTTCAACTGCTCCGCCTGAAACTGGAGCGAATAATTCACCATATACCACATGCCTTTCCAGGTGTCCGGGTCTAGCAAATCTTCCTTGCTGGTTCCTTCCAGGCTGTTCAGCAAATCTTTGGCAACCTCTGGCGCAAAACGGTCCACGTTGCTGCGCACAAAACGCAGCATGGATTCTGGTTGCAGCGGTTCAGGTAAATGTTCACTCACCCGCTCGCGTACCTGAGTGGCCTGAAAACGGGCTGAATAAGCGAACATGTAGGCCATGCCTTTCCAGGTGTCCAGGTCTGTCAGATCCTCCACTGTCATCCCTTCAAACCCCTCCAAAATGCCCAACTGCACGTCCGGCGAAAAACGGCTTAAGTTTTCCCGCACCAGCCGTACCAGGCGCACGGGATAATCAGACATCGTTGGGTCTTTGGGTGTTTCCTCTTTGACAAGGGTGGTCTTCAAATCGGTCACCAGGCCATCTAATTCACCTACCAGTTCTTGCAGACGTGACACCGATGCCGGATTGGGCGCAACGGCCGTTGCCTCATCCTGGTGTTTGCGACAATATGCCGAGCCGACCTGGGCATAATTTTTACACTGCGTCCCCGCCTGGGTGATCGCCCCACATCGAACAACATCCTGACTCATAACAATTTACCTCCTGAATGAATGCAGAGCAATTTTCCAGAATCGCTCACCCGATTTTCCAAAATCGAACCTGTATTATACCCTGCTCGCACCTTTTTCCGAACCAGGCCAAAAACCGGATCGGACCAACTTGATTAGGTATTGACATCCATGACGCACTGTGTTATATTCCTTCATGATGCAGTGCGTCATAAGCATTTGCATCAGTTTAGCAGCAAAATCCATTGTGTCTAGTACAGACACATACAACAATAATAAACCTGGGAGGTTTAATCATGAAAAATGAAGTAGTTATCGAAACGACTGAAGAAAAAAATGGTGGGTTACCTGCCATGGTCGTAGACAACGTACACAAGGTATTCCTCGTTGGCCTGGGCGCTGCGGCGATGGCTCAGGATGAATTGGTCAGCCTGGTCGAAAAATTTGTAGATCATGGCGAAGAGACCGAAAAGAAAGTCCTCGATTCCGTCAATGAGATGGTGGACGATCGCAAAAAAGAGGCCGAAAAAAGCCAACAAACGGGCTGAAAAAGAATTCAACAAGCGTATGGAATCTGTTCTCCATCGCCTCAACATGCCCACTCGCGCTGAGATTCGTGCTTTGAATACCAAGATCACCAAGCTGTCCAAGAAACTCGACGAAATGAACCTGGAAACAGTCGCCTGATAAACTTATTTACGACGCGCTTTCGACAGAAAGCCGTTGTCCACACTGGAAGAGGATCGAATCATGGCTGAAATCGAAATTATCGAGGAAGAAGTGAACAACGAACCCAATGCCCTGCTAGACGCAGTGCGTCGCGTTTTGATGGCTGGTATTGGCGCTGTTGTTCTGGCCCAAGAAGAAGTGGAAGAATTTGTCAACAAATTGATTGAACGCGGCGAAATTGCGGAAAAAGACGGCCGTAAACTCATCAATGAAATTGTCGAAAAGCGCAAGAAAAAAGCGCAAGACACCACTCACAACGCCCAGGAAGAAGTTGACAAACGCCTGGAAGGGATTCTCGATCGGCTCAATATCCCCACCAAAAGCGACATTGACGCTCTCAACGTCAAAGTTACTGAATTGACCGACAAAGTAGAAAACCTGAAGAAAACGATGGCCTAGTATCCGTTATAGAACACACATAAGCCGTCGCCTTGCTATTGGGCGGCAGAAACGGGCAGCTGCATAGGATCACTCTGGGGCAAGAGCTAAAGGGGGAGAAAACAAATCGTTTTCTCCCCCTGTTTTTTGCATCCGGCCTGATCAGGCTTATAATCCACCAAAATGACGCAGTGTATCATACAGGAGCAAGTTCATGCCGGTCATTAAGCGCTATCCAAATCGTAAGCTCTACGACACTGAAGCCAAAAAATATATCACCCTGGATGGTATCGCTGAACTTATCCGCCACGGTGAAGAAGTTCGGGTTGTGGACCATATTACGGAAGAAGATTTAACGGCCGTTACCCTCACCCAAATCATCTTTGAGCAAGAAAAAAAGAGCAGCGGGTTTTTACCAACGGCCGTCCTCACCGGTTTGGTTCAGGCTGGCGGCCAAACCGTCAACACCCTGCGCCGCAGCCTCACCTCTCCGCTGGATTTGTTCAATCACGTAGACCAGGAAATTGACAAACGCCTGCAAAGCCTGACCGAACGAGGCGATATGGCGAAAGAAGAAGCCAGCCGCCTGCGCGAAAAACTCCTCAGCGATCCCGCCCGCATCGCCGAAGAAAAATTCAGCGCCACCGCCACCGAGATCGAAAAAATCGTGCGCGCCAGGGGCATCCCTACCCGCGACGAAGTGCAAACGCTCATCACCCAATTGGATGAACTCGCCGGAAAAATTGAATCGCTGGCTGATCAGGAAAGCAAAGCGCCAGATTAAACGACCCACCTGTCCATGCCGGGCAAGCAAATGAGACCGTTTTGATGAAAATCCAGGGAAGTTTTACCTTTGCCGCCACACCAGAAGCCCTTTGGCCGTTGTTGTTTGATGCGCAAGTTTTGCGCCGGATAGTGCCTGGCAGCCAGTCCGTCGCCAGCGTGGGCGAAGATGAATTTAGTGGCAACTTGGTTGTCCGCGTTGGCCCCCTGGCTGGCGCATACGAAGGAATCTTTCACCTGACAGACGTGCAGCCACAAAGCGGCTATGCGTTTACCTTTGCCGCCCACAATGACAAAAGTACATTGGCGGGCAACGGCCGTCTCCATCTGCAACCGCACAATAATCACACAGTACTTCATTACGAAGCCCAGACCGAAGTGGGCGGTGATTTGCAGCAGCACGCCGCACCCTTGCTGGAAACCAGCGCCCGCGCCATTGTGCGCCAAAGCCTGGAACGCCTGGACCAACTCATCCAGACCGGCCAGATAACCGACATCCCCCCGGTTCATCTTCTGTCGCCGCCCCACAGCGCCCGGCCATCGCTGTCCTCGGCGGCTTACGGCCGTATCGCCCTCCTCCTCGCCCTCCTCACCCTGGCTGCCTGGATTTTGCTTCGGCGGCGGCGCGCCACCGCGCATGAATGAAATCATCGCCGACGTTTTAGCCTGGCGGCAGCAGCCGTCTCAGAATATCGCTGTCGCTACCGTCATCCAGACCTGGGGGTCTGCGCCGCGTAAGGCCGGGGGCAAGATGGCGTTCGCTGCCTCTGGTTTGGTCAGCGGCTCAGTCAGCGGCGGCTGCATTGAGGGCGCGGTTATTGCCGCCGGACAAGAGGTGCTGGCAGCCGGCGCGCCGCAGCTGCTGCACTTTGGCGTGGCCGATGAGACGGCCTGGGACGTAGGGCTGGCCTGCGGCGGCAGTATTGAGGTGTTTGTACAGCGGTTGGACACGGCCGTTTTCGATTTCCTCCACAGCCTCATCCAGACCGACCAGGCCGGAACCTGCTACACCGTCATTCGCGGCCCGGAACATCTGCTGGGCCAGCAGTTGGCTGTCAGCCGCGACGGCCGTACCGCCGGCCACCTGCCCCCCGAACTTACCCCAACCATTCAACCAGCCAACCAGCCAACTACCCAACGTTTCCAACCCACCCCAGACGTCGAACTCTTCGTCGAAACCTATCACCCCGCCCCGACGCTGGTGCTGGTCGGTGGCGTCCATATTGCCATCGCCCTCACGCCAATGGGCCGCCTGCTTGGTTTTCGCACTGTCGTGGTGGATCCGCGCCGCGCTTTTGGCAGCCAGGCCCGCTTTGCCCACGCCGACCGGCTGCTGCCGCTCTGGCCGGACAAAGCGTTTGCCGAACTGGACCTGACGCCGCAAACGGCCGTTGTCCTGCTGACCCACGACCCCAAAATAGACGACCCTGCCCTGCAAATTGCGCTAAACAGCCCTGCCTTTTACATCGGCGCATTGGGCAGCCGCAAAACCCACGCCAAACGGGTAGAACGTCTGCAAGCGCTCGGCCTTAGTCCGACGCAAATCGCCCGCATCCACGCCCCCATCGGTCTGAACCTCCACGCCCAAACCGCGGAAGAAATCGCCTTGTCAATCATGGCTGAAATTATTCAGACTTATAGGGGAGATGAGGAGACAAGGTGACGGGGAGACGGGGAGACAGTTTCTCCGCGCTTCATAATTCACACTTCACAATTCAAACTTCATAACCATTCGGGTTTTGCGACTGCCAACGCCAGGCATCGGCGCACATGTCGGCCAGACCTTTGACGGCGCGCCAGCCTAATTCTTGCGCCGCCCGCGACGGGTCGGCGTAGGAGACGGCCACGTCCCCTGGCCGCCGCGCCACCACCTGGTAGGCGATGTCGCGCCCGCTGACTTCGGCAAAGGCGTCTACCACTTCCAGCACGGAGTAGCCCACGCCTGTTCCCAAGTTGTAGATGACCACACCCGGCTTTTCGGCCACTTTATCCAGCGCTTTCAAATGGCCGACGGCCAAATCCACCACATGGATGTAATCGCGCACGCCGGTACCGTCCGGGGTAGGATAATCATTGCCAAACACGCGCAGGTACGGCCGTTTGCCCACCGCCACCTGAGCAATATAGGGCATCAAATTATTGGGCGGCCCATTGGGGTCTTCGCCGATGCGGCCGCTGCTGTGCGCCCCCACCGGGTTAAAGTAGCGCAGCAAGACAATGTTCCACGCCTTGTCAGACAGGTACAGGTCTTGTAAGATTTTCTCGATGATGGCTTTGGAACGGCCGTATGGGTTGGTCGCCTCCTGCAAAGGCGTCTCTTCCGTCACCGGCACACGTTCTGGTTCGCCATACACCGTCGCCGAGGAGCTGAACACCAGGTTTTTGACGCCATGTTCGGCCATCACCTGGCACAGCGCCACCGTGCTGCCGATGTTGTTGTCGTAATAAGCCAGCGGCAAGGCCACCGATTCGCCCACCGCCTTCAGCCCGGCAAAGTGGATGACGGCGTGGATGGTATGTTGGCGGAACACGGCCGTTAACGCAGCCTTATCGCGTAAATCCACCCGATAAAACCTGGCCGCCCGCCCGGTAATTTCCGCCACCCGCCGCAGCGATTCTTCCTTGCTGTTTGCCAGGTTGTCCACCACCACCACGTCGTGCCCGGCGTTGAGCAGTTCCACCACCGTATGGCTGCCGATATACCCGGCCCCGCCTGTTACCAAAATTTGCATGATGCCACCTTTTTAGGAATTTAAGACAAAGGGACAAAGAAACAAAGGGCTTTCTTTGTCCCGGCATGTTTCATTGAGCGGAACATCTTCTTTACAAATTTACGCTGCATGGTCATGCTGAGCGGAGTCTTCGGAGCGAAGCATCCCGCTCCCACCAGAGGAATGGGATGCTTCGGAGGATGCTTCGGCAAGCTCAGCACAGGCTCTCAGCATGACACGCCTCTTGTTGAATTTGTAAAGCACAATTTGCCTCAAATGAACAGCAATTCTAAATGTAGAAAACGGGTATCGGGAAAATAGCGGCGCAATGCCGATGTATCAGCGAGGAGTCGCACTCTGCGCTAATCAGATTAAAGTGCAGTGTTATGTGGCACGGTTCCGAGTACAGTAACGACCTCAAAACCAGGTAATTACCCAGATGATAGCAACGCGGCATTTAGCCACCTCTCTGCCGAGGCGACTTGTGAGCATCCAATAACAATGGCCCAATCGTAAGAAAACGAAACAGTTAGTCAGGGCGGGTTCTAACTCTAGACCCTCGGCCATAAATTGAATCAGGGCTTCCCAATTTTCAAAGATTTGCCAACGCATCAGTGACCGGGCATCCTCAAAGAAGGTGCGACGCGCACCTAGAGCAGCACGAATCCGTTTGTAGGTCGTATCCACCAACTCCAGAAAGGTGTGCAGGAAAAGGCGAGTAGATTAAGCGTGAACATGACGGTCGCTAAATGTTCTTGCCCATGACCAAAATTGTGCTTAATATGATAGCCGTGGGTGGTCAGGACATTATGTCCCTCATTTTCATGTTTCCAGCGGGCGCGTCCAGCGTGAGTGACAGCTTGGACCAGAGGCGCGTCCAGGCGTAAACTGGTCACAAAGCTGTTTTGATAAAGGCGTTCGCCAGTCAATTCATGGGTAATCGTCAACTCGCACCAGTTCACGCGAAGACCATCATCACCCCGCACGCAGCGGTAAATCATTGAGATACCGATACCGCCAGATTTCCCCGTGACGACCGTTCCAGACGCGACGACTAATTTCAGGCAGCTTGCCCCTCGCTCAATAGCCGCGACCCACTCATAGAGCGTCTCGTGCGAACTGGGCTTACACACGAGAATGAAGTCTAGCCCGTAAATCAGCACCAACTCACAGAACGGTTGATGACTGAACAAGTCATCTCCCAGGATGACCGCCTTCTGTTGTTGCAGCCAGGGCCTGCTGCGGCAACCAACGTTTGGCAGCCGCCAGTTCGCTGTCCTGTTTATCACTGCCATCCTGTGGCAGCAGGAATTCCGGCGCCAGAGGCAGCACCGCCGATTGCTCAGGATGAACAACCAAAGCTGTCAATGCCCGATGATGGTAGTGGGTGACACCTTCGCGCACTTCTGTGAACGCATTGGGGGCAATGCACCTTTGTCGAACTAAAGAATTGAATGCCATCGATACCAACTAGCAACCGCCCCCCTAATGCCCGAAATCCGGCCAACTTCTCCTCAGCCACCAACTGCTGCCAAAGCCATTGATAGGCTCCCGCAAAATGGCTGGCTGGCACGCCATCCAAAAGGGTACGGATATGATTGTCAGTGGGAATGCGCGACATCTGGAACACGCTTTCCAGATTACTCCGCCCGCGCTTTTGCGCCATAAGGCGTTGATGCGCCAGAAAAAGAAGCGCTTTGCATGAAAAGATAGAGAAGGCGCCGCGTACCGCGTCTTGCAAAGCATATATCTGGTTATGCCGCCCAGCCCGCTTGTCAGGCATCTTCTCTGTCAACTCGCCCAGATGCTGGATAAACCGACTCACTTGCGCTCTTTTTCCCATCACATCACCCTTTTGGCTTTTGGTGATGGTATAGCGCGATCTACTTCTGTTCGCAAGTTTTACATTTAGAATTGCTGTCAAATGAACCAGGCCTTTGTCCCTTATGTCTCTTTGTCATAAAATCTCCCCTCTCCACCAGCCGCGCACAGAGTTGATGAGAAAAATCGCCTCCGCCCGCGCCAGATCTGCCGGGGTCAATACTTTTTCCTGAATACGGCCGTTCGCCAACTCCTCCGCCCGCAACGTCCCCGCCAACAGCCCACAGCCCACCGGCGGCGTCCACAACGCGCCATCCAGTGCCAGCACCAGGTTGGCGCTGCTGGTCTCGGTCAGTTCGCCGCGCTCGTTCCATAAAATCACCTCGTCACAATCTGGCCGCGACGCTTTGGCCATGTCATAGGTCTGGCGATGCGTTGTTTTGTGGTATAAAAACACATCATCCACATGGATTGGGTCATCGGCCAGGGCCAGCCGCACCGGCTCTGGCAGTTGGGCCAGAGCCGTGGATTCTGCCCGGACACGGCCGTTTCGCCCCACCAGCAAGCGCACCTTACACGGCTCCGTCAACCCAACCGCCAGACGACCCAAAGCCTCGCGCACGGCCGTTGCCGTCACCGCAAAACCAAAATAAACCGCGCTGTCCAGCAGTCGCGCCACATGCCGCTCCAACAAATAGTAGCCCCCTTCCGGTTCCCACAGCAGCGACTCCAATAAATCAAACTCCGGCCGCCGCGCCCGCAGCACCTGCGCCTTGAGCAAACATTCTGCATATTCGGCCGCCGGGTCAGAGTCCCACACGATGCCGCTGCCCACGTGGTAGACGGCCGTTTCCCGCTCCCTATCCACCACCACCGTGCGAATCGCCACGTTAAACTGCGCCTGTCTGTCTGGCGCTATAAACCCCACCGCTCCTGTGTATACGCCGCGCGGCCCCGTCTCCAACTCGCGGATGATCTGCATGGTGCGCACTTTGGGCGCGCCGGTGATGGAGGCGCAGGGGTACATCGCCCGAAAAATATCGCTCACAGAGGCGTCGGTACGCGCCACGACGGTGGATGTCATTTGCAGCAGGGTGGGATAGCGCTCCACCTGGAATAATTGTGGCACGGCCACGCTGCCGGTGGCCGCCACCCGCCCCATGTCATTGCGGATCATGTCCACAATCATCACATTTTCGGCCCGGTTTTTTTCTGATTGGCGCAGCCAGGCGGCCTGGGACTCGTCTTCGGCCAGGGTGCGCCCGCGCACGGCTGTGCCCTTCATCGGCTTCGAGGTCAGCGTGTCGCCCTCCAGCCGCAAGAACAGTTCCGGCGAGACGGAGCAGACCACGTGTCGCCCGGTGTCCACGAAGGCGGCGTACCGGGCCTGCTGCCCGCGGACCAATTGGCGGAACAGCGCCCACGGCTCGCCGCGAAATGGGGCGCACAGCGGAAAGGTGAAGTTGACCTGGTAGGTATACCCGGCGGCGATGTGGCTTTTGATGCGGGTAACGGCCGTGGCATAGGCTGTTTCTTCCAACCCAACCCGCCAGTCGCCAATTGTGTAATCGGTTATGGATAAATTGTCCAGGTTGCTCAGGGTTTCAGGCGCGGCATATAAACCAAACCAGAGCAGCGGTGGGTCATCGGGGCGCGGCGGATGAACGGCCAAACCGAAGGCCGCGGCGGCTTCATAGCTGAGGAAACCGGCGGCGTGGAGAGAATGGGTGGAAACGGCCGTTTCCACCGCCACCAGCGCCGCCACGACTTCATGGGAGGTAACGGCCGTGATCACCCGCACCGGCTCCCGAAACAGCAACCAGCGTGAACCATCTTGAATAATTACCATTGGAGATTTTTGATTGCGGATTTTGGCATGGTTCATTGAGCGGAACATCTTCTTTACAAATTTACGCTGCATGGTCATGCTGAGCGGAGTCTTCGGAGGATGCTTCGGCAAGCTCGGCACAGGCTCTCAGCATGACACGCCTCTTGTTGAATTTGTAAAGCACATTTTGCCTCAAATGAACCATGCCGGATTTTTGATTGCGGATTGCGGATTTGCCGCGTCCCTCCGAAATCCGCAATCCCAAATCCGCAATACTCACTGCGGGCCTTTGGCCTCTTCGCCGCGTCCCAGGGCGATGGAGCGTTCGTAGGCGGCCCAGATGCCGCGCGAGATGACCGTGCGCAGGCCGCCTTTTTCCATGTGGTACAGCGCCTCGGCTGTCGTGCCGCCGGGGGATGTGACCTGGTTGCGCAGTTCGGCGACGTGTTTGTTGGAACGGCGGGCAAATTCCACCGACCCCAACATCGTCTGTGTCACCAAATCGGTGGCGATGCGGCGCGAAAAACCCATGTGGACCCCGGCGTCAATCATCGCCTCCATCATCATAAACACGTAGCCCGGCCCGGAGCCGCTGAGCGCTGTCGCCATGTCCAGGTAGCGCTCGTCGTCCACAAAAATTTCCTCGCCGAAGGAGCCGAGGATGGCCTGCGCCTGCTGCTTGTGCAGGTCGCTTACCTCCGGCGTGGCCGTCCACACCGTAATGCCCTGGCCGATTTGCGCCGGGGTGTTGGGCATGGCGCGCACCACCGAGGCGTGGGCCACGCCATCGGCCAATTTGCGGATGGGCACGCCGGCGATAATTGAAAGCACCAAATCTTGCCGCCGCAAATGGCCGCGAATGGTAGGCATGACTTCCACCAGATTTTGCGGCTTGATGGAAAAGACGATGACCTGTCCTTCTTCAGCGGCGGCGGTATTGTCGCCGGTGGTGTGGATGCCGTGGCGCTCATGCAGATATTTCAGCCGCGCCTCCCAGGGGTCGGCGGCGATGATGTGGTCGGCGCTGACGATGTTTTGGTCTAATAGGCCGCGAATCATGGCCTCGGCCATGGTGCCGCTGCCGATAAAGGAGATTTTTTTGTCTTGAAACATACGGTTTCCTTTTTCTACTCTGGGAGCGCGGGCGTCTCGCCCGCTATCTGTGCGGGCGAGACGCCCGCGCTCCGGTTAGGGGAATGTTTGGTGGCGCTGGGTTACGGCCGTTAACGCCTTTTCATCTACCTCTATGCCCAATCCCAGGCCGGTGGGCACGCTGATGGTGCTGTCTTCGGCGTTGAGGGTGAAACGGGTGGCGATGTCCTGATGATAATAACGCTCGGTGGCCGAAATGTCACCGGGCAGGTTAAAGCCGGGCAGGGCGGCCAGGGCCAACTGCGCCGCCCGACCGATGCCCGTCTCCAACATGCCGCCTACCCATAGACCCAATCCGGCCGCCCGCGCCAGGTCATGAATTTGCCGCGCCTCGGTCCAGCCAGACACCCGCGACGGTTTGACGTTGATGATGGCGCACGCTTGCAAGGCGATGGCGCAGCGGGCGTGGTCGGCAGAGGTGATGGATTCGTCCAGGCAGAGGGGGGATTGGATCAACGGCCGTAGCTGGCTGTGGTCATAAATGTCGTCGTGGCCCAATGGCTGCTCAATCATCAGCAGGTTCAGGTCGTCCATGGCCTGGAAGAGCGGCGCGTCTGTCAGGCGGTAGGCGGAGTTGGCGTCGAGCATGATGGGCGTGTCGGGGAAGGCGGCGGGCGGCGCGGGCCAGTTCCAGGTCGTGGCCTGGTTTGATTTTGAGCTTGATACGGCCGTAGCCCTTCGCCACACTTTCGGCCATCACGTCCAACGTCGCCGCCACCGAAGGCTGCGTGCCAATGCTGATTCCCACCTTCACCCGCTCTTTGGCGCCTTCGCGGTAGGGCTGGGCCAGCTTCTGCGCCAGCGAGAGGCCATCGCGCTGCGCTGTCAGGTCCCAGGCGGCCTGGTCCAGGGCGGCCTTGGCCAGTGGATGGCCGCGCACGCCGCGCAGCCAATCCTGCACGTCGCCCGGTTCTTGCAAAGCGCGCCCCAATACGGCCGGAATCAGAAAATCGGTCAGGATGTGCCAGGCGGTATGGGTGGTCTCGTAGCTGTAGCCCGGCTCCCAGGAAGCCACGCACTCGCCCCAGCCGGTCAGCCCTTCGGCCATTACCTTGACGATGATGGCGTCGCGGTTGGTGGTCATGCCAAAGCTGGTGCCAAAAGGCGTCACCAGCGGCATTTGAATTTGAAAGAGGTCTATTTGTTGAAGTTTCATTGGATAGTTGGGAGTTGATAGTTGGGAGTTGACAATTGACCATTGACAATTCGTTATTCCCCATGATTTGTTTGTAAGAGGTAATAGCTGCGGGCACGGCCGTCTTCGCTCTTCTTGTGATAAAACTCT
This sequence comes from Candidatus Leptovillus gracilis, assembly GCA_016716065.1. Classification (NCBI taxonomy): domain Bacteria; kingdom Bacillati; phylum Chloroflexota; class Ardenticatenia; order Promineifilales (SeqCode); family Promineifilaceae (SeqCode); genus Candidatus Leptovillus; species Candidatus Leptovillus gracilis. The sequence continues at coordinate 969,866 of JADJXA010000001.1, read as the reverse complement.
GTAACGACGAACCCGGCGGCGAACCAGGTTTCAAAAAGCGCTCGTGTATGCAGCCGCCAGGTGTGGGCCAGGGCAAAATCGGCCGTTTTGATGGCCTGAAAGTTGGCCGGAATTTCGACCAGGTAAAAAGGCAAATCGCTGCGGGGCATTTGTGGGGCGGCTTCTGCTGGAACTAGCAGCCCGGCGTTGTTGAATGTGGCCGGGTTCAGAATCGTCGCGCCGCGCTGTAACAGGCCGGCGAGGGGCAGCAGCCGTATCTCCCCCATCATCCGCCTGTCCACGCGCTCGCTGCCCAGCCACCAATCTACGTCGAAGCGGTCGGTGGGCAGTCCGGCGTTGATGCCGCCCATGTCGCCGTGGAAATGGTGCAGGTAAGTGTGGCAGGTTGCGCCAAGGAGGGCGATGTTCAGACGGCCGTTTCTGCTCTCCAACGGGTCAAACGTCCAGGTAATCAGCGGGATGCCGATGCGCAGGGCAAATTCGCGCTGCGCCAGCTTCAGTTGGCGGCCAATGCCCTGCCCCTGGTAAGCGGGCAGCACCCCGGCCATCACCGAATACATTTTCAGCCGCTCGGCCGCCGGTTGGTCGGGGCGCTGCGGGTTGGGCATGGTCGCCAATGTCCCCAGGACTAAGCCAACGAGACGGCCGTTGTCATACGCGCCAATCAGCGCCGCGCCGTTGTAGGCCAGAGCGTGCAGCGAATGGGCCGACATCAATTCATCGTCGCCCATTTGCCAGGTCTCGCGCTGCACAGCTTCGGCCTGACGCATGTCGGTCAGTGTGGTGATAGGGTGGATGGTTATCATAAGTCAATCGTCAACCCTTCGGCAAGCTCAGGATCAGTCGTCAATTGTGCCACTGTCCGGCGGCGTTCACAACTATTGGTTACAAAAAAACCCCGCCACAGTTTTTGTGGCGGGGTTTCTTTTTATTGGTTCACCGGATAAGCTGCTCGGATGAACAACTTATCGCAATGAAGAACGGCCGTTACGGTTTTACGATGACCGGCAGGAAGATGTAACGAGTCGCCAACGTAACCGACACGCTGTCCTCGGCCATGGCCGACATACCCAGACCAGCGTGCGACGCTGTCCACCGGGCGGTGGAAGCAGTGTTGGCCGTGATGGTCTGCGTGTAGACTACCGATTCGCTCGCGCCGGGCAGCAAGTCGTAGATGAAGGTAGCAATGTGCCCGAAGACGGTATCGGTGATGGTGTGGGTTGGCAGCATGACATTGCCGGTGTTGCTGACGGTGTAGCAGTAGTAGACCACCGAGCCGGGGGCCACTTCCAGCGTATTGGCCGTGCCACACTCGTTGGTGGCGCTGACCGTTACGTCCAGGTTGATGGCCGCTGCCGGTTGTTCCACGTGCATCACCACCGTCGCCGGTGTGACCACGTTGTCGAACGTACCATTGAAGTACAATTCGGCCGTGTACGTGCCGGTTTGGGTGATGACACTGGCGTCGAAGAGCAGGCTGACGGCCGTCTCGTCACCGGCAGCAATTGTGCCCGCGTTGGGGGTTTCCACCAGCCACGGCGCATCTACGCCGCCGCTGCCGCAAGCAAACTGCCCCGGATAGAGGTAGCAAACGGCCAACGGCGTCGGCAGAGCGCTTGTGCCACGGTAATATTGCAGCCCAATCGTGCCGGTCTCATTTTCGATGCCGGCCGAATGCGTGCCAGCGTCGGAAGGCGCAGCCTGGTAGTGGACTTCGATGTTGTTGCTGCCTTCAAACAGCTTGTACTGCAATGTCACCGCGTTACCGCCACCGAAGTGAGGCACGTCGGTGAACTGCACAATCATGTACCGGCTGGGCGCGCTGCCCATTGTCTGGTACTGGATCGTGCCGCCCAAGCTGGGGTTCAGGTCTTCCCACCAGCCGGCAATCACGCCGTTGGGAATGCCTGTATCGGGCAGAATACCGCCGGTGCAGCAGCCGTTGCTCGACCCGGAGAGTACCGTCAGGAAGCCGTTGGAGCTGATGTAGATGTCGCTGTACTCGGTCCCGTAGTAATCGAAGGCAAAGCCGATTGGCAGCGCCGCACTCACGGAATCGTCGGTCAGCGCAACGGCCGTGCCAGTCGCCGCGATGTCCTCGAAGTCGTAGGCCACCAGTCCGTCGGCTTCGTTAGAGTCGGTGCAGGTGTAGCCAAAGGCATCGGGCGGGCAGGTGGTCGCCGGGCTGTAGAAGCGGCCCGCGAGCGGGTTACCCGTCTCCACATCGCTGAGAACGAAGTCGAAAGCGGCCGTGCCGGTATTGCTGATGAGCAGCGTTTCGGTGAGCATTGTGCCCAGACCCACTGTTACCTCAAAGCTTTGCGGCGCGTAGACCAGTTCGCTGAAGATGGGGGTCAGGGCAAAGTCGGTTGTCACCGTCGCGCCCTGGGCCACAGCCACCGTTTCCATTTCATCAAAGTAACCAGCAGCGGTTACTTCGATGTCGTAAGAACCGGCAGGCACAGACAGGGAGTAGCTGTCGCCGGAGACGGTGACGTCTACACCGCTGCCGCCTGTTACGTGGATGTTAGCCGTTAGCGGGTCGCCGGTGAGGGCGTCGGTGATGCTGCCTTCCAGGAAGCCGCAGGTGGGGCAGTCCAGGTGCATGGTGAGAGGCATCACCGGCGGGGTGTTCTCGAAGTTGCCGCTGAAGCTGAGATCGGCCGTGTACGTGCCGACTTGCAGCAAAGCGCTGGCGTCGAAGACAACCTCGAAGGTGACGCTGCTGCCGGCCGGAACCGTGCCGCTGTTGGGCACGGCCGAGGCCCACCCACCGCTGCCAGCGCCGAAGCTGCCGTAACCGCGTACCATCCAGTTCCCGGGCAGACCAAAGGAATCAATGGTACCCCAGTCTGAATCGGCCGGTAAAGTGGGCGGATTGCCCGGCGTGCCCGTGTAAAGACCTATCCAGGAACGCCCAACGGATGCGGTTTGGTCTATAGACGCCGGGAATTCACCAGCATCTGTACCGGCGGTACGGTTCACCACAGCGATGAGGACATCGCCAGGACCGTTGAGGACGATGGGCGCCGTGCTCGGGTAGACGGACCAGGTGACATCGTTGGTGGCCTGGACGGCCGCATTCAGGATGCTGCCAACAAAGTTGGCCCCGGTTCCGGGGTTGCCATCGCCATCGGTGTCTTCATAGACGTAGATGTCTACCAGTTCGCCGACGTTCACACCAACAGCCGAGCCGAAGAGGACTTGTACTTCGGTGAGGGTGAAGGGGAAGTCGCCAGCGGCCGGCGTGAAGCGGTTGAGCCAGATGAACTGTCCACCATTGGTCAGACCAATGGCGTCTTCCCGCGTGCCATCATCCAACACCAGGTTGACGTCGGCGAAGGGGGCTAACGGGTAGGAAGCCACCGCCGCCGGGCGACCGAATGTGCTGAAGTTGGCGTTGGGGGCAACGTCCTTCGTTTCCGCCAGCGGGGTCACTGTCAGCGGGATTAACCGCAGTGGTCCACCGTAGTTGCCGATGTTGACGTTGAAGTCGAAGGGAATGGTGCCGGTGTTGGTGACAGTGACGGTGTTGCTGACTACGTCGCCAACGGACATGAATTCTTCAATGGCCGCCGGGCTGTAGACCAGTTCGCCATATTCGGGAACCAGGGCGAAATCGGTGACGGTGGTGGTACTTGTCGTGGCGGTCACCGTGGCCGAATCGGAGAAGTAGCCATTGGCGCTGACTGCGATGGTGTAGCTGCCGGGCTGCACAGCGATGTTGCTGTAGCTGCTGCCGTTCAGGGTCACGTCGAAGCCGCCAGGGCCGGTGATGTGGATGCTGGCGCTGAGCGGGTCACCGGTGCGGGCATCGGTGATGTCCCCGGCCAGGATACCACAGGTGGGGCAGCCCAGGTGCATCGTCAGCGGCATGGTCGGCGGTTGGTTGACGAATGTGCCGCTGAAGTTCAGTTCGGCGGTGTAGTCGCCGGTCTGATACAGCGAGGAGGCGTCGAAGACGACTTCAAAGGTGGCGGTGCTGTTGGCGGGAATGGTGCCGCTGTTGGGCACGGCCGAAGCCCAGCCGCCCGCGCCACCAGGGAAGGTGGCAAAACCCAGGGCGTCTACTTCTGCGCCGCCGGGGAAGCCGCCCACCAACGCGCTGGCGCCGGTGGTGGTATCAATCACGCGCATTTCACCGGCGGTTGTGTAGGCCGCCCAGTAGAGAACGCCAGAGACTTGCTCGAAGTCCATGCCTTGTGCGAAATTGGCGGCGACGCCTAACGGCCCTACTACCGTGCCCACGCCAGTGGACGTGTCAATTTGGTAGAGGGCGTCGCTGATGAGATCTACGCCGTACATTTCGCCTTGGGCATTGATGGCGATATCAATGATGCACGTGCCGGCGCCGATGGATCCGATTTGGGTCAGGGCGGCTGTGGCCGGGTTGATGGTGTACAGGGTAGAGCTGGTACCGCAGACGGAGGATACGGCGTAGAGCGTGCCATCCACAGCGCCGGTCATACCGGCCCAATTGCCATTGCCAACGGCCGTGCCAATTACTGTCCGCGCGGCAGTGGCCGTGTCTATGCTGACAAACTGGTTGGTGTCGTAATCCAGGGCGTACAACTTGGAGAAGTCACTGCCCAGGAAATCACCGGCGGGATGGAACTGCGGCACACCGCCGACGGCCGTCCAGGTTCCTGGCGCATCCACATCGGGGAACAGCACCAGGTTGAGACCGGGGAAAACGTCCAGAGCATACGCCATTTCGCCCATTGGCGCTAACGGGTACACATCGCCGGCTGCCGCCTGAGTCGGGGCTTGCGGCGGGCGCGCCGTTGTCTGCGGCTCGGTGTCGGCCGGCAGCGTGCCTTCAAAGCGTGGGATGGAGATGTCTACCAGTCGCAGTTGCAGCGCCGGACCACCGAAGTTGCTGATGTTGGCGCTCCAATCAATGGGCAGCGGGCCGGTGTTGGTGACGGTGACAGTGTTGCTGACCACATCGCCAATGTCCATATACTCTTCGATGGCCGCCGGGCTGTAGGTCAGCACCGAACCATCCAGGACAAAGTCTACGGTGGTGATGGTGTTGGTGAGGACAACAATGTTGTTGACCGTTTCAGCAACGTAGTTGGTCGCCGCGGCGGTGACGCTGTAGGTCCCAACAGGCACAGTCATGTTGTAGTCGCCAGCCGCATTGGTGGAGACGGTGCGTTGGTAGCTGCCGTCAACGGCCGTTACCGTCGCCCCCTGAATGCCCAGGGTGGTGACAGCGCTGGAGACGTTGCCTGCCAGCGTGCCGGTGTCTGCGCCGGTGCCACACCAAGCTACGGCAACCTGCATACTTTCTTCCCGGTCGGCAACAGTCATGGCCTCAAACGGGAAGGCCCAGAAGGTGGTGCGGTAGACGCCGCTGTCTTTGTTGATGGCCGCATTCTTGGCGTTGTTGCCCAAAAAGGCCACTTCGGCCGTAGCGTCTGGGTTTACCGGGTCAGAGAAGTCGGTGAAAGGATAGGTGAGGGTGTATGGCCCTAACCCGCCAAACACCGAGTTTTGCCCCGTCACCGTGGTGTAATCGCCGTCATCATTGGTGATGGTGGCGACGCCCAGGTAAGTGGTCATAAAGGGCGTGATGTTGCGGTCGTAGCGATAATCCTGGCTGCTGAGGAAGAGGCAGGAGCCGCCATCCAGCCAACTGCCCAGGGCCGCTTCACCGGCCGCGCCGGGGCCGGCCGCGCCGCCAAACTCATCACCGGTGAACCAGATGACCATGCTGTAAGGGGACAGGTCTTGGGCGGTGGGTTCGTTGTCGCTGTTGTTGGTGTCCCACACGTCGTAGAAGAGGCCCAGGTTATCCAGAATGTCCGTGTAATAGCTGCGCACGTCTGGCCCATTATCATCGTCGTCCACCAGCAGGATGGGCGGGATGTCGCGGGTGGTGAAGCTGTAGACCGCCGAGGCCGCGCCGCCGCCGCAGGTGTTGCTGGGGGTGACACGCCAATAGTAGGTGGTGAGGGGATTGAGCGCGGTCGTCGCCTGGTGCGAAGTGCTGTTGACGGTGGCCGTGTAGACGATGGTGCTAAACGCGCCATCGGTGGCTACTTCCAGATAGTAGCTGCCCGCCTGGGTGGCGTTGTTCCAGCTAAACGTTGGCAGCAGGTCAATGTTCGTGGCTGTGTCGGCTGGCGTTACCAGGGTGACAGCGCCGGGAACGGCCGTGAACAGATTCAGTCCCACCGTGGTGGTGTGGGTGGGTGTGGGTACGCCAATGCCCACAATATTGACATTGTATGAGCCAGCGGTCGCCCCGGTTGTGCCAATGGTCAACACACTGTCGGTTGTCGGCGTGATAACCGAAGATGGCACAAACGTCGCTGTCGCCCCAGGTGGCAAACCAGACGCGCTCAGGTTTACCTGACTGTTGTAACCACTGAAGTAATTGACGGTAACATCATAAACCGCATCGGCCGGTGTGCAGATATTGCGTTCGGCCGGATCGGCTTCAATGGTAAAGTCCGGGCCAAGCGTGCCGGTACATTCTGGCAGGCGGAAAACGCCAATGCGCGTATTCCAGTTGAAGCCGGCGTCATCTACGTCGTGGTATTCGTTGGTATACCAGAAGGTACATTCGTCGGTCGGGTCAACATTGATGGAACTGTAATCTCCCCAACGATGAATGCCGGTCTGTGAACCAACACCCGCATACAGTGAGGCTTCGGCTTGCAGCGTACCCAACGGGTCGGTGCGCAGGCGTGTGGCATAACGAATGGAGGGGCGCGTCGTGCTGCTGGAAACGGAGTACCCTAAGGCAATGTTGCCAGACCCATCCATGGCAATACTGCCCATGAAGCGGTGATCGCTGTCCGGGGCGTGTGTGCCTTCCTGATGCAGTATCCAGCCGGCGCCCTGGTTTTGCAGTTCAAACCACCGAATCGCGGCGCGGTCTGTGCCGTCTACGTCTACAGTGAAGTTGCCGACCATCGCTTCGTAGCCGCCCAGGTTGCGGTAGGCAAAGCGCCACATCGGCCAGTAGGAAAGCGAATCAATGCGCTGTGCCGTAGCCGGCTGCGGAATACAGTTGCCGACGAAGAAACCGCACACCGTATAGTTGTAATCGGCGATGGGAATTTGTTGGGCAATGCCAAAAGTGGAATTAGCCGGAGTTACCCAGTCCACATCAAATTCATACAGCACCAGGCGGTCTACGCCGGCCGGATGGTTCGGATACCCTTCGGCAAGCATGGTGTAGAAGTAGCCAGGGCTGCCGGCCGGTGGGGCCGTGGGACCATCCAGATCGGCGGGCATCATGAAGTTCGGATGTCCGTTAGAGTATTGGAACGTGGCCGGTTGTCCCGCCAACATGCGCACGCGGTCGAAGGCGTAGGCGTAATATTGGTTGGGGAAACCGGTGTTTGTGCCCATGTAATAGGCATCGGGCCAGACGCCAAACTTAAAGTAGTCCGGGAAGTCCGGCATGGCAAACTGATAAAGATAATAAGCGCCGGTGGGGTCGGGCGTTTGCGAAATAGCGATGCACATATGCTCAGGTGTGCTGCTAACGGCAAACTGCGACAATAACCAGCGGTCGGCCAGGCTGTCCCAGACCACGATGGGGTCGCCATCGTTTTGGCTGGCGCATTGGGTCAGACCGCTCCCGGTGAAGAGCGCGTTGAAGGGGGTGTCCCCCTGGACGACGTTGCCACTTTTGTCGAAGATGGCAAAAGAGACGTTGACCATTTGCACGTAGTGGTTGGGGCCAACTTCGCCAATGGTGTCGGGCGGGGTGTAGCCATCGGTTCCCAGCCCTTCAAAGGTGAAAATGGGATTGGGCGTGCGCCCGGTATCAATCCACGATAGAGCTTCCAGGGGGTCTTGTTTGGTGGTGTTGGACCCTGGCAGCCCCATGTCTTCCATGAACAACCCCGGGTTGCGAATGGGGTTGATTTCACGGTCGAGAACCTGTTCTTGTTTTTGCGGTTCAATCTCGCGGACCGGCCGGCTGAGGGCAGGGGTGACGGGTTCGCTGGTGAAAACTTGCGTTGTCGGTGAACTGACCTGGTCAGACGCCCGACTGTTGGGGGTTGAGGTTAACAGGAAAACTGCCAGTAAAATAGCAATTCCGGCTAATATCCTCATAGCCATTTTCATTGTTTTTCTCCTTGCATACAAATGAAACAACAATAAAAGAGTCGCCTTTTGTTAAACAGCCAGACAGCTAAATGACGCGAATGTGCGAGGATGCTGGCCTGTTTCGTGTTTTTATAGGCCTAGATTTTGGGAACTAGATGCCAGTTTGTTCGCCTTATGTCGCGGGACTACCCAAGCTTGCCGATTGGTGAACCAGGTTGGCGCTCGCTGTAATTATTAATCCGGCCTATTGGCAAAAGGTTTAGATCCAGTCGTTTGTACAGATATGGTTTTTGTCTTTATTAAAAATAGCACCTCCTTATACTCATACGGGCAACCTTGTTGTGGTGTGATGTCTTAAAGTGCATACCAACAAACATTAGGTGATTATAGGAATCACCAGAGCTGGTTTGTTGCAATGTGCATTTGGCTGAATGATAGAGGATGCCAGCCGAAGTGGGAGGCATCTGCAAGATGTTTAGACGGTGGGGAAATTGGAAGGGAGAAAGCTCCCGTGGAGAATTGAAATCGAGAAACGGCCGTATCCCGACCATTTGATTTGTGCTGATGTGAAACGACGTTCATGCAACCTGCACCCGTTGATCTACTGCATTGGGACACGTTTACTGATGGCTCATGATTCTCTCATGAACCGGCTTTTTTGCCAACCGTAAATTCTGCCAAAAGGCTGGTAAAAAATATGGCGAACCTGACAATGGGCAAAATTTGTCGGGTTCCCCATATTTAGCGGCCGAGGGCTGCGGGCGGTGGGTTAAGGCGTGTTGGCTTTGTCGAAGTAGGGTTGGGTGAGGCTAACGGCCGTTGCCGCCGCCTCCTCCACGCCAACCTGCCCATAAAAAGCCCGTTCAATCTCCTGCCCGGCCGTTTCCTCAATGCTCACCCAGGTGGTCGTGATGGGCACGCGGCGGATTTGCGGCACGGTGTCCAGGAAAACCCGGCTGTTGGCCGGGGGCAGGTCCGGCGAGAGGAAGGCGGGTGATTCGGCGACGGCAATCAGGGAGGGCACTGTGCGGCCGGATTGGGCGATGATCGTCTGGCCGGCGACGGAATTGGCGAACTCGATGAAGGTCCAGGCGGCGTCTTTGTTGGCCGCCGCGTTGGCCAGGCAGTAGGCGTCGCTGTGCAAGATGCCGGCGGCCTGTTGGCCGCGTGGCAGCGGGGCCACATCCCATTCAAAGCCGGTGATGGTGCGGTAGGTGGGCACGCCGCGGCGGCTGTTGAAATACATTGCCAATGTGCCGTTTAAGAAACGGCTTTCGCTGTCTTGGGCCGCTTCGGCCACCGCGTCGGGCACAACGTGTTCTTTAAGCTGCAAATCCACAAACCATTGGAAAGCGGCCAGGGCTTCCGGGCTGTCCAGGGTCAGGCGGGTGGGCCGCGCTTCGTTGTCTACCAGTTCGCCGCCAAACTGCCAAATGAAGGGCGCTAGCCGGAAGATGCTCGGCTCGATGCCCACGCCGTATTGGTCGGTACGGCCGTCGCCATCCACATCTTTGGTCAACGCCCGCGCCGCCGCCAAAAAGTCGGCGTGGCTCCAATCGTTGGCCGGATAAGGCAGCCTGGCGGCGTCAAACAAATCTTTGTTGTAATAAATTACCAGGCTGGACAAATTCTGCGGGATGCACCACAACTGCCCGTCCAGGTAAAACGATTCGGTCGCTTCCGGGTAAAAATCAGCCTCGGTAATCACGCTGCTGGCGGCCAGATAGTCGCCGAGCGGGGCCAATCCACCCTCGGCCACAAAAGAGCCAAAGCGGCGGTAATTCAGCAGCATCACATCCGGCGGTTGGCCGGCCGAAAAGGCTGTGGCTAACCGTTGGCGGTATTCACTCTGGCCGGGCACATGCTGCAGCTGCACCGTAATCTCTGGGTGCGCCGCGCTGAAGGCGTCTACCAGGCTGACGTAGGCTTCATATTCTGCCTGATCGCCAAAAACGGAGAAGCTGATAACCGCCGGCTGCGACGTGCTTTCGGTTGAGGTGTTTGCGGATTGGCAGGCCGCCAACAGCAGCACCCCCAAGACAAGACACAGTACAAGGATTCGTTTCAACATATTTTTAGCTCCCGTTGTCAGATTCCCATGATGGATTGCCGTACACTGAACCCTGCCGCTAGCTTTGGTCCATCAAACTGGCAATAGACAGGTCGCTCAGAAAAGAGCGCTGTAAGATGATGAACAAGAGCAAGACAGGCAGGGTGATCACCGCCGAGGCGGCCATGAGCAGCGACCAGTTGGTGGGGTCTAACTGCTTGAGAATTTACAAACCGATGGGCAGGGTGTACAGTTTGGTATCAAAAATGTACAACACCGGGCTGACAAAATCGCTCCAGTACATGACGAAAGAGAGGATGATGACGGTAACGGCCGTCGGCCGCACCAACGGCCGTGCCAACCGCCGCCACATTGCCCAGGCCGACGCGCCATCCAACCGGGCCGCTTCAAAAATCTCCACCGGGATGCGCCGGTAAGCCCAGAAAAACAGCAGCACATACAGCGGGCTGCCGGCGGCAAACGCCGGAGCAATCAGCGCCCACAGCGAATCTATCAGGCCCAGCCAGCGCAAAATCTGGAAGCGGAACAGCCACACCGACGCCCCAGGGACCATCAGCAGCACAATGCTGGCGATGAGCAGCCGCCGCCGCCACAAATCATCTTCCTGCGACATGGCAAAGCCGGCGATGGAAGCGATGAACACGGTGATGGGAACGGCCGTACCCACCACGATCAGCGAATTGCGAATGTAGCGGGCCATCGGCAGCAAATTAAAAATGAAAGGATAGTTCGCCAACGTCGGCGACTCCGGCCACCACTCAATGCTTGTCGGCGGCGGCAGCCCCGGCTGGCGCAAGGACGCCGTAAAAATCCAATAAATCGGCAGCAAAAACAAGACCGCCACCGCCAGCCCGGCCGCATGGTGCAGCAGCCAACCCAACTTATGCCTCATCGGTGCTTCCTCCCAGCCCAAGGATGTTGACAATCCCCAGCACAATCAGCCCCAACAGCGCATAAGTCAGCAGCAGCAGCGCCGCCGCCAACCCCAGCTCAAAATAATCGAAAGCCAACTCGTAGATCAACAGCGGGGCAAAGGTGGTGGCGTAATAAGGCCCACCATAGGTCATAATAAAGGAAGGGGCGAAGGTATTTTGCAGACTTATCACCAAATCCCGAAATGTCAGCAGCATCAGCCAGGGCGTCAGCAGCGGCAGGGTGATTTGCCAGAAACATTGCCAGCTGTTGGCCCCATCCACCCTGGCCGATTCGTAAAAGGAGCGGGGGATATTGGCTAAACCGGCCAGCAGCACCACAAACCCCTCGCCCATCTGGAACAGCGACAAAATGACCATGGCCAGCCGCGCCGTGCCCGGTTCGGTGAGCCAGGCGGGCGTCGGCAGCCCCAGACCGCCTAAAACCAGGTTTAGCGGCCCATAGACCGGGTTAAAAATCCACAGCCACAACAGGGCGTAGGCGGCTTCGGGGATGATGGTGGGCACGTAGACGGCCGTGCGATACGACCCAAACATGCGCCCTTTGCGCTGCAACAACAGCGCCAACAGCAGCGCCCCCAACAGCCGCAGCGGCACCGCCAGCAGCAAAAAAATGGCCGAATTGCGCAGCGACATCCGCACCAGGCCAAAGCTCAATAAATCTCTGAAGTTTTGCAGCCCGACAAAACGGGGCACGCCAATCGCTTTGTATTCGGTAAAGGCGATCAGGCTGGTGGCTACGGCCGGGATCACCACCAAAATCAACGTGCCTACCAGGTAAGGCAGCAAAAAAAAACGCAGTTGCGTTTTATAAGGCAGTCGCCAGTTAAATTTTGCTTTAGATAGCTGCATCGGCAGCGTTTGTGGTCTTTCCATATCAGCGTTTTCAGCGTTTATCTGCGTCCTATTTTGACTTCTCCGACAGGCTGCCAGTGTACGCAATCCGCAATCGGCAATCCGCAATCGGCAATCCATCGGGCGCTGCCACAGGCAATTGCCAACGGAAAACGGTTTACGGACTTCGGTTTACGGCCGTTAACCTAACAGCCAGTTGGTAATCTGCTGGCCCCACAGCAGCATGATGATGGCCGCAGCGGCCAGATATTGGCCGTAGGGTAGATAGGTGCTGCGCTTCACCAGGCGCGTCGCCAGCAGCAGCCCGCTGACGAAGCCGCCCAGCAGGATGCCGATCATCAAGGCGATAAGAATGTGGGGTACGCCCAACATTGCGCCCATCAGCAGGGCCAGTTTCACGTCGCCCTGCCCAATGGCTCCCGGCCCAAATGTCACTTTTGCCAGCCAGTAGATGCCCAGAAAGAGGACAAAACCGAGGACAGCCCCCAAGGCGGCGGAAATGAGGTTGATGCCGGGTAAGATGAGGCTGAACAACAGGGCAACGGCCGTTCCCGGCAGCGTCACCACATCCAAAATCAGCCGGTTTTCCAGGTCTATGACGATGATTAGCAGCAGCGCGGCGATGTACAGAGCGTATACTGCCAGGGTGAGCGGCTGAGTCAGCAGGGTGGGCAAAGCGGCAAACAGCAGCGCCGTGCCCACCTCCACCAGCAGCGGGCGGCGGCGCGGCGGTTGGCCGCACTGCGGACAGCGTTCCCCGTCCGCCAGCCGCCGGGCAACCGCCAGCCAGCCAGCCGGCCCATAAACGTGGTCACACTCTGGGTTTGGGCAGTGGGGTAGAAGAGACGGCCGTTCCCGGTGCGGCAAATCATCGGCCAACAGGTTGATCAGGCCACCCACCAACAATCCAATCACGCCAAACAGCAAATTGAGCATCCCTGTGATTATAGCCGATGCATCGGCAGGTGGAAAAAACAGCATCTTCTTTGACAACCCCAGATGGGGCGGCTATAATTCTCCTTCGCTGCGTGGGTTGTCCGACCACTACCCAGGCAATTTTATAATCAGAGCAGCCGGCATCTTGTATGCCGGTTCTTTTTGGAGGTATGTTGTGTACGCAATCGTAGAAAGTGGCGGCCGGCAGTACCGCGCCGAAGAGGGTCATAGTTTCTCTGTCGAGAAGCTGCCCTACGAAGTCGGTGACCAAATCGAGCTGGAAAATGTTTTGCTCCTGGCCAATGGCACAGGCGTAAAAGTTGGACAGCCAACACTGGCAGGCGTTTCGGTAAAGGCGACGGTCGTCGAACAATATCGTGGTAAAAAGATTTTTGTGTGGAAATACAAGGCGAAGAATCGGTATCGTCGGCGGAGAGGGCATCGGCAAAGCTATACCCGATTACGCATAGATGAGATCATCGCCGGTTAAGGAGAGAGAATCATGGCACATAAGAAAGGTGGCGGTTCGACACGAAACGGCCGTGACAGCAACTCAAAACGCCTTGGCGTCAAACGATTTGGCGGCGAGCATGTCATTCCCGGCAACATCATTATTCGTCAGCGCGGCACCAAAATTCGCCCCGGCAACTACGTGGGGCTGGGCAAAGATTACACCATCTACTCCCTGGTCGAAGGCCAGGTGACGTTTGAGACCAAACACGGCCGTAAATACGTCAGTGTTTATCCCCCAACCCCGCAAGAGGTCGTCGCATCATGAGACAAGACATTCATCCCAAATGGTATCCCGATGCCAAAGTCATCGTTGATGGCGAAGTTGTGATGACCGTTGGCTCTACCCGCCCCGAAATCCGCGTGGAAATCTGGTCCGGCACGCATCCGTTCTATACCGGAACCCAACGTCTGCTGGACACCGAAGGGCAGGTTGATCGCTTCATGCGCCGTTTGCAGCGCCGCGAAGCCATTCTTACCGACCAGGCCGTCAAAGAAGAGCAGGCCATTCCCACCAATTTGGAAGTTGGCGCGATGGGTCTGGGCACACGGGCTGAAAAAGCGTTGGAAGACGCCAATCTCAGCACCGTCGGCGATGTACTCGGCTTGTTAAAAGAAGGCGACGACGCGCTGTTAGCTCTGCCCGGCATTGGTCAGAAAGCGCTGATTGACATCAAACGCTTCCTGCGCGCCGAGGGTCTGATCGAGTAAGTAACGGCCGTTGCATTCGAGTTACAATCTAAGGGCAGATGCGGTAACGTATCTGCCCTTCTTTGTTTAAGCGTCACTACGACAATTATGGGAAAGCATACACGAGGAAAAATTGAAGTCATCTGCGGCAGCATGTTCAGCGGCAAAACTGAAGAACTCATCCGCCTGCTGCGCCGCTCGGTCATCGCCCAACAGCAGGTTCAGGTCTTTAAACCAGCCATTGACGACCGGTTTCACATCCAAAAAGTCACCTCGCACGTCGGCAATGCCTTTGAAGCCCATCCGGTCGGCCGCGCCGCAGACATTCTAAACCAACTACAACCGCAAACCACCGTCGTCGCCATTGACGAGGTGCAGTTTTTTGATGCCCAGGTCGTCGAAGTCTGCGAAACGCTGGCCCATCAAGGCAGGCGCGTCATTTGCGCCGGGCTAGACATGGACTTTCGCGGCGAACCGTTTGGCCCCATGCCCGCTCTGCTGGCCCGCGCCGAACAGGTGACCAAGCTGCACGCCATCTGCGTGGTTTGCGGTGAAGAAGCCAGCCGCACCCAACGCCTGGTCGAAGGCCATCCCGCCGCCTACGACGATCCCGTCGTCCTGGTGGGCGCGGCCGAAGCCTACGAGGCGCGCTGTCGGCAGTGCCACGCCGTTTTGCCGCCGCGCAATGGAGCAAACAGCCATGAGTAATGAGACTATCCGCAATCTATCCGCCGACATTGACCGCATCTTGATTGATGAGGCTGCTTTGCAGAGTCGCATCGAGGCCATTGCTGCCCAAATCACCGAAGATTATGAAGGTATTGAAGATTTGCTGCTGATTTGCGTGCTAAAAGGCGGCTATATATTCTTGTCTGACCTGAGCCGCGCTCTGAAACGGCCGCACACCCTTGATTTCATGGGCATTTCCAGCTATGGCTCTGGGACCAGCAGCAGCGGCGCGGTGCAGATCATCATGGACCTCAAACAGCCCATTGCTGGTAAACACGTGCTGATTGTCGAAGACATCATAGACAGCGGCCGTACCCTGGATTACATGCGCCGTAATTTGCTCGCCCGTTCGCCTGCCTCCTTGCGCATCTGCTCGCTGCTGAACAAACCCTCGCGCCGCGAAATTGATGTCCACGTCGAATATGTCGGCTTCGACATCCCCGATGAATTTGTGGTGGGCTATGGCCTGGACTTTGACGAACTTTACCGCAATCTGCCGTGCATTGCCGTGCTAAAACCGGCCGTCTTTGCCCATCTGACGGCGTAGTGTTCATGTTCAGTGTTCGGTGTTCAGTGTTCGGTGAGACTTTTTATCGTTCATCGGTAACATCTCAATAAATCGGGGGAGCCTATGAGAGGTTTGTCGCTGCCGCCACGGTCGTCTTTAGCCCCGTTTACAGGGCGTCGTTTTTTAGCCTGGGGCTTTAGCTCCAGGCGCAGCGGACCACCGACGACGACCAGCGCTAAAGCGCCGGTCTATAAAACAGCGCCGGGTAAACCCGGCTTTTACCTCTTTGCTACCGATTACCCCAAGATATTGAGAAGATACGTTCATCGTTTGCCATGACTTCATCTTTTGCTATAGACCTCACCCCTTATGCCGGCCGTTGGGTGGCGCTGATTCAAGGCCAGGTGGCTGGCGTTGGCGAGACGCCGGAGGCGGCCAGACGATTGGCGCAGCACAACCGCCCCAAGGAGCGGCTGGCGCTGCGCTACGTGGAAGCGTCGGGTGGGGAACCGCTGGCCTTGCCGCCGCTGTTGGCCGATTTACGGCCGTTCTTCGCCGAACTCGACATCCCCGTTTACCTGGTGGGCGGGGCCGTGCGCGACGCCTTACTGGGTCGCCCCGGCCACGACCTGGATTTTGTCGTGCCCGACCAGGCCATTCGCCTGGCTTTTAAGGTGGCCGATTTTCTGCATAGGCCGGCTTATGTGCTGGACCAGGAGCGCGACGCCGGGCGGGTGGTGCTGCGCGAAGCGGATACTACCCTGGATTTTTCTCGCTTTCGCGGGCCAGACCTGGCCGCCGATTTGCAGGACCGCGACTTTACCGTCAACGCGATGGCTCTGCCGGCGACGGCCGTTACCCAGGCCGCGCTCGTTGATCCTCACGGCGGGCTGGCAGACCTGGCTGCCCGCCGTCTGCGCCTGGTACAACCAGAGGCGTTGGCCCATGACCCGGTGCGTGCCTTACGCGCCATCCGCCAATGCCTGACGCTGGATCTGAGCCTGACGCCAGAAACAGGCGCGGCCGTGCGCGCCGCTGCCCCCCTGCTGTCCCAGGCGTCCATTGAACGGGTGCGCGACGAACTGCTGAAGCTGTTCAACACGGCCGTACCACACCAGGCTCTCAGCGACATGTGGCAGTTGGGTGTGTTGGCCGAGGTGCTGCCGGAAATTGCCGCGCTGGACGGCGTGGCCCAATCGCCGCCGCACCTGTTTGCTGTGCTGCCCCACACTGTTCAAGTGTTACGCTGGCTGGCGCTGGTGGAGACGGCCGTCGTCAGCCAAATCCCCACCCCCGATGACAGCCTACACATTGCCCAGCAGGCATTGGCCCCTTACGCCCCCCATCTGGCCGAACACCTGGCGCGGCCGGTGGATGGCAGTCTGGACGGCCGTGTGCTGCTCCGTTTGGGGGCGCTGTTTCATGACGTGGGCAAAAAAGCGACGCAAACCATCGAGGCCGACGGCCGTATTCGTTTTCTGGGGCATGATGGGGTGGGGGCGGCGATGGCGAACGGCCGTTTGCGCCAGCTTTGCCTGAGCAACCAGGCCATCAAACACGTCGAAGTTATTGTCGCCGGGCATATGCGGCCGTTGCAGTTAGCCGGAACTGCTGGGCTGCCTTCACGCCGGGCTATTTACCGCTACTTCCAGGCCACGCAAACCGCCGGGCTGGACATTGGCCTGCTCAGTCTGGCCGACCACCTGGCAACTTATGACGGTCCTGGCCCGATGGAGATATGGGCGCATCTGGTAAACGTGGTCGCCCGCCTGCTGCGCCATTATTTCGACCACCACGCCGACACCATCGCCCCGCCGCCGCTGCTGGACGGGCATGAACTGGCGCGCCAATTGCAGCTAAAACCTGGGCCGGAAATCGGTCGTCTGCTGCGCCTGATCCGCGAAGCCCAGGCCGCCGGGGAAATCCACAGCCGTGAAGAAGCCCTGGCCCTGGCGTGGGATAGTAAGCAGTAGTCAGTTCAGTATCAGTAGATCGAAACGGAGCGCGAGCATCTTGCCCGCATTGGCAGGCGGGACGCCTGCGCTCCCATACTCAGTTAGACCTCTTACTGAACACTGAACACTACATCAGCTCCTCAACGCCTCGCGTAACTTCTCCACCACCGTATACACGTTAGGCTCCAAAATCAAACTATCATGGTTGCCCGGAATGACGACGATTTCCAGATTGGGGACCAGATTTTTCCAGCCCCGGTCCAACCCGGCGTGGCGGTATACTTCGGCCGTCTCGGCGGCGGTGAACAGCAGTACACGGCCGTTATACGGTTGTGGTTGGTAACGCGACGCCGCATTTAAAAAATTGGTGGTCAACTTATAATCGCGTAGTTCAAACGGCAGTTCGCCACCCTGGCGCGTATAATACTTCAGTCGTATTTCCTTGCTCAGCCGTTCATAATCTCGCTTGATTTTCTGCTGCGTCCGTTTGGTCAGGTAGCCTGGCCCATTGGCGCGCAGATCAGCCCACTGTTCTGGCCGGCTTTTGTGCAGCATCCCCAGCCCGGGGTGGAACGTATCGAAGAAGACAACCATGTCCACCTGTTTGCTCTGGCTGCGCAAGCGCTGCGCCATTTCATAGGCAATCACACCTCCACCAGAGTAGCCGCCCAGGATGTAGGGACCATTGGGCTGGGTCTCCAGGATGGGCGGCAGGTACAGTTCGGCCATGGCTTCGATGGTAGACAGCGGTTCCTGTTTGCCATCTACACCCAGAGCTTGCAGGCCATAAAAGGGTTGGTCTTTGCCCAGAAAACGGGAAATGTCGCGGAAGTTTAAGACATTGCCGCCAGCGCCATGGGCGCAGAAGAACGGCCGTTTGCCTGCCTGTCCCTTTTCGATGAGTACCAGCGGCGACCATTCGCGCCGTTTGCGCGGGGTGGGTTTTGCGGTTAGGATTTCAGGCACGGCAGTTTCTGCCAACACCCCATCCCCCAATTCCTCCACCACCAATTCGGCCAACGCGGCAATAGTCGGGGCTGTGAACAAGGTCGCCAGCGACAAATTCAGGCCATAGGTTTTCTTAATCCGGGCAAAAAAGCGCACGGCAATGAGCGATTGCCCGCCCAGATCGAAGAAATCATCGTGAATACCAACCTGGCTGATGCCCAGCATCTCCTGCCACATTCCGGCCAGCGTTCTTTCCACCGGGTTGCTTGGGGCGACAAAATCGCTTTGCAGGTCTGGTCGTTCCAGCTTTAGGCTGCCGGAAGATTCAGCTTCCGTTTCTGCTTCATTCTCTTGTGCCTGGGCGATCAGCGCCGCCAAATCTAGCGACGAGACGATGATTTGCGTCGGCGCACCGCCGGTCAGGACGCGGTTAAAGGCGTCGGCCCCTTCGGCTGGCAGGATGCCATCGGTAAGCGCCAGGTCTAGCAGCGTTGTTTTGGCGGCCGACGGCCGTGCTGCCGCCGGTTTCAGCAGCGCGGTCGGGTCTATCTTTTTCAGGGTGAAACTGCGGATGTCTATTAACGGCCGTCCTGCTTCATCATAAATCGTCACGTCAAATTCCGGCATGTCGGGTGCATTACCGACACGCAGGCGGGCGTGGCTGTAAATTTTGTCCGGCAGTGGATGGTCAATACGCACCTGCCGGTACACAAAAGGCACGTAAAACGACTGTTGCCCATCGTAGCCATCAATGAGCGGTAGGGCAAAACTGGTTGCCAGGTCCATCAGCGCCGGATGCACCAGGTACGCCTGGGTATCGGCGGCAAATTGGGGTGGCAGTTCCAGGTAAGCCAGCGCTTCACCCTGACCAAAATAAAGGCGGCGCAGATTTTTCCAACGCGGGCCAAAGTTTAGATAGGCCTCTTGCTCTGTTTGTTGTTCCATCAGGCCCAGCGTCAGGGTGCGCTTCTGGCAGCGGTCCACAATTTCTTGCAAGTTGCAGGGCAGCGGCGCGGCGCCGGCGGCGCGGGCGACTATGCCTCGCGCATGTTCTAGCCAATCGGATTGGTTACGGCCGTTCTGACTGGCCACCGTGAAGGCAAACGCCTCATCCCCTTCTTTTTCCAGCAGCACTTTCACCCGCCGCGTCTCATCCGCCTCTACGCCGAGGGGCTGCATAAACACCAGGTCCCGAATTTCCACCGCGCCGTTGGGCGCGCCTTTGTCCAGCGCCGCTTTGGCAATTTCCAGATATCCAGTTCCCGGCAGCAGCGCTTCGTTGTTCTTCAGGCGGTGTTGGTCCAGCAGCCAATAATCGCTAACGCGGTAATCGGTGACGTACTCCAGGCGGTCCGGGGCGTCCACCACCAGCCGACGCAGCAGTGGATGGGGCATTGGCGCACCAATTGGCTCGGTCAGTTCGCCCCGCGCCGCACGGGCGGCCATGCCTACTTCCTGCCACACCCCCCAGTTCAGGGCGATGGTTGGAACCTGGGTGCGGGCGGCAAAGCTGCCGGCAAAAGCGTTGAGGAAGGCGTTGGCCGACACGTAATCAATCTGCCCGACTGGGCCTAACACGGTACTGGTGGAGGAAAACAAAACGAAGAAATCTAGCGGCGTCCCGGCCAGCAGTTCGTCTAACAGCAGCGCGCCTTCCACTTTGGGGCGCAGCACGCGCTGCGCTTCTTCGCGGGTTTTGAACGGGATGAGGCTGTCGTTAATGACCCCGGCGCTGTGGACAACGCCCTGAATAGCGCCGAAGCGCTGGCGCACGGTTTGCAGTAGAGCGCCCATTTGCGCCCGGTCGGCGCTGTCCGCCTGGACCACCAGGACTTCGGCGCCGGCCGCTTCCAGGGCGCGTACCTGCTGAATGGCCCGGCTGGCGGCGTCGGTTTCGCCGCTGCGGGCCAGCCAGTTGTCCCATTCCGCCCGGTCGGGCAGGCCAGAGCGGGATGTCAGGACGAGTTTGACGCGCGCTTGCTGCGCCAGGTTGTGGGCCATGACCAGGCCGATGCCGCCCAGCCCGCCGGTGATCAGGTAGACGCCGCCATCTTTGATGACACTGTTCAGCTCCTTTTGCGCCGCCAGGGAGGTTGGGACAAAGCGCTGCGCCCAGCGCTGCCCAGCCTGATAGGCGATGATGGGTTCGTCGAGGTCGGCGCGAATCTCATCGAAGAGCCGGGCGACGATGGGGGCCAGGCTGTCGGCGCTGTGTGGTGCGCCTGGTTTGGCGGTGGGTGGGAGGGAGATGTCTAGCAGCTGCCCGGCGACGTGGGCTAGTTCGTGGGGGATAACCCGCGCCGGGCCAACCAGGGTGGCTTTTTCGGGCGCGGCGGCGGCCGTCTGGCCGACGTGCAGCGCGCCGTTGGTGAGGATGCGCAGGTGTATTTTGTCTGGCCGTTCTTCGGCGGCTAGAGCCTGAGCCAGATGGAGCAGGCTGTAGAAGCCGAGGGTTTGGTTGTGGTGGTAGGCGGCTACGGCCGTTTGCCCCGCCGGCCGTTCATTCACCGTCCACAAGTGCAAGATGCGCTGTGGGAACAGATTTTGGCTCTCCAGTTCGCTTAACAACTGCTGGTAATCTTCCACCTGGTCGGGGGCGATCTGGTATTGGTTCAGGGTGGGGCGGGCAAAGGCTGCGCCGGGGCGGACAAACACCACGTCGTGGCCGGTGGCTTGCAGCTTCGCGCCCAATGCAGCGCCCACGCCCAATTCATCGGTAAAAATGAGCCAGGTCAGTGGGGTATCGGCGTTGGCGGGTAGGGAAATCTCGCTGCGGGTCCACTCTGGTTTGTAGAACCATTGGTTGATGTCTGGCAGTTTGCGCAAAGGGGCGGGGGCGGGGGTGACGGCCGTACCCAATACCTTGCCCGGCTCAATCCAAAAGCGCTGATGGTCAAATGAATAGGTGGGCAGCGGGATGCGCCGCCGTGTTTCGCCTTCGTAGCGCCTATCCCAGGGTATGGCCGCCCCGGCCAGCCACAGTCGGCCAATGGTGTTTGTCAGGAACAGCGCGTCGGAGATCTCTTCCTGGCTGTGGCGCATGGTGGGCACGGCCGTATGGCTGTTTTGTTTGGCCGGGTGTTGGCGCACCAGGGAACTGAGCGTCTGGCCAGGACCCACTTCCAGGAAGATACGGCCGTTTTCCTGCATCAACGTCTCCAACCCGGCGGCAAAGCGCACCGTGCGCCGCAGGTGCGTCACCCAATAGCCGGGCGTCGTCACCTGCTGCGGGTCCGCCCAGGTTCCGGTGTAGTTGGAGATGAAGGGGATTTGCGGCGGGTGGAAGGTGATGGTTTGCAGATGGCGCTCGAACTCGGCCAGAATCGGGTCCAGCATGGCCGAATGGGCCGCCACGCGGATTTTTACCCGGCGCGATTCGATGCCCTTCTCAGCCAGCAGCGCTTCCATGCGGGCCACCGCCGCCACGCGGCCAGAAACCACGCACATCTCGGGGCTGTTAATGACGGCCACGCCTAAATCTTCAATCAGCAGCGGCTGTACTTCCGCTTCCGGCAGGGGCACGCTGATCATGGCCCCTTCGGGCAGCGATTCAAACAGTTTGCCGCGCAGGGTGACGATGGACAGGGCGTCTATGGGCGAAAGAACACCGGCCAGGCAGGCGGCGGTGTATTCGCCCAGGCTGTGGCCGGTCATGGCTGCCGGTTCGATGCCCCAGGAGAGCAGCAGCCTGCCCAGGGCCAGTTCAGCCATGAAGATGGCGGGCAAGGAGAGCGAGGCTCTTTGCAGATCTTGAGCCGCCGCCTCTTCCGCGCCCGGTGGGGGGAACATGATGGCCTGTAAGTCTACGTCTAACTGCTCTTTCAGCCAGGCCAGACACAAATCAATCTGTTCGCGGTAGACGGGTTCGGTCTCATACAGTTCCCGACCCATGTTGGGATACTGCGCCCCACCGCCGGGGAACATAAAAACCAGCGACGGTTTTTCGGCGACGATGGATTGGCTGAGGATGCGCTTGCGGTCGTTGGCTTGCAGCAGTTCCAGCGCTTCGGCTGTGCTGCTGGCGGCCAGGATGCGCCGCCGGGCGAAGGGTTGGCGACCTAGCTGCAAGGTGTAGGCCACGTCGGACAGGTTTACACCCGGGTGGTCTTGCAGATAGGCGGCCAGGCGTTCGCTGGCGCGGTCCAGGGCGGTTTGGGTTTTGGCGGAGAGGGGCAGGAGTTCATACGGCCGTCGCCCCCCCTCCGTTGGCTCTAGTTCTGGCGCTTCTTCCAAAATGATGTGGGCATTGGTCCCGCCGACGCCCAGAGAACTGACCCCGGCGCGACGCGGGGAGCCAGCCACGCGCCAATCTTGCAGCGTATGGTTGACATAAAACGGACTGCTGTCAAAATCAATCAGCGGGTTGGGCTTGCTGTAATTCAGGCTGGGTGGAAGCTGCTTGTGCTTCAGCGCCTGCACCGTTTTGATCAGCCCGGCCACGCCAGCGGCCGTATCCAGGTGACCGATGTTGGTCTTGGCCGAACCGAGGCCGCAGTAGCCGGTTTTGTCGGTGGAATGGCGAAACGCCTGGGTCAATGCTTGTACTTCAATCGGGTCGCCGATGCGAGTGCCCGTGCCGTGCGCCTCCACGTAGGTGATGGTATCGGCCGCAACGCCCGCCAGCTCAATCGCTTCGGCGATGGCCGCCGACTGCCCATCTACGCTGGGGGCCAGATAGCTCACCTTGCCCGCGCCATCGTTGTTGATAGCCGAGCCTAAGATGACAGCGTGAATCGTATCGCCGGATTCAATGGCGTCGGCCAGCCGCCGCAGGGCGACTACGCCTGCGCCGCTGCCAAACACCGTGCCTTCGGAATCGGCGTCGAAGGAGCGGCAGTGGCCGTCGGGCGATAAAATTTCGCCGTCCTGGTACAGGTAGCCCTGGCGATGGGGCAGTTCCAGGGTGACGCCCCCGGCCAGAGCCATGTCGCATTCGCGGTTGAGCAGGCTTTGCACGGCAAAATGGATGGCGACCAGCGAGGTGGAGCAGGCGGTTTGCACGTTAACGCTGGGACCGCGCAAATCCAGCAGGTAGGAGACGCGGGTCGTCAGGAAATCTTTGTCGTTGCCGGTGTGGCGCAGCAAGAAAAAGCCCACTGTTTGCAGCAGGTCGGGGTTGGTCAGCAGGTTGAAGGGCAGGTAGGCGTTGTGGCCGGAGCCGCCAAAGACGCCAATCGCCCCGTTGAAGCGGGCGGGGTCGTGGCCGGCGTGTTCCAGCGCTTCCCAACACACTTCCAGGAAATGGCGATGCTGCGGGTCCATGATGGCCGCGTCGCGGGGGCCAAAGCCAAAGAAGGCGGCGTCGAACAGTTCCATACTGTCTAGGGGCATGCCCATGCGCACGTAATTGGGATGGCGCAGCAGCGCTTCGCTGACGCCGGCCTGGCGTAGTTCGTCGTCGGTGTAGGCGCGCAGGGCTTCACGGCCGTCGCGCACATTGCGCCAGAATGTGTCTATATCTTCCGCGCCGGGGAAGCGGCCGGCCATGCCGACGATGGCGATTTCTGTGCCTACGAGTGTGTCTAGAAGTTCTTCATTGTTCATGGGTTGATACGTTTACCACGGAGACACGGGGAACCAGAGGATGTAAGACTTTCCTCTGTGCGCCTGTGTCTCGCTGAGGCATAATGAATTAGCGACGTTGGCCGCGCTGCAGGCGACCTTGCAGGGCTTCACGGCGGGCGGCGGCGCGATCGGAACCGGCAGTAACGGCCGTTGCCGTCCCATTGCTCTGTCCATTGCTCTGCCCATCCAAAAACTCTACCAGTGCGCGAATCGTCGGGAAGCGGAACAGGTCGGTAATTGCCAGCGGCTTTGCCACCAGTCCCTTTAACTCCCGGTGGACTTGCACCGTCAGCAGCGAATGGCCGCCCAGGTCGAAGAAATTGTCGTTCAGGCCCACCTGCGGCACGTTGAGGACCTGCCGCCAGATGGCGGCGATTTGCTCTTCCAGTTGGCTGGTGGGGGGCACGTAGGCCACCTGGGGCATGGCGCGGCTCTGGTCTGGGGCGGGCAGGGCTTTGCGGTCTACCTTTTTGTTGGGCGTCAGGGGGAAGGCGTCCATGACGACGTAATGGGCCGGGACCATGAACTCTGGCAGGTCGGCTTTGAGGGCGGCTTTCAGGCTGTCGTCGCTGGCCGAACGGCCGGGCAGCAGGGTGATGTAGGCCACCAGGCGCACATCGCCGGGCACATCCTCCCGCGCCACAACGACGGCTTCGTTGACGGCTTCGTGGCGATTGAGCAGCGCTTCAATTTCGCCCAACTCGATGCGGTAGCCGCGCATCTTCACCTGAAAATCGGCGCGGCCGAGGAATTCGACGCAGCCGTCCGGGCGGTAGCGGGCCAGGTCGCCGGTGTAGTACATGCGCTCGCCGGGCCGGAATGGGTTGGCGACGAAGCGTTCGGCCGTCAGTTCTGGTCGGTTCAGGTAGCCACGCACCACGCCAGCGCCGCCGATAAACAGGCTGCCGGCGACGCCGACGGGCACGGGTTGGTTGTGGCTGTTGAGGATGTAGAGTTGGGTGTTGGCGATGGGCGTGCCGATGGGCACGGCCGTTTCGCCGCCGGCCAGTTGGTAGGTGGAAGACCAGACAGTTGTTTCCGTGGGGCCGTACATGTTGACGACCACGCCGGGGACGATCTGCTGAAGCTGCTGCGCCAGGGCGGCCGGCAGCGCTTCGCCGCCGACCATCATCGCCTGGAGCGCGCCGAAAGTGGGTACGGCCGTAAGCTCATCTAGCAGCAGCATCCGGGCCATCGAAGGGGTGCATTGGAAATGCGTCACCTGGTGCTGCCGCGCCAGGGCGGCAATAGAATAATCGGCGTCGGCGGTGGGCGCGGCCTGGTTCTTCACCTGGTTCAGTAGGGGTAGATTTTGCAGCACCAGCGCCGACGGCACGCCAAAATCAATCTGGCAGGCGATTTCATCCACGTTGATTTGTTTGAGCCGGTTCACCAGGGGCATCACCGACTCGGTTGTGCCGAACAAGCCGCTGGTCTCGAAGTAGCGGTTGAAGGCAAACTCCAGCAGGGCATCGGTCTCTTCGGCCGTTAACTCTTCGGTCTCGAAGATTTCTTTGGGGCTTTTGCCGGTCGTCTCCGCTTTTTGTTTGAAGGTGGGGAAATGCCAGGCGGCTTCTTTCACCAAGTCTACGGCGCTGCGCAGATATTCCTTCATCGGCTGGCGCACGGTGTCGCGCACCATCTCCAGGTTGTCGCCAATGAAGGTGTGCAGCATGAGGCTGACGTGGCCTTCGCCGGGATGACCGGCGTCGCGCCACGCCTGGCGGTAAACCTCCAGCTTTTCGCCAAGCTGTTCCACCGTCTGGCCCAACAGGTGGGTGAGCAGGTGGAAGCCACCGGCCCCGGCCATGCGGAAGGTTTCCGGGTTGCCAGCGGCCGTAATCCAGATGGGCAGTTCTTCCTGAATAGGGCGGGGCAGGGTGCGGATGTGGACATCTTCACCTCTGGGACCGGGGAAGGCCACCGTTTCGCCGCGCCACAGCCGCCGCACAACTTCGATGTTTTCAAAGAGCAGTTCTTTGCGCCGGGCGTAATTTTGCGGCAGCAGGGTGAAATCGTTGGGCTGCCAACCGGCGGCGAAGGCGATGCCGACGCGCCCTTTGGAGATGTTGTCTACCAGAGACCATTCTTCGACGACGCGGGCGGGGTGGTGCAGGGGCAGCACGCAGCTTCCGGCGCGAATCTGGATGCGTTGGGTGATGGCGGCGATGGCTGCGCTGGCGACGGCCGGATTGGGGTACAGGCCGCCAAAGGCGTGGAAATGGCGCTCTGGCGTCCAGATGGCCGCGAAGCCATGTTGGTCGCCGTATCTGGCCCCTTCGAGCAGCAGGTGGTATTTGTCGGCCACGCCTTCTTCGCTTTCGTCGCTGGCGAAGTAGAAGAGGCTGAAGTCCAGCGGTTTGTGGGCGGTGCTGGCGGTGACGGCCGTTTCTGCCTCCCGTTTGTAGCCATCAAAAATAACCACCTTGAAGCCCCGCGAGAGGGTCCAGAATAACTCCAGCACGGAGATGTCGAAGGAAAGGCTGGTGACGGCCAGCCAGATCCCCGGCGGGTTGTGGGGGATGCGCTGGTCCATGCCGACGAAGAAGTTGACGGCATTGCCATGCTGCACCATCACCCCTTTGGGCTTGCCGGTGGAGCCGGAGGTGTAGATGAGGTAGCTGAGGTTGGCCGGGGTGACGCCGCTGTGGACTTTTGCGGCGCTGTAGGCGGCGATGGTCGGCCAGTCGGCGTCCAGGCGAACGACGGTGGCGTTGGCGGTGGGCAGGTCGGCCTGGGTGCGTTCCTGGGCGAGCAGGACGGTGACGGCGGCGTCTTCGGCCATGAAAGCCAGGCGCTCCTGCGGGTAGTCGGGGTCCAGGGGCAGGTATGCGCCGCCGGCTTTGTGGATGCCCAGCAGGGCGACCATCAATTCAATGGAGCGTTCCATGAGGACGCCAACAACCACGTCTGGGCCAACGCCGAGGGTGCGCAGGTAATGGGCCAATTGGTTGCTGCGCCGGTCCAGTTCGCCGTAGGTTATTTGCTGGTTTTGGTGGGCCAGGGCGATGGCGTCTGGGCGTTGGGCGGCCTGCGCTTCGATGAGTGTGTGGATGCAGGCGGCCTGGTCATAGGGGGCGTCGGTGGCGTTCCAATCGTGGATGAGCTGTTGGTATTCGGTCGGAGTGAGCAGGGAGGTTTGCGCCAGCGATTGGCCGGGGGTGGCGGCCAAGTTGTCCAGGAAGGCGTGGAATTGGGACTGCATGGCACTGATGGCGGTGGCGGTGTAAACGGCCGTATCATACACCCAGGCCATCTCTCCAGCCGCGCCGATAAAGAGGCTGAGTTCGCTGCCGGGTTGGGGTTGGGCGACGGCCGTGTCGTCTACCTGCGCCACGCTGACGGGCAGCAGCGCCTTGCCCGCTTTGGACTGGCTGGCTTTTAGCTGCGGGTAGCGCCCGAACACGTCCCAGGCAAAGGTGTGGCGTTTGGCGCGCAGGTCGTCCAGGTCGCGCTGCCAGGCGGCCAGGGTGTCTGTGGCCGGGGCGTGGGGGTCCAGCCGCGCCGCGAAGGGGAGTTCGGCGGCGAAGTAGGCGGGCCAGGGGGCTGTTTTTTGCGCCAGGGCGGGGTAGCTGACGGCCACGTCGAAGGCGACGGCGTCGCTGAGGCGGGCCAGGTAGGCGATGAAGGTGGTGGTGAGGGCATCGGCGGGGGTGGCCTGGAGGTGGGCGGCGATGGACTGGACGGCCGTTGGCGGGTTCATTTGCTGGCGGGCGTAACGACCGCTGCTGATTTCGGCGTGGTTGGCGTAGGGGATTTCTACGGCGGCGAGCTGCGCCAGGCGTTTGACCCAGAAGCCCTCCTGCCGGGCGGTCTGGTCGGTGACGGCCGTCAATTGCTCCTGCTGTTTGGCGGACAAAACAGGCAGGATGCTGCCCACCGACAGGCCCAACGTTTGCACATCTACTTCGGCGCCGTCGAGACCGCGCAGGCGGGTAAACTGCACCGGTTGGGTGGCGGTGGCCACGGTGAGGCTGTCGGCGCTGAGGGTGATGATCTGGCCGGGGACGGCGGCTGCGCCATTGTTGAGGATGGTGATTTCAGCGGCGTAATAGACCGTTTCGCCGAGGCGCAGTTTGGGCAGAATGAGGGGGTTTTCGTATGCGCCAAAGTCCAGCGCCCGCACCAGGGCGGCGATTTCGGCGGCGGGTTGGGTCCAATGGAGGGTGGCGGCGGCCGACGGCCGTTGGTATTTGCCGAAGTAGGTTTTTTCGGCCAGGTTTTGTATTTGCGGTTGTAGGCTGTTGTTTTCGATGTCAGCGACCAGGACGGGGAAGGATTCGATGCCCGCTTCGTAGGTTTTCATGTTGAGCGAGAAGGCGGTGTCGGTTTCGCTGACGTCTACCAGGCGTTGGCGCAGAATCTGGCCTTCGTCTACGACGGCCGTCATGGTGTGCCAGGTGATGCCATGCTGTTTTTCCTGATGCAACAGCGCCCAGGAGGTGGCGTACAGCCCGGCGTATTTGGGCAGGGGGCCATCGTGGAAGTTGATGCTGCCCAGGCGTGGCAGGGCCAGCAAGTCGGCGGGCAAGACAGCCAGGTTGGTGATGCTGAAGAGGTAATCGAAGGGAGGACGCTGCTGCAATTCGGCGGTCAGGTTTTTGTTGAGGGTGAATGTGGGGATGTTTTGGGCCTGCGCCCATTGCAGAAGGGGAACGGCCGTGGTGACGATGCCCTCTATCTGATGCCCGCGCTGCTGCAAAATCTCGGCGCACTGGATCAACAGGGACTCAGCGCCGATCAGATAGCAGTTGAATTTCAAGTTTGTCATGGCACATACCTTTACCTGGAGCTGCTGCTGCAAGTGGAAAAAAGATAGATTTGTCTCACATGGGAGCTGTGTCAGGGCTGAAAATTAATTCCCCAACATTAAGAAAATACTCATAACTGCTTACAAGTAGGCTTAATGCCCACAGATGTGCTGTGGGCAAGGGGATGGACGGATGGATTACGGCCGTTGCAGCAAGGCCAAAAACTCCTGGCGTGTCGCCGGATTGCTTTAAAAGAGCCTAGCATGGCGCTGGTCACTAACCGCGACTCTTCTTTTTTAACGCCGCGCATCATGGCGCATAAGTGCGCGCCTTCGACGACAACGCCCACGCCTTGCGGCGACAGAACATCGGCCAATGTTTGGGCGATCTGCTGTGTCATCCGTTCCTGCACTTGCAAGCGCCGGGCAAACATCTCCACGATACGCGGAATTTTAGACAGGCCGATAATTTTTTCCTGAGGTACATAAGCCACGTGGACGCGGCCAAAAAAAGGCAGCAGATGGTGTTCGCACATGCTAAAAAATTCCACGTCGCGCACCAGAATCATCTGGTCGTAAGTTACCTCCATCACCGATTCAGCCATTAGCTCGACCGGATCGATCTGGTAGCCGGCCAGGATTTCAGCGTACATGTCGGCAACGCGAGCAGGGGTGCGGCGCAAGCCTGCCCTTTCGGGTGTTTCTCCCACAGCTTCCAGTAAAGCGCGGACGGCTTCCTCAACCTTGTTTTGAATCATTGTTCACTCCGTCGTTCAGTTAAAAGGGGAGGTATTATATCACCACTGCTGCTCTGTTCCCTGTCCGCTCTGTCCTGCCCCTACCAAACACCATGACAAATTGAGAACTGCTGTGTACCTGCTTGAAGAAGGAAAAGGGGGTATAATTACGGCCGTAAATTTCCCATATAGTGCGTCACGTCTGGTCAGAATTGACCCTATTTTATCCCTTAACACCCACATGAACCCTGGGAGCAACCATTGGAGGTAATAAACATGACGAAAGATAGCCTAACTATTGTTGACAATCGCACCGGTCAGAGTTATGAAATTCCCATCACTCATGACACCATCAACGCTATGGATCTGCGGCAGATCAGAATAAAAGCCGATGATTTTGGCATGATGAGTTATGACCCGGCATTTAAAAACACAGCTTCCACCATCAGCACCATCACCTATATAGATGGGGCCAAAGGTATCTTGCGTTATCGAGGGTATCCGATTGAGCAGTTGGCCGAAAAGTCTAATTACCTGGAAGTTGCCTACCTCATCTTGCATGGCGAGCTGCCTACCGAGGCCGCCTACCAGGAGTGGCAGTACGAAATTTTGCATCATACCTTTGTACATGAAAATATCAAACGATTCATGCAGCATTTCCGGTATGATGCGCACCCGATGGGCATGTTTATTGCCACCATCGCTGCCATGTCTACCTTCTATCCCGAAGGGCGGAACGTTGGCGACCCGCACAATCGCCTGATTCAGATTATGCGCCTGATCGCCAAAGTGCCGACGGTGGCCGCTTTTTCTTACCGGCATATGCGTGGTTTGCCCTATATTTACCCTGATAATGATCTGAGTTACTCTGGCAATTTCCTCAGTATGTTGGACAAGATGACGCAGGTGAAGTATGAGCCGAACCCGATTCTGGAGCGGGCGCTGGATGTGCTGTTTATTTTGCATGCCGACCACGAACAGAACTGTGGCACCGCGGCGATGCGCGTCATTGGGTCCAGCCAGACAGACCCGTATACTTCGATGGCCGGGGCGGCCGCTGCGCTGTATGGTCCGCTGCATGGCGGGGCCAACGAAGCAGTTCTGCGAATGCTGCTGGAGATTGGCGATCTGAAAAATGTGCCTGATTTTGTGAAGGGGGTGAAGAACCGCGAGCGTTTGTTGATGGGCTTTGGGCATCGCGTCTATAAGAATTATGACCCGCGGGCCAAGATTATCAAGGAAATTGCGGAACAAGTATTTGATGTGACGGGTAAGAATCCGCTGCTGGACATTGCGTTGGAATTGGAACGGATTGCCCTGGAAGATGAGTATTTTGTGGAACGTAATCTGTATCCGAATGTGGACTTTTATTCGGGCATTATTTACCAGGCGATGCGCTTCCCAATTTCGATGTTCCCGGTGTTGTTTGCCATTCCGCGCACGGTGGGTTGGTTGGCGCAGTGGCAGGAAATGTTGGGCGACAATGAGCAGAAGATTGCCCGGCCGCGCCAGATTTATCTGGGCCACGATACACGAGATTATGTGCCTATGTCGGCGCGGTAAGCGTGTGATTGTTTGGGTTTGAGTATGAAACGGCCGTTACCCGCGTAACGGCCGTTTTGTTTTAAACATAAAAGCTCCGGGTGGGGAGGCCCGGAGCTTTAGGAAGGAGGAAAACGAGTCGAAAAAGCATTTCGCGTTACTTATGAAGAAAGTATAGGTTTTTAAGCCGCCCGTGACAATGGGAAGGAAGGTCTAGGACATCGGTCATGATCGGTTAGTTTTCGTAGCGGGAGTCGTCCAGGCGGCGTTGGCGGGCATCGGCCTCGTCGGCTGGGGGACTGGTTGGGGTGTCTGCCTGGCGCATTGCGTCTAACGAAGCGACCAGGATGTCTGGGTGGACGCGCTGCACCACGCTCCATTTGCCACAGTGGGGGCAGCGGTCGTATTTGCCAACGATGATGTTAAGACCCCACCAATGGCGGGCAAACGGCCGTTTGCACTTCGGGCAGATGGTCCCACCAAAAGCGCCGTTTACGGCGGCCGTTTCTGGATTGGCGCGTTGTCCTCGTTTGGCAATCCACCCGGTCAGCAAACTGCCGCCGACGATCAGCACCAGTACCGGGACGATCATCCATACCATGCCGCGAGTGGCTTCCGCGCCGGTCATGATGTTGCGGGTGATGGTATTGGAGGAAAGTTCCTGGCCGACGGCCGTATAACCAACGGCGCTGAAGGTGTGTACCCCCGGCGGGTAGGCGTCGGTGTGGAACTGATAACGAAACGGCGCGGCATTGGCCTCGGCCATCGGTTCGTCGTCTAGCAGAAAGACCACCCGCTCCAAATCGGCTGGGCCTTCGGCGCGCAAAGAAAAGGTTCCCTGAATGTTGGCCCCAATGCCCGTGCCAAAGTCGCGGCGCAGGTTCAGTTGCAGCGCGCCGTCTGTTTGGGCAAAAGCCGCAGAGACAAAAAACAGAAAATATAACAACAGGAAAGTGATCTGGCGGCGCGACTTGTTTAATGCACTGATATGGGGGGATAGGCGGTTCATTCTTCCTCTTCGCTGTGTTGCAGACGGCCAATCAATTCATCAATTCGATTGCGCCGGTACAGGTAAAGTAGAAAATTGCGGACTTTGGCCTTTTTGTTGTCGCCGCCAATCTGCTCCCAATCAATGCCCAACAGGGCGGCCATCTCGCGTAATTCGCTGAGCGTGTAGTTGGCTAATAGGTAGTAACGCAGGATGGTTGGCGGTGAGGCGACGCTGATTTTTTCTGGCCGGGGCAGCAAATCGGGCGAGATGGGGGTGAGGATGCGCTCGACGGCCAGGGTTAGGGCGCTGTTTTGCCCATTTTGCTGCGCCACGTCCATGACGTTGACGATCAGTTGGTTGACTGGCTGGTCCAGGGCGGCAACGTCGTTTTCATGGATGCCCAGGTCGAACATCAGGTCGCGCACGTCTTCGTGGCTGAAGCGAGTGCGGATTTCGTTGTACAACATCTGGCGGTCGAAAATGGCGTCCTGGTCGGTGGGCATTTCTGGCAGCGGCGGCGGGGGGAGAGCGGCCGTTGTCATGGTTCCGGCTGGCATAGGCGGCAGTGGCGTGTGAGTTGGCGCGGCGGCGGGCACGGCCGCAGCTTCGCGCACCGGATGCAGCACACCCCAGGTCCAAACCGCCATACCACCTACCAAAACACCGGCGATCAGGTAAAAGAAGAAGCCAAACTCGTCCAGCATTTCGGCGCGGTTGAAGGTGCTGAGAAAGGTGTCTAACAGCACGGCCGTTGTCACCGTCAACAAACCAATGCCGCCCGTCAGACTGGGGCGTCTGAGAAACATCAACAGAAAAACGATTACAATCAGGAGTTCAACGGCTAAAATGATTGTCATGGGGCTGATTTTAGCACTCGTGGGTAAGGGTGCAAACTGCAACAGGTGGCAGGCGGTTGGTGGCGATGGTATGATTTTGCCATGGATAAACGACAATGGTTGATGGGCATGGCCTGGCTGATGGTCTGGCTTTTGGCGGCGTGTGGCGGCGAAACGGCCGTACCCACCCTGGCTGCCGCTGCCGCTGCGCCGCAGATGACGGCCGTCGCTAATTTGCCGCTCACCTACACACCGGAAGGGGGAACGGCCGTTACCCACGTGCAATCCCCAGACGCATTGACCACCCTGAGACCCAGTCTCACGCCTACCCCGCCGCCTATCTTGCCCACCAGTTCCCCCTTTGCCTCGCGCACCGCCACGCCGACAGCCACCCCGGAAGCCTCCGTGACGCCGACGCGCTACGTCAGCCTCATCCCCAATTTGCCGCCCAGCAACCAACTGGGACCCAGCAAACTCGGCATCCACGTCGTGCGCAATAACGATCCGGGCATCCTGGAATTTGTGCGCCGCGGCCAACCGGCCGTTGTCAAAGGCGTAGACGACCTGGGCTTTCTGCAAGAAGTGAAGGCTGTCTCGCCCCGCACCATCACCATCGGCCGCCTCAGCGCCCGCGACCAGACTTACGCCGGTGTGCCTGAAGAAACCGCCCGCGATTTTGTCGCCTATCAGTTGGCGCAATACCTGGCCAATCCCTACGTGGATTATTGGGAAGGCTGGAATGAACCAGACCCTAATCTTGATAATATGGCCTGGTATGCTCGCTTCGAGCAGGAACGGATCCGGCTGTTGGCTTCCCACGGACTAAAAGCAGCCATAGGTGGCTTTGCCACTGGCGTGCCGGAAATGGACGAGTTTGAACTGTTTGTGCCGGCCATCGCCACCGCGAAAGAGCATGGCGGCATTTTATCGCTGCATGAATATGGCGCGCCGGAAATGACCTACCTCTATGGCAGTCCGCTGCCTGGTTATCCCGCCTACGCCGATCGCGGTTCGTTGACGTTTCGTTATCGCTGGTATTACCGGGAAATTTTGGAACCGGCCGGATTGGTTATTCCCCTGGTCATTTCTGAGGCGGGCATTGATGGTATCATTGGCAATCGCCCTGGTCCCAGCGGCCTGGGCTGGGCTGATTTTAGCGAGTATTGGGTGCAGCAGGGCTGGGCGGCTACGGGGGAAGAGGCATTTGTGAAGCAGCTAAATTGGTACGACAACGGCGTGCGCCAGGACGGCTATGTTATTGGGTTTACGGTGTTTACGGCCGGGGCCATCGGCCAATGGCAGCCTTACGACATCGGCCCCATCTTGTCGCAGTTGGCCGATTATGTTGTCGGCCAGCGGTAAGCTGGCCGCGTTGGCGATTTTCTGAAGGTCTGCCTCAACGCGGCAACCTTTTGCTGCAATCTGCGTAATAAGGAGTGATGGATAAAATGAGTCAAAATAAAAAGGAAGAACAAGACATGGAATCAGCTCTGACAACGCAGCCCAAAGACCCGGGTTTTTGGCGTGAAGTGTGGCAGCAAATGCGCCTGGTCATGCGGCTGCTGCGTGATCCGGAAGTGCCGTTTTATCTGAAATTTGTCCCCTTCTTGGGGCTGTTGTATTTGATATTTCCCTTTGATTTTATCACCGACTTTGCGCCGATTATCGGCCAGTTGGATGACATTACGGCGATGATTGTCGGCGCGAAGGTATTTATTGAGCTGGCTCCGCCGGCCGCGGTGGCCCGCCATTTGCATGATATTCGGGCGGCTGATGGGTATGAGACGGTGGTGGAGGGGCAGGTGCTGCCCCTGGATCAGGTTGAGGACATCGAAGAAGCGATCATCCTGAATCCTGATGCTTATCATCTGGTGGAAAAAGAGCCAGAAAATCTCGTCGAAGACGACGAAGACGTGCTGTAAAGTCTGGCAGCGTGGGCATCTCGCCCGCTCTTTGCCAAAACGGGGCGATGACGCTGTTCACCAGCGTCATCGCCCCGTTTTGCTTTTTACCGTTTATGCGACATGCTTTACCCGACGGATAACGGATAACGGATAACGGATAACGATTCTTTATGGGGACGGCCGTAATACCAGAAGATCGGTTACGGCCGTTTCCACTTCCGCCCGCGCAAACACCATGGGGTGATACTGCCCGGCCAACCACAACGGCATCTGGTCATCATAATGGGCGTTAAACGGGTGGCCGCTCTGCCCGGTCGGAATGACCGATTGATTGTTGGCAAAATTGCTCATGTCAATAATCATGCGCATGGAAGGATGGGAGCGCACGATGGCTGGCGTGCTGCGCGACCAATTGTTGGCGTTTACCAGGTCCAGGCCGCCAGCCACCGGGAACGGCCCCCGGTTCAAGATCGCTTCCACCGGGGCAATGCCGCTGGCCCCCAACACGCCATCGGCAAAAGTGATGGTGTGAATCTTGCCCCAGGTCCAATCATTCATGCTGCCGCCCACATTGGCCGCCAGCCAATCCACCGCGTCTTCGACCGACTGCCGCAGAATAATCTCGGCCGTCTCTGTTTCCGGAGTGTTGACATTGTCCCAGAAAGCGGAATCCAAATCATCGGCCAGTTGGAACATGAAGATGTCGCGGCCAGTGATGGTGAACACATTGTCTTCGCCCACTTCGTCGGCCAGCAGATTGAGTTGGAGTTGGGTGTAGAAAATCTCAAATAGGGTGGCCGGCACACTGTCTACCGTTTCTTGCAAATCCCAGCCGCGCAGCCGCTCCAGGGCGGCCTGGGCCTGGGCGTTGTCGCTGGATAGACCTTGCAGCAGGGGGACAAAGGCTTCGGCGGGCAGCGAACGGCCGTCGAAATGAATCGTGGCAAAATCGGCGGCGCTGATCTTGCCGCCATTGGCGATTTTAGCCTGGATCATCTGCTCAATGCGCAGTCCCCGGTCGCCATCAGCCCAGTCGAAGTTCAGGAAATGGGGGTATTCTTCGTCTACCACCGCGTGGTTGGCAGTGACAATGTAACCCTGGGACGGGTTGAAAAGCGCCGGTAGTTCGTCGTAGGGGATAAAGCCTTCCCACTCGTGTTCGCCGGTCCAGCCGGGCACGGGCGTCAGGCCATTGCTGTTGGCGCGGATGGGGATGAGGCTGGGGGCCTGATAGGCGATGTTGCCATCTACGTCGGCGTAAATGAAGTTTTGTGAGGGGATGTCCCAATAGCGCAGGGCCTCGCGGAATTCTTCGTAATTTTGCGCCTGGTTGATCAGGGTGACGGATTGCAGGATGCGCGACGGCTCCTGGGCGGTCCAGCGCAGGGCCAGGGGGTCGGTCAGGTCGTCCACCACGTCGTTGATGATGGGGCCGTGCCGGGTGATGCGCACTGTCAGGGGCACGTCTGCGCCGCCGTTGACTTTGATGATTTCTTCGATGACCTCCATTTCTTGCCATTCGCCCATATATTCGTATTGGTTGGCGCTGCTGGGATTGAGCTTTTCGATGTAGAGGTCTTGCACATCGGGGCCGACGTTGGTGACGCCCCAGGCGATGCGGTCATTGTGGCCGACGATAACGCCGGGCACACCGGCGAAGGAGAAGCCGCGCACGTCCCAACCGGGTGCGTGCAGGCCCACTTCATACCAGATGGAGGGCATTTGCACGCTCAGGTGGGGATCGTTTGCCAGCAAGGGCAGGCCGGTGGTGGTGTGGTCGCCGCCAACGACCCAGTTGTTGCTGCCGAGACCCTCGCCGCCGCCCAGAGCGAAGCCGTTGGCCGGCGCCTGGCCGATGATGCTGGTGTTGACGCGCTGCCAGTTGACGCGGGTGGGGGGAACGGCCGTTTCCCCCAGCGCCAACTTATTCACCTGATCGGCGGTGGGGGCGATGACCGGGCGCGTGGCGTAAGGGTAGCCGGGCAGCACCGTGGCGGTCATCGCCTCGCCTAATTCTTGATAAAGCTGGGCGCGGGTAATCTCGTTGCGCCAGTTGCCGCCCAGGTCCCAAGACATCACCACGCCCCAGGCCACTGTGTCCACCGGCTCCCATGGCTCGATCTCCCACGGGTCGAACACCAGGCCGAGGATGTCGAATTGCAAGCCGAGGCTGTCGCCGTTGTTCTGGATGTAGGCATTGACCCCGGCGCTGTAGGCGTCCATGATGCGCATATAATCGGGCGCATTTTTCTCGTAATAATCAATATATGATTGCGCGATGCGATTAAAGCCCACGGTGCGGATGAATTTGTCTTGTTCGACGGCCGATTCTCCGGCGATTTCGGCGATGCGTCCCTGGCCGATGTGCCGCCAGAATTCCATTTGCCAGAAGCGGTCTTGGGCGTGGACGTAGCCCTGGGCGAAGAACAAATCCTCTTCATTTTGGGCGTAGATATGGGGCACGCCAAAGTTGTCGCGGTAGATTTCTACCTGTTCCTTCAGGCCGGGTAGAGTGACAAAGCCGTCGGTCTGGGGAAACGGCCGTCGGGCCATCACCCCGCCGCTCACAGAGATAATTACAAGCAGCAGCAGCAAGACGCCGACAATGATCAAGCCAATACGGGTAAAGCGTTTCATTTTCTCTCCTTCAACAAAGTATGGGATGTGGGATCGGCTGCCGACAAGCTGCGACGGTGTCCGGGGGTATTTTGTTTGCCAGTGACCGTTTGTGTAGCCAACAATGATACCCGTTGTGCGCTTTCACTGACAACTGCGATTTGACGGGGGGTGTATTGGCCGTGTTCCGTGTTCTTTGTTCATTGGTCTCGGTTGGTTGGTGGGGAACGGCCGTTCCTCCGCAGTTTACGAAATTGTTTCAGGCGGTGGGCAACGGCCGTTTTACCCAAAAAGTTTGCAGGTGATTTGTAGTTGATTTGTAGGCGGGGTGGAAGAGCTTTGTGCTAGACTGCGTGGTGATTTGGTTTGAACGTTGATTGGTAACTGGCAGGCGGGGTGTGGCTGGAACACAGCCCGTTCACAGCAACCAGCGGAAGATCGCGCTATAGCAGGTGGTGCAGACCTGTGTATCTGCCCTACCTTTGCGCGAACCCAAAGGTTCGCCCTTACATTCGGAGCTACCTGCTGAATTCTCCAAAAAACTATTTTGGGCATGGTTCATTTCAGTTGATCTGTGCTTTACAAATTTTGCAAAGAAGCGTGTCATGCTGAGGTCCTCCGAAGCATCCCGTTCCTCTGGCGTTAGCGGGATGCTTCGCTCCGAAGACTCCGCTCAGCATGACAATGCCGCGTAAATTTGTAAAGAAGATGTTTCGCCCGATGAACCATGCCCTATTTTGGATAAGTTTGTAAGGGTCCGTAAAAGAATAAGTTCCCGCACCCTGGTCATAGAAAGTTGAGGAAGTGCGGGAAGTAATAAATTTACGGGCCCTAAGGGTTGATCGGGCTTATGTAACCATAACCCCGGACGCACCACTTGTCGTTGACTTATTCGCTTTTCAGTGCAGCCTGGCAGCTGCTTCAGCACCATAAATTTCTGTGAATGAGCGGTGTGAGCATTTGGATAGGGCGGTTAAGCTATATCGGGGAGATTTTATGGCTGGTTTTGTTCTAGGGGATGCCCCGGAATTCGATGACTGGCAATTTGCGCAAGTAGAACAATTGCGTCTGGCAGTGGATGCCGTCACCGTTCTTGACCAGACCCAGCCGACGCCCTGGCAGATGACGAACACCTGGGAGCAGGTCACCAATGAGCGGCTCCCGGCCATGCCTGTGGCCCATGCCTGTGGCCGGGGCGGACGCGCCACACAGCGGCAGCGGGACGGCAGTTGACCATCACCCTGGCTGCGGGCCACCTGGCCTTCGGCGATGTTGACCTGCAATACCTGGCGGCGGGCGACATCATCCGGCGCAGCACGTATATGTTGGCGGGGCAGGCAGCAGCTGTGCGCGTCACCGGCGACCCGGAGGGCCATGATGGGCTGTACTATCTCTACAGCGACCATTTAGGCAGCGCCAGCGCCATGACTTATGGTCTGGATGGTAATGGCGACCCGCACCCGCAAGCGGGGCAGTTGGTGGGCGACGTGACGCGCTACTATCCCTTTGGCGGCTACCGCGAGGGCAGCGGGCCAAATGAGGTGACAGACAGGGGGTACACAGGGCACAAACACAACGACGACCTGGGGCTGATTTACATGAACGCACGGTTTTATGTGTCTTATATCAGCAGTTCTCAATCTGAAATTAAATGAAAGAATCAAGGGGATAACTCCAACCCATCTATCATAAAAGCAAACAAGGCATCCCAACTATCGAAAACGATATAGCGAGTTAAGGCTTTGAGATCATTGAAAAAGTGCGCCGTACAACTAACGTATCTCGTAAGAGACGATAAGCCTTGTTGAGCAAGTGCTGGGCTGTATGAGTCAGAAAAGCCAGAATATTGAGCGAGAAAAAGACATTAGACAAATGATTCAGCCCATGACCAAAATTGTGTTCTAGATTGTAACCTTTGGTCTTGAGGACATTGATGTTTTCATTTTCAACCTTCCAGCGTGTACGCCCCCTCTTAGCTAAAGAAGTCACATTCTTGAGCGTGACCTGATGGCTGGTAATCCAAGCATTATGAAAGATCTGTTCGCCAGTGCCTTCATGGGTAATGGTTAACTCTAACCAGTTGACCAACATAGCATCCTCGCCCGCCCGTAAGGGTATCTGGTTGACAAAGCGATAGGACCAGATTTCCCCATGTCGGCCATTCCAAAAGCGTTCTTGCATGGTCTCTAAACCCGCGACACCAGCCAGAGAGTCTACCCATTGATAAAGGGTGGGATGGGAATCAGGTTTGCAGACAAAGATAAAGAATTGTTGATAGGTTTGGTCAATTAACTGACACAGCGGCTGGTTAGCGTACAAATCATCACCCAGAAAGGTCACACTTTGGGCCTCAAACTGACCCTGATGCTGCCTTTAACCAGCGCTTAACTGCAGCTCGTTCACAATCTTGCTTCTCATGACCATCCCTTATCACAATGGATTTTCTGAGGAATGAAAGACAACTCCATCAAAGGGATCAGATAAGTGCTTTATAATCCTGAAAGTTCACCAAACAACCACTTTGCTTTAATTCCCCATGAATCCAAGAGAAATCTCCATGAAAGTGGTCAGGTGTCACTGGGTCTAGCAAGTTTCGTATCTGATTGTTACTGAGTATCTTGCTGATGCAAAACAAAGTTCCTGCGTAGTCTTGACCTTTACGTTGGTTCATAACCCGCTGGTGGGCTAAAAAGGAAGCCGATTGAATAAAACAGACGCTGTAGGCTGACAACGCAGCATCCGCTACCTCGTATTTAGTGTTGTTATTGGTTTCCGGTAGTCTGGCAACTTGCGCCAGGATTCTTGAAAATGTTCCATGATTTTATCTAGTGATAGTGCGTGGCTCATGTTTTCTCCTTTGGGCAAATGCCTGACACTATCACTTTTTGCCCTTCATGTCACTAGTTTTTCAGATTGAGAACTGCTGGTCTTATATATACCGAATGGTTTCTCCCGACACCGTTATACCCGACCCGACAAATCCCCAAAGTTTCAACCCCCCTGCTGGGGCCGGTCTTCCAGACCGTGCCCCAGCTGCTTGCCAGTCACCAACCTGGTTTTCGTCCACTACCGCGTCACTTTTCGCGCGGCCTTGCTTCCTGACGTACAATGCGCGGCATGGAAACCTACCAGATTCAAGAGGGGGCTATTCTCTACTAACTCCTTCTGGCAGACGAAAGTGGACTATGTTCACGACAACCCGGTGCGCAAAGGGCTGGTGTGGGAGGCAACGGCCTGGCGGTTTTCGTCGGCGACCTATTGGCTGTTGGACCCCCCAGGAGAGAGCGATGTGATATTGACGGCCGTGACGTGGTAAAACAGGCGAGTTCCGGTGGGCAACGGTGGGGTGGGGTGGCACGGTCTGGAAGACCGGCCACAGCAGGGGGTATTACCCCTCAAAATTAGAAAGTTGAGGTACTAGACTGAAAATAGCGAAATTTATCTGAGGAGATCATGTAATGGTTTACAAATATAGTCTAATTCTTTTAGTCACTATGCTTATTACAGTACCTTGGGGGCTCGCGTTTATAATACAAAAAGCAGAAAACCTCAGCAGATCAGAGGCACTACACTTTAAGACCACAAGTTTGATTGTTGTATTATTCGGCTTGTCTCCAGGAAAAGAATTTGTATATGTAGGTCCAGGGATCATTCAAATTTGGTCTATCGTTTATTTGGTAGTTTGTTTGATAGCTGCAAGTTTATGGGGTGGGAATGGTGTGATAAAAACCACGCTTTATGTTTACTCTGGGGGAATCGTCCTTTTAGCAGCACTTAGATGGATAATATCCATAGTATTAAAGTAAAAATAATATGCTCACTGTGGCAGGACACCTTGTATTGGTGAGGTTTTTGGGTTTGCTGTCTGCTGCCTATTGTGTCCCGTGTCCTCGTGGTGACACACCTTCTTTCCCATTTTCTAGTCCTGGTTGATGCCGTCTACCAGAGCAGGGTGGATTGTGGAGAAAATGGCCGTTCCCCATTCATTATTAGCGAGTGGTGGTGGGGAACGGCCGTTCCTCATTCATTGTTAGCGGGTGGTGTTGGGAAACGGCCGTGCCCATTCACAGTTAGCGATTTGTGGTGAGGTAACGGCCGTGATTTACGATGCCGAATGATGTAGCGCATATTCGTCTAGCAAACGGCGAATCATTTTTTGATAGGAAGTGTGATATTTATCAGCCTCGTTTTTGAAGAACTCCACGCTGCCCTTGCTTAAAGCAATGGTAACTTTGACAGTTTCCTCGCGAAAAACAAGCTCTTCTGGTGAGGGTAAAAAATCGGTCACTATTTTTACTTCATTTATCGGACCTTTCTCATAAATGATTTTCTTGCTCATATATCTGCTTTCCTTTGCGCCAATAACCGGTGCCAAAGATGCGTATCCGGTCAGTGCGATAGGTGAATCTAACTGTCATGATGCCTTCGCCGATCTTGCCAATACAGAAATACCGTTTTTCATCTTCCGTGCTGTGGGTAATGTCTTCCAAGATGACACGCTTAGGGTCGGCGAAGGCGTATTGCACCAAAATAAACGAGACATCGTGTTTCTTCCGATTCAAGTTGTCTTTTTCATCATCCCACTCAAATGATGAAGATTCCGATGCACGCATATGATAATTGTATGGTTAATATGGTTAAATAGCAATACGTTTATATGGAAATATGGGGAACGGCCGTTTTGAATTGTGAAGGAACGGCCGTTCACCGCTCATTGTTCTCAGTTGGTTGTGGGGAACGGCCGTTTTAAACCGAAGACGGATAACGGATTACGTGTCCTACGAGTTCGTACCGTTCACCGCGGCAGCACCGTGATGACGGCCGGCAGCGGCGCAAAGGCCGGAATCTCTACGGCCGTTTCCCCCACCAGCAGCATCCCTGTCGAAGGGCCGCCATCCAGGTTAAAGGCCGCATCCAGTCCCAGGTCAGACTCGGCCAGGAACGTGCTGAATTGGTGCAGAGTCAGGCTGCCCCAGGGGGCGAAGATGAAGAGGATACGGCCGTCCTCATCCTGCCCAACGGCCGTGCGCCGCGCTGCCACGCCATCCTCCTCCGGAAAACCCAATACACCGCCGGGCCGCACCAGCATGGGGAAAGATTGCAGCGCATACAGCAAGGGTTCGTCGGGGGAATACGGCCGTTCACGCAGCCAGCGCACTTCCGGGCCGCGCGCGTCAACGGCCAGCATTCCGGCAAAATCGCCGTAGCTGCTGCCGCTGGCCTGCCCCGCCACAATGATCAGGCCGGTCGCCACATTTTCCGGGGTGAAGTAGCCACCGTTCACCACCAGCAGCGCGTCCGTCTCCGCCTGCCACTGCGGGATGAAC
The DNA here is from genome assembly GCA_016716065.1 of Candidatus Leptovillus gracilis. Taxonomy (NCBI): domain Bacteria; kingdom Bacillati; phylum Chloroflexota; class Ardenticatenia; order Promineifilales (SeqCode); family Promineifilaceae (SeqCode); genus Candidatus Leptovillus; species Candidatus Leptovillus gracilis. The sequence continues at coordinate 927,388 of JADJXA010000001.1, read as the reverse complement.
TGCGGCGCGCCCGGCCGGTAGGCGACGCCGAAGGTGAACTGCGCTGGCTCCAGGCGCAGAACAAACAGCCGCTCGCGGGCCACGCCCGCCGCATCAAACAGGTGCAGCGTGCGCTGCTCCAGGCCGGGCTGCACCGGCTGCCAGCCGGTATCCGGTATGGGCGTTGGCTGGCGTGTTGGCTGCATCGTGGGCTGCTGCGTGGCAGTGGGGGATAGCTCGGCGGGCGGAACGGCAGTGTCTGGCGCCGATGGCTGCGTGGCTGTGTTTAGGGGGACGATGGGCGTGGGTGGTGGTGGCGGGGAAACGGCAGTGCCACACCCCACCAATAAACAAACCAACCAACCAACCAACCAACGTCCAACAACCTTCACTCAGCCTGCCTCCGCCAACGGCAGCAGCCCAATCGCCACCCGGTGTATCCGTGCCGCCAACGGGTCTATTGCCAGCGCTTCCAAGACTTCGTCGGGGCGGCCCGTCAACCCTTCGCGCAGCATCAGGCGCATGGTCAGCCGCGTCAGGTCGCCAGCCGGTTCGGCCAGCGCCAGGTCCAGCAGCAGCGGACGCAAATCATACGCCTTGTCGCGTCGAATGCGTGGCAGCGAGTCGGCCGCCAGCAGCCCGGCGATACCGGCTTGCAGCGCGTCCCGGTTGATTGGGTCCAGCAGAGTAACTTCGTAGGTAGAATCGGCCGTTTGTACTTGCAGCGGCGGCTCCTTCAGCGGCACTTCGACCACCTGCCAGATGACAATGCCGGGGGCCATGCGAGCCATCATCTGCTGGCGGGCCGCCTCCGGCGCCATCGCCTCTTGCAGCCAGATGTCCGCCAACTCGCAGGCGCTGGTATAGCCCAGCGGCAAAGCGGCGGCCATTTGCATACGCGGCCGGGCATTAAAACCCTGGCTGTAAGACATAGGAATCCGCGCCCGGTTCAGCGACCGTTCCATCACCCGCGCCAGGTCCAGATGGCCGATGTAGCGCGTCGGCCCCTCTTTTCTAAAGGTCAATCGTAGGCGTTGTACATAATTTGCTTGCATACCGCCCATTTTCCCTTAATATCGGGTGCAGTACAAAAACGTCTATCCTTCGGCAAGCTCAGGACCAATCGTCAATCGTCAATCAAAAATCGCTATAACCCCGCCCCCGTAAAGGGCCACCCTGAGGTACAATTTCTTGATGAATGAGAAGCTCAGACAGTACCGAAAATGGTTTTACACGGGCAGACCTGCCAGGACTTGGTGGGCAGCGCTGGTCGTCTTGCTGCTGCTGTTGGCTGCCTGCGAACGACCCGACCCGACCGTGCCCACAGCCGATCAGTCGCAGCCAACGGCCGTCGGCGCGCCCGCCATTCCTGCGGCGTCGGGAGATGCGCTGCCGACGCCCATCATCCCGGCGATGATTTTGCCTACCCGCCCGGCCTATGTGGGCACGCCCACACCAGACGCGCCGCACGCGGTGGCCGCGGCCGGCAGCAGCGCGGTTGCCAGCCATTTTGTCGGCGCGGGTGAAACGTTGGGTTACATCGCCCAAATCTACGGCGCGACGGTGGCCGACTTGCTGGAACTGAATCAGCTAGACGCCAATGCTATTTTGTTGGTAGGGCAAGAAATCCGCGTGCCCAGCCAGATGGAAGCCACTGGCCCCAGCTTTAAGCTAATCCCCGACAGCGAATTGGTGTATGGTCCGGCGGCCAGGGAGTTTGTTATTCGCGCTTTTGCCGAAACGTATGGCGGCCATTTGCTGACAGTGGGTGAAGAGGTGGAAGGGGTCTATATGGCCGGGCCGGAGATTGTGCAGTTGGTGGCCGACCGCTACAGCGTCAATCCGCGCCTGCTGCTGGCGTTTGTGGAACATCGGGCGGGGTGGGTGACAAAAACGGCCGTTACCGGAGCCAACACCGTGCCATTTCCCCTGGGCTATGAAGCGGCCGGGCTGTCTGGCCTGTATCAGCAGCTTGGCCGAGCGGCCAATTTGCTCAACTGGGGCTATTACGGCCGTGCCGAAGGCGGCATCAGCGCCACCACGCTGGATGATGGCACGCGCGTCGCCTTTGCCGCCGACATCAACGACGGCACGGCCGGGGTGCAAAACGCCCTCGGCGCGTTCAGCGGCGTCACTTATGAAAGTTGGCTGCAAGACGTGGGCGTGACCGGCTTTTTGGCGACCTACGACCGGCTGTTTGGCAGCCCGTTCGCCTTTACCGTGGACCCATTGTGGCCGGCTGATTTGCGCCAACCGCCATTACAACTGCCCTGGGGCAGCGGCGAAACCTGGTATTACACCGGCGGGCCGCACGGCGGTTGGGCCTCTGGCTCCGCCTGGGCAGCGATTGATTTTGCGCCGCCAGCCGACGAATTGGGCTGTGTGGTCTCCGATGCCTGGGTGACGGCCATGGCCGATGGCCGGGTGGTGCGCAGCGACAAGGGGGCGGTGGTGGTAGACCTGGACGGCGATGGGTTTGCCGGGACGGGCTGGGCGATTGTGTATATGCACCTGGAAAGCCGCGACCGTATCGCCGTCGGCAGTTTTGTGCAGACCGGCGACCGGTTGGGGCATCCCTCATGCGAGGGGGGCTTTTCCAATGGCACGCATGTGCATGTGGCCCGGCTGTATAACGGCCGTTGGGTCTCCGCCGATGGTTCGATGCCGCTGGAGATGGCCGGGTGGGTCACATCTGGCCTGGGGCGTGAATATGATGGCCTGCTGACCCGCGGCGGCGTAAGCAAGGAAGCGTGCGCCTGCCGGGAAGAGGGGAATGCGATCAGTAGTGAGTAGTGTTCAGTATCCAGTATCCAGTTCACTGAACACTGTGTGACCCTTCCCTACTTCTGCCGATACAACATGGGGCCTAACGGCCGTCCCCCCACCAGGTGCATGTGCAAATGAAACACCTCTTGCCCGCCATGACCGTTGCAATTGATGATCAGGCGGTAGCCGCTTTCGGCAATGCCTTCTTGCTCGGCTAGTTTTTTGGCAACGGTCAGCATCCGGCCGGTGATTTTTTCGTCATCTTCGGTCAGGTCATTTACCGTTGGAATCACCTTGTTGCTGACAATTAAAATATGGGTTGGGGCGATGGGATTGATGTCTCGAAACGCCGTCACCAACTCATCCTGATACAACTTCGTCGCCGGTAGTTCGCCGCGCACAATTTTGGCAAAAATCGTTGTCATGCCATCCTCCTTGAAAATGGAGTGCCAGCATCCTGCTGGCAGCGAGCCGACTGGAAGTCGGCGCTCCTCAAAGTATATCGGCAATTCCAATTGTGGTAGGGGCGGGACGGCGCGGACAGGTAACAGCCGCAGCGGACGGCATTTTCCCGCGCCGTCTCGCCCATTTTTGCCTGAACCGGGCGAGACAGGCGGCAGCAGAGGTGTTGGAGAATGGCCGAGACAATGGCCCGCCTGTGCCGCCTCTACGAGCAGGTTCATAATTGGAATTGCTGAAAGTATACGCGCAAAGGTCATAATCTGACATTTTTGTCACCTTGTCAGGTATATATCCCGCCCGCCGCCAACAACCTGTTATAATCATGTCATGGAGATGCCTATGAATACCAGACCTTTGCGCAGCGTAACCCCGGCCATTGACATCTACATCAGGCTGGCCCAATACCCCATTCTCTGTGACAAAATTCGGGTGATGATGCGCCAGGAGCTTTTTCGCCGGGGTATCATCTCTCAGGCAGAGTTTGAGCAGCGGGTGCGTCAGCGCGCCATTGAATCGCAGCGGCGCGAAGGTTTGGAGGACCCCTATATCCAGGAAGAGTCGAGCATCTGGCAGCGGCGCAAAGACCGGGTGCGCGATTTTATTACCGATGCTTATTTTGCCGATAACCTGGGCAGTGGGCTGCTGACGCAGTTGATTGAGGCTGCCCTGAACGACCAGCCCACCCCCACGCGAAACATTGAGTTAACGTTTAACCCGGAGATTGCGCCCTGGGAACTATTGTTCCGCCAGGGTGAAATCTACGAAGCCTTGCCCGCACCGGCGCAAGATAAAGTGAAACACCACCTGCAAGAGATTAAAGTGGTGTTGATCAAACGGCTGATCAGCGACCAACTGCCGTTTATTGGCGTGGCTAAAAATGCCTTTACCATTGCCGATTTGCGCCACATTTATCGCAACCGCATTGGATCGGGCAAAATTGGCGGTAAGGCGGCCGGGATGCTGTTAGCGCGGCGTATTTTGCACCAACAGGACCCGGCGCATGGGCCAGATATCAGCCAATGGGTGGATATTCCCGACTCGCATTTCATCGGCACGGAGGTAATTTATGATTTTCGGCTGATGAACCGGTTGGACCATTTTATGAATCAGAAGTATCGGCCGTTGGATGAGATTCGGGATATGTACCCCAAAATTGTGGCGGCGCATCTGGCGGGGGAGTTTCCCGAAAACATTGTGGACCAACTGCGCGAGGTGCTGTCTCATTTGGGCAGCCGCCCGATTGTGGTGCGCTCGTCCAGTTTGTTGGAAGACAGCTTTGGCTTCTCGTTTGCCGGGAAGTACGAGACCATTTTTTGCCCCAACCAGGGCACGCCGGACGAGAATCTGGAGGCGCTGCAAAATGCGATCCGCCGGGTGTATGCCAGTACACTGAACCCGGACGCCATTTTGTACCGGCGCAAGAATGGCATGATTGATTATGACGAGCGCATGGCGGTGTTGATTCAACCGGTGTTGGGGCAGCAGCACGGCCGTTACTTCTTTCCCTCGCTTGCCGGTGTTGGCTACAGCCAAAACCCATTCCGCTGGCATCCCAAAATACGGCGCGAAGATGGCTTCTTGCGCCTGGTCTGGGGCTTGGGAACCCGCGCCGTCACCCGCGTCGCCAACGATTACCCGCGTATGATCGCCCTGAGCCATCCCCAACTGCGGCCAGAAACCGACACCCAATCCATCCGCCAATACGCCCAGTGGTATCTGGACGCCATAGACCTGGAAGCCAACACCTTTGTCACCCTGCCCATCCAATACATCCTCAACAACAATTATCCTGAACTGCGCTATCTGGTCTCAGTGGACAAGGGGGATTATTTACAGGAAATGGTGTCGGCGTCGGCTAACGATGGGGAGCGATTTGTGCTGACTTTTAGCTTCATCATTAAGGATCGGAAGTTCGTGCGGCTGCTGCGCACGGCCCTGCGCCGTCTCGAAGAGCGCTACCAACGGCCGGTAGACGTGGAATTTACCATAGACATTGTGCCCGATTACCCATACCCTCATTATCGTCTCAATATTTTGCAATGCCGCCCCTTAAGCCAGCGAGCTGAGGGGGGCATCATCGCGTTCCCGGAGAATGTGCCGGAAGAAGATACGCTGTTTGTGACGGATCACCTCGTTCCCGATGGCAAAGCGATAGGCATTCGCTACGTGATTTATGTGGACCCCCAGGAGTACCGCTGCATTCCCGACCTGACCGCCAAGATGGAATTGGGTCGGGCCATTGGCCGGCTAAACAAGCTGCTAGAAAACGAGTTGTTTGTTTTGATTGGACCGGGGCGTTGGGGCAGCGTGAATCTGGACCTGGGCGTCCACGTGACGTATGGCGATATTTACAACACGCGAGTGTTGATCGAAGTGGCCGATCTGTCCGAGGGCGGCGGCGCGGAATTTTCTTATGGCACACACTTTTTTCAGGACTTGGTGGAATCGGGCATTCACTCGTTGGGGTTGGAGGTGGGGAACGGTGACGGCCGTTTCAACTTCGACTTCTTCCGCCAATCCGCCAACGCCTTGCCAGACCTCTCCCCCGACGATGCGCCGTTGGCTTCCTACCTGCGCGTCATAGACCTGCAAACCGTCACCCCTAACAAACGCCTCAATATCATCATGGATGGCGCCGTAGACAAAGCCATCGGCTATTTGACCGAAGGAGATTGGGCGCAGGGTGAGCAGGATGACAGGTGACAAGGTGTAAAAGCGCCCCAACCAACTAACCAACCAGCAAATTAGCCATCACTGAACCGCATTGCCTTTATCCCATTTCCCAATTTCCCACGAGGTGGCTTATGGAGTACCTGGACGAATTAAGAAGTACGACGCCAGCCATTGATGTGTATATTCGACTGGCGCAATACCCTATTTTGTGCGACAAAATCCGGCGGCGAATGCGCCAGGAGTTATTCCGGCGCGGCATTGTCAGCAAAGAAACCTTCTACCAGGAAGTGCGCCAATTGGCAATGGCTTCGCAGCAGCGCGAGGGTCTGATGGACCCCTATTACCAGGAGGAAACCATCACCTGGCAAAAACGTAAAGACCGCGTGCGCGACTTTCATACCGACGCTTACTTCGCCAACAATCTGGGCGTCGCTTTGCTCAACCAGGTCATTGAAGAAGTTCTGGCCGATCAGCCATCCCCCAGCCTGTCCAGCGAACTCACATTCAACCCGGAAATCGCCCCTTGGGAATTGCTGTTCCGGCAAGGCGAAATTTATGAGGCAATGACCGGCCCACAGCGCGACCACGTGGAACACCACCTGCGCGAAATTAAGGTTGTTCTGATTAAGCGCATGGTCAGCGACCAACTGCCCTACATTGGCGTTGCCAAAAACGTTTTTACCATTGCCGATTTGCGCGATATTTACCGGCGGCGCATTGGCAGCGGCAAAATTGGCGGCAAAGCGGCCGGCATGATGCTGGCCTACAAGATCCTCAAACAAGACAACCCGGAATGGGGACCTTACCTGGGCGACCAGGTAAGGATGCCAGAGACTTGTTTTATCGGCACAGAAGTCATCTACGACTTTTACCTGATCAACAATCTGGCCGATTTGATGAACCAGAAATACCGGTCGCTGGAAGAGACGCAAATGGAATACCCGGACATCGTGACCGCGCATCTGGAGGGGGTGCTGCCAGACGAAGTGATGGAAGGGTTAGTGGAGTTCCTGGAGGAGATGGGTAACAGCCCGATTATTGTGCGCTCGTCGAGTTTATTGGAGGATAATTTTGGCACAGCCTTTGCCGGTAAGTACGACAGCTTTTTCTGCCCCAACCAGGGCACGCCGGAGGGGAATTTGCAGGCGCTCATGGACGCCATCCGGCGGGTGTTTGCCAGCACGTTGAACCCGGATGCGCTGCTGTATCGTGGGCAGCACGGCATGATTGATTACGACGAACGGATGGGGGTGCTGCTGCAAAAAGTGGAGGGGGAGGCATACGGCCGTTACTTTTTCCCCACCCTCGCCGGCGTTGGCTTCAGCCAAAATCCCTACCGCTGGAACCCGCGCATCCGCCGCCACGATGGCTTCTTGCGCTTGGTCTGGGGGCTGGGAACCCGCGCCGTAGACCGCGTGGACAAAGATTACCCACGCATGATCGGCCTGAGCCATCCCCAACTGCGCCCGGAAACCACCGCTTCCGCCATCCGCCAGCATTCCCAATGGTACATAGATGTGCTGGACCTGGCCGACAACCAATTCAAAACCCTGCCCGTCGGCGACGTGTTAGACGAACGGTATCCCCATCTGCGCACCCTGGTTTCGGTGGACATGGGCGATTACTTCCAGGCTGTTTTGTCTTCCGCCTCCCTGGACGAGCATACCCGGCTGGTCCTTACGTTCAACAATTTAACCAAAGACGCCAGGTTCATAGACCTGATGCGCCATGCCCTGAAACGATTGGAAAAAGTGTATGGCACGCCGGTAGATATTGAATTTGCCGTGCAGATTCAGACTGGACATCCCCGATCCGACTACCTGCTCAGCATGATTCAGTGCCGTCCCCTCAGCCAGCGCCACGAGCATGGCACAGTACGCATCCCGCCGGACATCCCGCGGGAAGACATCCTCTTTGCCGCCCACAAACTCATCCCTGATGGTCAGGCGGAAGGCATTCGCTACATTGTCTTTGTAGACCCGGAGACATATTCTCAGATTGCCGATCAGACGATGAAATTGGAATTGGGGCGGGCCGTTGGGCGACTAAACCATGTGCTGGCCGACGAGCGTTTTATTTTGATGGGGCCAGGCCGTTGGGGCAGCGCCAATCTGGAGTTGGGCGTGCGCGTGACCTATGCCGACATTCACAACACGCTGGTACTCATCGAAATAGGTGTGCCGCATGATGGACAGATGCCGGAATTGTCCTACGGGACCCACTTTTTGCAGGATTTGGTGGAGGCGGGAATCTTTTCTTTGCCACTGCATTTGGGCGATGGACACGGCCGTTTCAATTGGGAGTTCTTCCGCCAGTCAGCTAACAGCCTGGCCGCCCTCTCCCCGGCCGACGCTCCCCTGAGCGATTACCTGCGGGTGATAGATTTAGCGGCCGTGTGCGGCAGCCGCCGCCTGAAAATCCTCATGGATGGCGAACGAGACGAAGCGATTGGCTTTCTGGTAGACGGCCATTGGAACGTCAACGGCAAAGAAGGTACAGTCTCCACTTTCTGAGGCGCAGTTTATCAGTGGGTTGGTTTGACGGTTGGCTGACCAGCCCACCAATTAACCAACTCAACCACCCATTCCGGGCTAAATATGGTATGGCGCAGGCTCGTTGGCCGTCAGCTCTTGCCGCCGGTGGTGGAGAAAGTCGCGCAGGCCCAGGTATGCCACACTGCCAAAGCCCAAGAGGCACGTCGCCAGGAACGGAATAGGGCCATAATTTTGTCGGCTCACCGCCAGATACAACCCCACGGCCGCATACACCGCCAGCAGCAGTTCCACACCAATAATCCAATCAAAAGGCAGTCGGTAGCCTAGAGAACGGCCGTCGCCCAGCTTCGGCGTGCGCAAAAAAGGATGCCCCCGACGCATAAACACCTCCAGAATCGCCCGGCTGTTGCTGGGAGCCAGCCCCACGCCCACAATCAACAGCGTCGGAAAATAACGCAGCCGCCAGACCCAATCCCGATACAACGACTGCTGCCCCCAGATAAACAGCAGCGGCTGGCCGATGGCAATCAGCGAAAACAGCAGCAGCCCACTCGGAGCGCGGTAGTCGCCGAGAATGAGCGGGATTTGCAGCAAAAACAGCAGCAGCAGCAGCAAATGGGCCGAATAAGCGGCCATAGACAACAGGCCATACAGCCGCGCCGCCGGTGTGAGGCCGGAATTAGACACAATTTGCCGCCCGAACTTTAGCAAACACTGGGTAGAGCCTTTGGCCCAACGCGCCTGCTGAATTTTAAAGGCGGTGATGGTCGCCGGTAGTTCCGCCGGGGCCGTCACGTCGTTGAGGAAGCGGAACTGCCAGCGGCGTAAAATAGCGCGGGTGCTCAGGCACAAATCTTCGCAGACGGTGTCGGTCTCCCATCCCCCGGCGTCTTCCAGGCAGGCGCGCCGCCAGACGCCGCCCGCGCCGTTGAACTTGGGAAACAGGTTGGCGCGATGGCGCACCGTCTGCTCCATAGCAAAGTGCTTGTCCAGGGCGATGGCCTGGGCGCCGGTCAGCGGCGATGCTTCGGCGTTCAGATGGCCCCAGCGCGTCTGGATCATGCCCAGGTTTGGCGTGGGCAGGAAGTGGGGGATGGTTTGCAGCAAAAACCCCGGCGGTGGTTGAAAATCGGCGTCGAAGATGGCGATGAAGTCGCCGTTGGCCTGGTGCAGGGCGGCGGCCAACGCGCCCGCTTTGTATCCCTGCCGGTTGTCGCGGTGGATAAGCTGGATGTTGACACCCTGCGCCTGATAACCGGCTACCAGGTCGGCGGCCAGGTGGGTCGTATCGTCAGTGGAGTCATCGAGGACCTGGATTTGCAGCCGGGCGGGCGGGTAGTGCAGGTGTACGGCCGTTTCAATCAACCGCGCCACCACATAGCGTTCGTTATAAATAGGCAGCTGCACCGTCACCGGCGGCAGCGTTTCCGGGTCCACCACCGGGCAGGGGAAGGCGTCGTGGCGATGCCGCCCATACTGCCAGAGGGTGTACAGGCCCATCAGACCAAACAGCGACAAAAGAGCAACGGCCGTGACATAAACAAAACCAAGGAGGGTTGTCATTCGTTTTCGGGCGGGTCTTGAGGCGCGTGTTGTAAGATAGTTTTGAGGCGCTTGTTAAATTCACCGCGTGGCAGCAGCACGCGCCGGCCACATTTCTGGCATACCAGGCCAATGTCTGCGCCAATACGGACCACGTCCCAATCAAAGCTCCCGCAAGGGTGGGGTTTGCGCAGGCGCACCACATCGCCCACGTGAATTTCAATATACATAGGGCGGGAATTATAGGCCAGCGCCCCAGACAGGCAAGTGATGCAGCTATCCAGAAAACTCTTTTCCTGCGATGGTAGGGCGATTTTCCAAATCGCCCAGGGAACGATTTGGAAAATCGTTCTACAAATTGCGCGAAGATTTCTCTGGACACCTATGGCAGATGAGAGGCGGGTGGGAGGAACGGCCGTCACCCCACCTGCCAATTCGCCACCACCAGAGGGGCACGGTATACTTGCCCCCAATTACCAATCTGCACATAAATGAGGCAAGTATGTTAGGTTTAGACGCCGCCACCCTGATTGCGCGAGCTATCGTGCTGCTGGTGGCTTTTACCATTCATGAATTGGCCCACGCTGTCACCGCCGACCGCATGGGCGACCCCACGCCGCGCCGCATGGGGCGTATCACCCTCAATCCATTGGCCCACCTGGACCCCGTCGGCACAATTTTACTGCTGGTCTCTGGCTTCGGCTGGGCCAAACCGGTGATGGTGAACCCGATGAATTTTCGCGGCAACCCACGCACTGGCATGGCAATTGTCGCCGCGGCTGGCCCCCTTTCTAACGTAATTATGGCCGTCCTCTTCGCCCTGCCCTTTCAATTGGGGCTGGTTGGCTTTTCCGCTTTTGGCGGTTCCAGCGTCTTACCTTCTTTGGGCGAGCTGCTCTTCCAATTTGTCTGGATTAATCTGATTCTGGCCTTTTTTAACCTGATTCCCATCCCGCCGTTGGACGGCTTTAAAATCTTGATGGGCATCTTGCCGCCCGACATGGCCTCCCGCTTATGGCCGCTGGAACAGTATGGCTTCTTGATTCTGATGTTTGCCATTTTCATCCTGCCGATGTTGGGTATCAACCTTATTAGCAATTTGATTATGGTCCCATCTTCCATGCTGCTTTCGTTTTTGATTGGGTTGTAGTGGGCGACTTTGGTTATCGGCTCCGGCAGTTCTGGCGGAATGTCTCGGCACGGCCGTTACCCACCGCTGCCCAGGCGGAAATCGCCGCTCACCTGACGCCGGCCGAACTGGCGCTGTTTCAACGTTTTAGCAGCAGCGACCAATGGCACAGCTACCGGGTGCTAAAAACGTTGCAGGCCGCCGGACACGATCAGCCCGATTTGTGGACGGCCGCGCTGCTGCACGACGTGGGCAAAACGCGCGCGCCGCTGTCTGTCTGGGAGCGCTCCTGGGTGGTATTGGGGCAGATGGTGTGCCCGCGGAAAACGGCCGTTTGGGGGCAGGGGCAAGCAGTGGGCTGGCGACGGCCGTTTGTCGTCAAAGCGCAGCATCCCGCCTGGGGCGCGGAGATGGCCGCCGCCGTTGGCAGCCGCCCGCTGGCCGTTGAGTTGATTCGCCGCCACCAGGATAATGGGTTGGTAACGGCCGTTACCGAAACTGACCACCTGCTCCGCCACCTGCAATGGGCCGACGACCAAAACTAAGGGTTCGTTTGCAATTAACTTTGGAGTTTCCAGATTGGACCAATCTTGGAGATTGGTCCAATCTCACCAGGTTAAAAACATATGAACCCTAAGGAACAAGGAGGAAGGCAATGAAAGCGCAAAACGTATCTATCATCGGCCTGGGGCGATTGGGCGCGTCCATCGGCCTGGCCGTCAAACAATCTTCGCCCACCCTCACCATCATCGGCCATGATCGCCAGCCAGACATGGCCCGCATCGCCCAGACTTCGCTGCACGCCATAGACAAGGCAGAGGCCAACGCCCGCAGTCTGGCTGCCCGCGCCGACATTCTGGCGCTGGCTGTGCCCATGTCTGAACTGGAACCGCTGCTGTCGGTCATCGGCGACGCCATCCAACCGCATACCCTCATTTTGGACTTTTCCACCCTGAAGCAGCCTGGTCTGAAGTGGGCGGCGGCCCATCTGAGCCAGGGGCATTATGTAGGGGCCAGCCCGGTGTTGGCGGCCGATTGGCTGAGCGACGGCCGTATCCACATCGAAGCCGCCAGCGCCGATTTGTTTAGGAACAGCATCTTCTGCCTGATGCCCGCACCCCAGGCCGACCCGCAAGCTGTGGCAACGGCCGTTGCCTTTGGTTCCATGCTCGGCGCGGTTCCCTACTTTGTGGACCCACTGGAGTACGACAATCTGGCGCAGGGGCTAGAAACGGTTCCCGGCCTATTAGCCGCCGCCATGTATCGCGCCATCACCCAATCCCCTGGCTGGCGCGATATGCTCCGTTTTGCCGGCCTGTCCTTCGCCCAAACCACCCAACCCCTCAGCGCCGGGGCCGATGTGGCCTACCAGGCGTTCACCAACAAAACCGCCACCCTCCGCTGGCTGGATTCCCTGATTGACGAGATGAAAGCGCTGCGACGCCTGGTGGATGAGGGCGACTTAGACATGGTATCCTCGATTTTTGCCGACCTGCACATGGAACGGCAGCGCTGGCTGGCCGACCGGGCCAAAAATGAATGGGCCGAAGGCCAGGCGCCAGAAATTGAGGGCAATACGATTGGTTCTCAGTTCTTGGGCGTTTTTGGCCGTAAACGGAACCAGTAATCAGTGTTCAGTATTTGCTGAACACTGATTACTGACCACTGACCACCGAACACTGACCACACCATGCCTTCCCCCCACTCTCTCCCCGTTTCCGCGTGCTGATGATTGCGCCTACGTCCTTTTTTAGCGACTATGGCGGACATATTCGCATTCTGGAAGAAACCTACACGCTGCAAGAATTGGGGCAGGAAGTTGCCATCGTTACCTATTATAAAGGAAGCGACATGCCGGATTTGGACATTCGGCGCACGCCGCCGCTGCCTTATCACACCGATTACGAGGTTGGCTCTTCCCGCCATAAGCTGGCTTTTGACATCTATCTGGCGGTCAAAAGCGTGGCCGAAGGGCTGCGCTTCCGCCCGGATGTGGTTCACGGACACATGCACGAGGGGGCGTTGATTGGCGGCGTGGTGGCGAAGCTGCTGCGCGTTCCGCTGGTGTTTGACTTCCAGGGCAGCCTGACAGAAGAGATGGTAGACCACCACTTTTTGAACCCCAACGGCCCGTGTCCCACCCTAACGCCCGCCGCCTGAAGAAACCATCAGCGGCCGCCTGCCAGACGCCGTGCTGACCAGTTCCATCCAGGCCAGTCACTTTTTGCAGGAGCAGTTTGCCGTCCCCCAGGCGCGCATCCATCCCCTGCCAGACTGCGCCAACACCACCCGCTTTGATCCGCAAAAATTCTCGTCGGAAGCCAAACAGACACTGCGCCACCAGTTGGGCATCCCCGACGGCCGTCTCATCGTCGCCTACCTCGGTTTGCTCACCGATTACCAGGGCATCCCGCATTTGATTGAAACGGCCGTGCGCTGTCGCGATGCCGGTGAAGCCATGCACTTCCTGGTCATGGGCTATCCTGATGCCACCCGCTACCAGAGCATGGCCGACGCAGCAGGCGTAGCCGACACGATGACCTTCACCGGCAAAGTAGAGTACCGCGACGCGCCTTACTACCTCTCTCTCGGCGACATCGCCGTCGCCCCCAAAATGTCCAGCACCGAAGGCAGCGGCAAAGTCCTCAATTACATGGCCCTGGGTCAACCCATCGTGGCCTACGATTCGGCCGTCCACCGCGAATACCTGGCCGACCTGGGCGTGTACGTGCCGTTGGGCGATGTGGCCGGTTTTGCAACGGCCGTCAGACAGTTGGCCCACCAGCCAGAACGGCGTCAGGAACTCGGCCAACAACTGCGTCAACGCGCCCTGCAGGAATATAGCTGGCAGCGCGCCGGCCGCCACATCATCGCCATCTACGATTCCTTGACAAGATAAAATGCCGCAGCTATAATGCACGTTCGCGTATTTGTGGAAATTTCTTTATAGAACCGCAAGTAATCGGAATGGTATGTTGACCTGAGAGGAACAGCCCAAGGGGTGCAGCAGAGGTGTTGCACCCCTTGTTTGCGGTTTGCTAACGCGATCAGGTGGAGCAATTTCATAATTTTCTAAGGATAAACTGGCGTGTTTATCTGGGGAACAGGTGAAGAATCAATGTCTAGACTGCCAACAAAAACCTATGCACGCACCACTGACCCACTCGAACTACCCACCCTTATTGATGTTCAGTTAAATTCTTTTGACGTCTTTAAAGACGAAAGCCTGTCCGAACTGTTCGACGAGATTTCGCCCATTGAAAGCTTCAATGGCGACTTGAAATTGTATTTTCCTTGCGACCGGCCGGAGACAGAAGGATTTGACCTGAAATACTGGTTTGGGGAGCCGAAATACAGCGTGGAAGAGTGCGTCGAGCGTGATATGAGTTATGCCGCGCCGCTTTACGTGAAGTGCTTGTTATACAGCACAGATCAAGACCAGCCGATTGTGCAAGAGATTTTTATGGGGGACTTCCCCCTGATGACCCCTGCCGGAACCTTCATTATCAATGGAACCGAGCGCGTCGTCGTCAGCCAGCTTATTCGTTCGCCTGGCGCGTATTTTGAGGTGGTGGAAGAGCGTACCACGGGACGGCCGTTAGCCATGAGCAAACTCATCCCCGACCGCGGTGCGTGGATGGAATTTGAAACCCGCAAAACCGATTACATCACCGTCAAGTTCAACCGCAAGCGTACTGTGCCCATTACCCTTTTCTTGCGGGCCATGGCCGCGGTAAAAGATGATCTGGGTGACAGCATCTTGAACAAAGGGGACGACGCGGATCTGTATGCTTTGTTTGAAGATGTAGATACCAACAGCGAGCATCTGTACATTCAGGGCAGCATTGAGCAAGAGCCACCCTGGGACCTGGACAAACCGGTCGCTGAACAGGCGTTGATCGAGTTCTATAAGCGGATGCGCCCCGGCGACCCGCCAACTTTGGACAACGCCACCCAATACCTGTATGAACAACTGTATGATCGCCGCCGGTATGATCTGGCGAAAGTAGGGCGTTATAAGCTCAACAAACGCCTGGACCTGGCAACAACCATTCCTGAAGAGCATCGCACCGTCACCCAGCACGACATCGTGCGCATGGTCAAACGCATGATCCTCATCAACAACGGGTTGGAAGGGCCGGACGACATTGACCACCTGGGCAATCGCCGCGTGAAGACCGTCGGGGAGCTGCTGCAAGCCAAGCTGCGTGTTGGCCTGCGCCGCATGGAACGAGTCGTGCGCGAACGTATGTCCATCCGTGAGAGCGATACGGTGACGCCGGTGAATTTGATCAACATTCGCCCGGTGGTCGCCTCGGTGCGTGAGTTTTTTGGCAGTTCGCAGTTGAGCCAGTTCATGGAGCAGGCCAACCCGCTGGCGGAATTGACCCACAAGCGCACGCTGTCGGCGTTGGGACCAGGTGGTTTGCGGCGTGAACGGGCCGGGTTTGAGGTGCGTGATGTGCATCATAGTCATTACGGCCGTATCTGCCCCATTGAAACCCCCGAAGGCCCGAACATTGGTCTGATTGGTCGGTTGGCGACATACGGCCGTGTCAATAAATACGGCTTCATCGAAACTCCCTACCGCCGCGTGCGCAATATCATCCCTGCCACCAGCGACGAACTGGTGGGCCACGACGCCTTCCAAAACATCGTCCATCCCGAAACCGGCGAAATCATTGTCGCCATGGACGAAACCATCACCGCCGAACACGCTGCCGCCATGCGCGAAGCTGGCATGGACCAGATAGAAGTCTGGCCCTTCATGACCGACGAAATCGTCTACATGTCGGCTGACGAAGAAGACCATTACACCATCGCGCAAGCCAACGCCCACAGCGATGCGCGTGGTCAGCTAATTGAACGGCGCGTCTCCTCCCGGCGCAACCAGCAGTTCCGCTTCACCTCCGTGCAGCGAGTAGACTACATTGATGTCGCCCCACGCCAGATCGTCGGTATCTCCGCCTCGCTCATCCCCTTCCTGGAACACGACGACGCCAACCGCGCCCTCATGGGTTCCAACATGCAGCGCCAGGCTGTGCCCCTGCTGCAGCCCGATGTGCCCATCGTCAGCACGGGCATGGAAAAACAGGCCGCGTTAAACACCGGCCAGGTTGTGGTGGCTAAGGAACCCGGTGAAGTTGTCAGCGTTGCTGGCGACAAAATCACCGTTGTGGGCGAAAATGGCCCGCGTACCTATAACCTGCGCAAATACAATCGCTCCAACCAAAGCACCTGCATTGACCAGCGTCCCGTTGTCGTTAAGGGCCAGCGGGTCGAAATCGGGGACGTGTTGGCCGACAGTTCCTCCACTGAAAATGGTGAACTGGCCTTGGGTCAAGACGTTGTCGTCGCTTTCCTCTCCTGGGAAGGCGGCAATTTTGAGGACGCTATCCTGGTCAGCGAAGGTCTGGTTCGTGAAGATCGTTTCACCTCTGTCCATATTGAAAAACATGAGATTGAAGCCCGCGACACCAAACTGGGTCCCGAAGAAATTACCTACGACATTCCCAACGTCAGCGAAGACGCTCTAAAAGATTTGGACGAGCGCGGCATCATCCGTGTCGGCGCAGACGTTAAAGAAAACGACATCCTGGTCGGCAAAATTACCCCCAAAGGCGAGAAAGAACTCAGCCCAGAAGAAAAACTGCTGCGGGCCATCTTTGGTGATAAAGCCCGTGAAGTCAAAGACTCCAGCTTGCGCCTGCCCCATGGTGCGCGCGGTAAGGTGGTAGACGTACACGTCTTTGATCGCCAGCATGACCGCGACTTGCCTGCTGGTGTAGAAACGATGGTGCGTGTTAGTGTGGCCCAACGCCGTAAATTGCAAGAAGGCGATAAAATGGCTGGACGCCATGGCAACAAAGGTGTTATCTCAAAGGTTGTGCCAATTGAAGATATGCCCTACCTGGACGATGGCACACCAATTGACATTATCTTGAACCCATTGGGTGTACCCGGCCGTATGAATATCGGCCAGGTGCTAGAAACACACCTGGGCTGGGCTGCTCATCAGCTTGGTTTCCGGGCGATTACCCCCGTGTTTGACGGCGCCAAAGAGATCGAAATCAGCGCCGAATTGGCCCGCGCCTGGCTGGTCGAACGGGGCTGGGATATTGTCACGCAGTGGGCCTGGGACTGGTTGGTTGAAATGAACTACAACCTGGAATCCCTGGAGAATGACCACGAGGCGCGTATCCTCTTCTTATCCAACTGGTTGGGCGAGATGGGTTACGACGTGCCCCGGCTGGAGACGGACTATCATTATGCCCGCTATAATGCCGGGCTAGAATGGCTGCGCACACGCGGTTGGGATCCGGATAAACTGCTGTTTGGTGGCCGGGAAGCATTGCGCAAGCAAGATTTTGGTCAGTTTGACGAGTATGCCATTGAAGTCTGTATCCGCGAGTGGTACTCCCTGATGCTGGAAAAATACAGCGACATGCTGCCTGAGAGCGTTAAGGTTGATCCATTGGAAACGGCCGTAGACACATTGCGCAAACTGGCTGATAAAATCACCTTGGTTAACCACATTCCATTACCCGTCTATGGCAAAGAACGCCTGATAGATGGCAAAACAGGGCAACCTTTCGATCAACCTGTTACAGTCGGCATCATCCATATGCTCAAGCTGGCACATCTTATCGAAGACAAAGCCCACGCCCGCTCAACTGGCCCATACTCCCTGGTAACGCAGCAGCCTCTTGGCGGTAAAGCCCAATTCGGTGGTCAGCGCTTCGGTGAGATGGAAGTGTGGGCCTTAGAAGCCTACGGCGCTGCATATACCCTGCAAGAAATGCTCACCGTCAAATCAGATGATGTGCAAGGCCGGGTAAAGACCTACGAATCAATCGTCAAAGACGAGCCTATCGAAGAGCCAGGCGTGCCCGCATCGTTCCGCGTGTTGGTCAAAGAGCTGCAAAGCCTGGGTCTGGCCGTAGAAGCCGTCACCGAATCAGGCGACGTTATCCGTTTCGGCAAAGAGGACGACAAGAAAAATCGCCGCTGGGCCGGCACAGGGCTGATGGACCTGGCTAGAAGCCACCATTAGATATACTTGACAAGGTGACAAGGTAACATCTGACAAGGTGAAAAGAGTGTCAGATTATGACCTTTGCGAGTATAGACACCTCAGGTTTGTCTTGCTTAACATCACCAAGATTTACATCGAAATTGTCACGAGGATCATGCGTCTCGATCCTCGTGACATACTGTTGACAATCAATTTACTTGTGGTAGAATCGCCATTCGTATGTTTGCTAACTAGCTTCGCCCGGTAACTTAACCGAAGTTACCAACCGAATAAGGTTTTAGCATGGAGGCCATCGAGTTATTATAACTACGATGGCCTCCATTTGTCGGTAAGTAATGGCATATTTCCCATATTATGACAATTTGCTGTTAGATAACATCCTCTAGCAAGTTACCATCAGGTCGTGGAAGTTACAAAATAGATTAAGGAGAAGAGCAAGCGTGCCTACAATTAATCAGCTTGTACGGAAGGGGCGTGTGGCCAAAGGCAAAAAGAGCACAGCGCCAGCCCTTCAATGGACATTAAATTCATTTAAACAGCGTCGTACCCGCCAGCCGAAAGGCGCGCCGCAAAAACGTGGTGTTTGCACCCAAGTAAAAACCCTGACACCCAAAAAACCAAACTCGGCGCTGCGTAAAATTGCGCGTGTCCGTTTAACAAATGGCATCGAAGTGACAGCCTATATTCCCGGTGAAGGCCACTCTTTGCAAGACCACTCCGTCGTCTTGGTGCGAGGCGGTCGTGTGAAGGACTTGCCGGGCGTTCGTTATCACATCGTCCGCGGTACCCTGGATGCGGGTGGCGTAGACAATCGCAAGAAGGCCCGTTCCAAGTATGGAACCAAAATGCCTAAGGCAAAAAAGAAGTAGGGAGATTGAGAAATGCCAAGACGTTACACCCCTGAAAAACGTGTCGTAGAAGCGGACCTGCGTTACAACAGCGTCACGGTTTCTATGTTTGTGAACCGCCTGATGCGAAGCGGCAAAAAAAGCACGGCACAGCGCATTTTGTATGATAGTTTCACCATTATTGAAGGACGTGTTAAGCGTCCTCCTTTAGAAGTGTTTGATCAGGCTTTGCATAACGTCATGCCGCACATTGAAGTAAAACCGCGGCGTGTCGGTGGCGCTACCTATCAGGTCCCGATGCCTGTGGAACCAGAGCGTCAGATCTCATTGGGAATGCGTTGGTTATTAACGGCCGCGCGTAATCGTGGCGGCCGTTCGATGGCTGAAAAATTGGCCGCTGAATTAATGGATGCGGCGAACAATCAAGGCGCTGCGGTGAAGAGACGTGATGACACGCATCGTATGGCTGAGGCTAACCGGGCGTTCTCGCACTTCTCCCGTTTCTAATGCTTTTGTATAGGTCGTATTAATGAGTCGTTTACCGTTAGACCGCGTTCGGAATATTGGCATTATTGCCCACATTGATGCCGGCAAGACC
Organism: Candidatus Leptovillus gracilis; assembly: GCA_016716065.1. Lineage (NCBI taxonomy): Bacteria > Bacillati > Chloroflexota > Ardenticatenia > Promineifilales (SeqCode) > Promineifilaceae (SeqCode) > Candidatus Leptovillus > Candidatus Leptovillus gracilis. The sequence continues at coordinate 907,860 of JADJXA010000001.1, read as the reverse complement.
ACTACGACGGAACGCGTTTTGTATTACACAGGTCGCATTCATCGTATGGGGGAAGTGCATGAAGGCACAGCCACGATGGACCATATGGTGCAGGAGCAGGAACGTGGCATCACGATTACCTCGGCGGCCACCAGTACCTCCTGGCTTGATCATCAAATTAATATCATTGATACGCCTGGTCACATAGATTTCACGGCCGAAGTGCAGCGCAGCCTGCGAGTATTGGACGGTGGTGTTGTGGTGTTTGATGCCGTTGCCGGTGTGGAACCCCAGTCGGAAACTGTGTGGCGTCAGGCGGATGAATACAACGTACCCCGCATCTGCTTCATTAACAAGATGGATCGCGTCGGCGCTGATTTTAACCGCACAATCGGTATGATCCGTAGCCGCTTGAAGGCGAATCCCATCGCCATCCAATGGCCCATTGGTCAGGAATCTGACTTTGAAGGCATTGTGGATCTGCTAACGATGGAAGCGATTGTTTGGGAAGATGATGATTTGGGCGCGAAACCTATCTCTGTTCCCATCCCAGACCATGTGCGCGAAGATGCTGAGCAAGCTCGTCAGGCGATTCTGGATCGCATCATCGAGACAGATGAAGAATTGATGGCGCGTTATCTGGAAGATGAAGAGATTTCTCCTGAAGAACTTCGGGCTGCCTTGCGGCAGGCTACTATACGGGGTGAAGTGACGCCTGTATTATGTGGCACGGCTCTGCGGAACAAGGGCATCCAGATTTTGCTTGATGCAGTAGTTCATTACCTTCCTTCGCCGTCAGATGTGCCCCCTATTGAGGGGACGAACCCAATTACGGGTGATGTTGAAACCAGGAAGCCTGACGACAACGAGCCATTGTCTGCCCTGGTCTTTAAAATTGTAACGGACCCTTACGTTGGTCGTCTGGCTTACTTTCGGGTGTATTCCGGCGTTTTGCACGCTGGTGACACCCTGATTAACACTACCAAAAACAAAAAAGAAAGAATCGGCCGAATTCTGAGAATGCATGCCGACCATCGAGAAGATCTCAAGGAAGTACGTGCTGGCGACATCGCGGCCACGTTGGGTCTAAAAATCACCTTTACCGGCGATACACTTTGTACGCCGGACGCGCCTATCGTTTTGGAATCTATAGACTTCCCAGAACCGGTTATTATGCTGGCGGTTGAGCCAAAAAGTAATGCGGATCAAGAAAAAATGGGCGTCGCGCTCAAGGCTTTGTCGGAAGAGGACCCCACATTCCAGATTCGCGTTGACGACCAAACCGGGCAAACCGTTCTGTACGGCATGGGCGAACTGCACCTCGAAGTATTGATTGACAGATTGATGCGTGAGTTCAAAGTGGCAGCCAATGTCGGCCAGCCGCGTGTCGCCTACCGTGAAACAATTACCCGTCCTGTCGAAAAAGCCGAAGGTCGTTTTGTGCGCCAGACGGGTGGACGCGGGCAATTTGGTCACGTCATTTTACGTCTGGAGCCACTTCCGCCTGGTTCAGGCTTTGTTTTTGAAAATGGCGTCGTAGGTGGTGTTATTCCTAGGGAATATATCAACCCAGCTGAATCTGGTATACGAGAGGCTTTAAGCAGCGGTGCAATTGCTGGTTATCCACTGGTGGACCTTAAAGCAACGTTGTACGACGGCTCTTTTCACGAAGTAGATTCGTCGGAAATGGCCTTCAAGATCGCCGGCTCGATGGCGTTGAAAGATGGCGTGCAGCGAGGCAAACCGGTTTTGTTGGAGCCAATCATGGTGGTAGAAGTCGTTACCCCTAATGACTATACCGGTGATGTGATCGGCAACTTGTCTTCGCGCCGCGGCGCCATCGAAGGGATGGAACTGCGCGTGGAAGGGATTCAATCTATCAGGGCTATGGTTCCATTAGCCGAAATGTTTGGTTATGCGACGCGCTTGCGTTCGATGACACAAGGGCGGGGCACGTTTACCATGGAGTTTCATCATTACGCTCCGGTTAGTGAAGATATTGCCCAGGCGATTATACGAGGCGGCCGTTAACAATACGGTCTTGGCCCGGTAGCAAGTTGCGATACAAACCGGTAGAAATACGAGTTTTAGAGAGGAAAGGGAAATTATGGCCAAAGAAAAATTTGTGCGCGAGAAGCCACACTGCAATATTGGCACCATCGGTCACATCGACCATGGCAAGACCACCCTGACAGCGGCAATCACCAAAACGCTGTCCTTAAAAGGTTGGGCAGACTTCCGGGCCTTCGACCAGATTGACAACGCGCCCGAAGAAAAAGCGCGTGGTATCACCATCGCGATTGCCCACGTTGAATACGAAACCGAAAATCGTCACTACGCCCATGTAGACTGTCCGGGGCACCGTGACTACATCAAAAACATGATCACCGGGGCGGCGCAGATGGATGGCGCTATCCTGGTTGTGGCTGCGCCCGATGGCCCCATGCCTCAGACACGGGAACACGTGTTGTTGGCTCGTCAGGTAGAAGTGCCGGCCATGGTCATCTTCTTGAACAAAGTAGACATGATGGACGACGAAGAACTGCTGGAGTTGGTAGAGCTAGAACTGCGTGAACTGCTGGACAGCTACGACTTCCCCGGCGACGAGACGCCCATCGTGCGCGGCAGCGCGCTGGCCGCTTTGGAAAGCGAAAGCAAAGACCCCAACGCGCCGGAATACGCCCCCATTTGGGAACTCATGCGTGTGGTAGACGAGTACATTCCGCAGCCAGAACGCATGGTAGACCTGCCCTTCCTGATGTCGGTAGAAGATGTGTTCTCCATCAAAGGGCGCGGCACCGTGGTGACCGGCCGTGTAGACCGGGGCACGTTGACGCCGATGAGCGAGGTGGAGATTGTGGGGCTGCGCGAAGACACCCGTAAAGTGGTGGTGACCTCGATGGAAATGTTCCACAAGATTCTGGACAAGGTTCAGGCGGGGGACAATGCCGGTCTGCTGCTGCGTGGTGTGGCCCGCGACGACATTGAGCGGGGGCAGGTATTGGCTGCGCCGAAGAGCATCACGCCGCACACCGAGTTCATGGGCGAGGTGTACGTGCTGCGCAAGGATGAAGGCGGTCGGCACAAGGCGTTCTTCCCTGGCTATCGGCCACAGTTCTACATTCGCACGCTAGACGTGACCGGCGAGATCACCTTGCCGGAGGGTGTGGAGATGGTAATGCCCGGCGACAATGTGAACTTGAATGTCAAGCTGATTACGCCGGTGGCGTTGGAGCAGGGCAGCAAGTTTGCCATTCGCGAAGGCGGTCTGACGGTTGGCGCTGGGGTTATCACCCAGATCATCAAATAAATTAGTTTGGAAGGGCGTTGTTGCCAGGCAGCAGCGCCCTTCATATTGAGGCAATTATGGCTAAGCAAAGAATCCGCATTCGTTTGAAGGCATACGATCATCGTGTTCTCGATCAATCTGCAAAGCGTATCGTAGGAACGGCTGAGCGGACTGGCGCCCATGTTGTGGGACCCGTGCCGTTGCCAACTAAAATTGAGCGCTTCACGGTGCGTCGCAGTACGTTTATTGACAAGGATTCACACGAGCATTTTGAAATCCGCACTCACAAGCGTTTGATAGACGTGATCAATCCTGATTCAAAGACTATTGACACGTTGATGCGGTTGAATTTGCCGGCTGGTGTGGATATCGAAATTTCGATCTAAACCATTTTGGCCGCAGGTTGAATCTGCGAGCGTGGGATGATGCAGCTTAAGCCTGGTAGCTGACAGTCCCGGGAGGTTAACGTGAAAGGATTACTAGGCATCAAACTGGGCATGACCCAGGTTTTTGATGAAAAGGGTGTGGTTACGCCGGTCACCATTGTGCAGGCGGGACCCTGTTATGTCACACAAGTAAAAGCAGAAAAGACGGATGGCTATAGCGCCATCCAGGTAGGTTTTGGAGACATCTCTGAAAAGCGTTTGACCAAGGGGCAGAAGGGCCATTTGGGTTTGTTAAAAACCGATAAGCAGCATCCCCAGCGTAAGAAGAACAACGGTATACCCCCTGTGCGTCATCTGAGCGAGTTCCGCACGAAGAGTACGGCCGATTATAAAGTTGGTCAGGTTCTGACGGTTGAACAATTTGTGGCCGGTGACCACATTGACGTCATGGGAACCACCAAAGGTCGTGGCTTTGCGGGTACGATTAAGCGACATGGCTTTCGTGGCGGGCCTAAAACGCACGGTCAATCTGACCGTTGGCGCGCGCCTGGCTCGGTGGGCGCTACGTCAGGGACAGCCCATGTGTTCAAAGGTAAAAAGATGTCTGGGCATTATGGTAACGAGCGTTTTACGGCTCAGAATCTACAAGTTGTCAAGATTGACCCGGAGCGGAATCTGTTAGCAATTAAAGGTTCCATTCCTGGCCATAAGGGGAGTCTCGTGGTTATCCGAGATTCCGCGAAGAACTAACTGGCGGAGGCACTGTCATGGAAGTTCCTGTTTATAACATGTCTGGTATGGAAGTGAGCAACGTTGAGCTTCCGGCCGACATCTTCGAAGCAAATATCAATCGTGACTTGATGCACCAGGCTTTGGTACGTCAGTTGGCGAACCGGCGGCTGGGTACACATAAGGCGAAGGGTCGTTCTGAAGTTAATCGCAGCACGCGTAAGATTTACCGCCAAAAAGGCACTGGTAATGCCCGGCATGGCAGCCGGCGCGCCCCTATTTTTGTAGGTGGTGGCGTGGCGCATGGCCCTTTGCCGCGCAGCTACGAGAAGAAAATGCCGCGCAAGATGCGCCGCGCCGCGCTGCGGTCTGCGCTTTCCGTAAAAGCGGGCAATGGGGACATTATTGTGCTGGATGAGATCCACATGGATGTTCCTAAGACCAGAGAAATGGCGGCCGTTATGGATCGCCTGAATGTGAGTAAGAGCGCGCTGCTGCTGCTGGCGGAGCGTAACGAGAATGTTGAATTGTCGGCTCGCAATTTGCCAGAAATAAAGGCTCTGCGGGCAACTTATCTGAATATTCGCGACTTGTTAGGTTATAACAAGCTCGTGATGCCTCTGGCAGCCCTTGATGTCATCAATTCTTTTCTGGGTTTAGAAGATTATTTTGATGATTTTGAGGATGTTGAAGAGGAGGAATAAGCGATGCAGATTCATTGGCGTGAGATTATTCGCCGGCCGGTAATTACTGAAAAGAGCAGTTATCGGGTCGACATTAATAACCAATACACGTTTGCGGTTGATTCGCGGGCGAACAAGGTGCAAATCAAGGAAGCGATTGAATTGGCCTGGCCTGATGTGACTGTGGAAAAAGTGCGGGTGGCGAATATGCCGCCCAAGCGGGCGCGGCGTTGGCGTCGCGTGGCAACACGGAAACCAGGGTGGAAGAAGGCTGTTGTTACTTTGGCTCCTGGCGACTCAATTGATTTGTTTGAGGGTGTGTAATTTAATCACTGACTATTTAGGTTGGTGGTTTTAGATATTTTGAGCAGGGACGAGGTTTGTTGGATGATGGGGTTGATGTTCCCATTGTTTATGCGAGCTGAAGTCCGTCTCTGGAGGTAAGATGCCGATCAAAGTGTATAAACCGACTTCTCCTGGCCGGCGTGATATGACCAGCCAGACATTTGAGGAAGTCACCCGTGTAGCTCCGGAACCTGCGCTGACGCGCGGTTTGCGGAAGCGAGGCGGACGTAATCATCGTGGGAAGATCACGATGCGCCATCAAGGCGGTGGTCACAAGCGGCGTTATCGGGTGATTGATTTTAACCGGCGTGATAAGTTTGGCGTGCCGGCCCGGGTATCGTCTATTGAATACGATCCAAATCGTTCGGCGCGAATTGCACTGCTGACATATGCTGATGGCGAGAAGCGGTATGTTGTTGCGCCGCTGGGCTTACGTGTTGGGGACCAGGTGATGAGTGGCCCAAAGGCTGAAATACGGCCGGGAAATGCGCTGCCGCTGATCAACATTCCGTTGGGTACGATGGTCCACAACGTGGAGATGCAAGTTGGCAAGGGTGCGCAGATGGTGCGTGCGGCGGGTACGTCGGCGCAGTTGTTGGCGAAGGATCACCCGCAGTATGTGACGTTGCGTTTGCCTTCTGGTGAGGAGCGTTATGTGCCACAGGACTGCCTGGCGACGATTGGTCAGGTGGGGAATGTGGAACATGGAAACGTGAAGCTGGGCAAGGCTGGTCGTAAGCGGCACTTGGGTGTGCGCCCGACAGTGCGCGGCTCGGCGATGAATCCGAATGATCATCCGCATGGTGGTGGTGAAGGCCGTTCGCCAATTGGTATGCCTGGTCCTAAGACGCCATGGGGTCAACCGGCGCAGGGGCGACGGACGCGCAAGAATAAGGCTACGGACCGATATATTTTCCGTCGCCGCACGAAGAAGCGTCGGTAGGAGGTTAGAAGAAAATGTCACGTTCTTTGAAGAAAGGGCCATTTGTCAGTCCTAAATTACTAAAGAAGGTTGAAAAACTGAATGTGGCGAAGAGCCGTCAGGTGATTCGTACCTGGTCTCGATCGAGTACAATCTTTCCCCAGATGGTGGGGCATACGATTGCGGTGTATGACGGCCGTCGTCACATTCCGATCTACGTTACAGAAAACATGGTCGGTCATAAGCTGGGTGAATTTGCTCCTACACGCATGTTTCGTGGTCACGTCTCGAAATCTGAGAAGAAAGGGAAGGGGCGTCGGTAATCATGGCTGAAGCATTTGAAGTTAAAGCGAGTGTTCATCATATACCTATTGCCGTACAGAAGGTACGCCTGGTATGTAATGTTGTCCGTGGTAAGAATGCGGATGAAGCGTTGGCAACATTGCGGTTTATGCCTCAGACTGCGGCCGGCGTCGTTTACAAGCTGGTGGAATCGGCTGTGGCTAATGCGGAACAGAACTTTGGTCTGGAAATGGATGAGCTTTACGTGAGCCGTATCTATGCCGACAAAGGACCGCAGCACCGCAAAGCGCCGCATGGTGGTCGTTTTGCCGGGCGTGGTCGTTTCCGGCCCATCATTCGCCGTTCGTCGCACATTACCGTTGTGTTGGCTGAGCGCGAAGTCGTTGATTACGACAATTAGCTGGAGGAGTGTAATGGGACGTAAAGTACATCCTGTCGGTTTTCGTTTGAACATAATCCGTGATTGGAATACGCGCTGGTACGCTGAAAAACAGCAGTATCAGGATCTCCTGCATGAAGATTTCGCCATTCGGGCATTGATCCGCAAAGAAATGGCTCAGGCCGGTATTTCTGCGTTAAACATTGAACGCGCTGCACCTAATCAGGTTCAGGTAACGATCCACACGGCTAAGCCGGGTATTGTGATCGGCCGTAAAGGCGCTTCTGTGAAAGAACTGCGTGGCAAGCTGCGCAAACTGACTGACAAAGCGGTGAAGCTGGAAGTTGAAGAGATTGGGCAGCCGGATACGGATGCGCAGTTGATCGCTGAGAATGTTGCCGGGCAGATAGAGCGCCGGATTTCTCACAGTCGGGCGATGAAACGGGCTGTACAGCAGGCTATGCGCCAGGGCGCGGAAGGTGTACGTATTGAGGTAGGCGGCCGTTTGGGTGGTTCGGAAATGGCGCGCAAGGAAAAGGTTTGGGACGGCCGTGTTCCGCGGAACACCATTCGGGCTGATCTGAACTATGGCTTTGCCGAAGCGCTGACCACATTTGGCAAAATTGGGGTCAAGGTTTGGGTTTATCGTGGTGAAGTTTTGCCACAACGAACCGAATCGGCCATGGACGTCTACATTAGTGAATAAATGAGGATTAAAGATTAGGTTCAATGTGGGCAAGAGCCGCATACCTAAATCTTTAATTTTGCGGAGTTTTGTAATCATGTTAATGCCAAAACGTGTGAAATATCGGAAACAGTTCCGAGGGCGTATGCAAGGCATGGCCAAAGGTGGCTCCGATTTACTCAGCGGCGATTTCGCCCTGCAAGCATTGGAACCAGGCTGGATTACCAGCCGCCAGATCGAAGCGATGCGCCGTACCGTGGTGCGCCATATGCGCCGCCGCGGTAAATATTGGATTCGGATTTTCCCGGACAAACCTGTGACCGCCAAACCGGCCGAAACCCGCATGGGTAAAGGTAAAGGTTCGGTCGATCATTGGGTCGCCGTTGTGAAGCCTGGGCGTATTATGTTTGAAGTCGGCGGTGTGCCGGAAGATATGGCGCGCGAAGCGCTGCGATTGGCGGCTTATAAACTGCCTATCCGTGCCCAGGTTATTTCACGGGAGGATAAGCTCTAATGGCTAAAATCGTTGAGTTACGCGGAATGAGTGATCAGAAACTGGGAGAAATGCTCGAAAATAATCGAGAGGAGATGTTTAATCTTCGCTTCCAGAAAGCTGGCGCGCGCCTGGAAGATTACACGCGCATTCGCGCAGTGCGCCGGGAGACCGCCCAGATTGAGTCTGTGCTGCACATGCGCCAGTTAGCCATTGAAGCCGCCGCTGCCGAACCGTCTATCGCATCGGTGTTGACCGGCAAAGAGTGGCAGGCGACGGCCGCTTTCAATTACGAAGACAGCGCCTGGCGGGTGGCTTTTGCTGAACAAGGGGGCGGAGAATTAGCCTCTGCTTTGGTGAATCTAAACAAAAAACGCCTTCATGGGCGACGTGCCCGGCAGCAAAAGTCGCAACCGCGCCTGGTTACCAGCTATGAGGTTGTAGGGTAGGTATAAGATGAGAGAACAACGTAAACGTCTGGTAGGCGTGGTCATCAGTGACAAGATGGACAAGACGGTGGTTGTGGAAGTGACAACAACAAAACGCCACCCCGTCTATGGCAAAGTATTGCGTTTGCGCAAGAAATATCAGGCGCATGATGAAGCCAATGATTGCCGCACGGGTGATCGCGTGCAGATTATCGAGTCTGCGCCAATTAGCCGCCATAAGCGATTTGCTGTCGTTTCCATTTTGGAACGGGCAAAATAGCGAGGAATTGTCATGATTCAAAAAGAAAGTCGTTTGAAAGTGGCAGATAATTCAGGCGCCCGTGAACTTCTGGTTATTCAGGTAATGGGCGGTTCTGTGCGCCGTTATGGTGGCGTTGGCGAGGTTGTGACAGCTTCTGTGAAGAAGGCTGCGCCTAATTCGTCGGTGAAGAAAGGGTCTATTGTCAAAGCGGTGGTTGTACGCACCAGCAAAGAGTACAAACGCGATGATGGCAGCTACATCCGCTTTGATGACAATGCGGCGGTTATCCTGGATTCATCGGGCACGAACCCGGTTGGTACACGTATTTTCGGGCCGGTAGCCCGTGAGCTGCGCGACAAGGGGTTTGGGCGCATCATGTCTTTGGCGCCGGAGGCGCTGTAGACATGGGTCAGACGATGGGGTTTAGCGCCATCGTTTAGCAGGAAATGAGGTAAGAGATGCGCATTAAAGTCGGTGACGAAGTAGAAGTGATTGCCGGAAATTATAAGGGACAGCGCGGTGAAGTGCAGCGTTTGATCGTTAAGAAGAACCGCATTGTGGTGTCTGGCGTGAATATGGTTAAGAAGCACCAGAAGCCGCAGGCTACCGGTGGTCGGTCGCAGGCCAAGGGCGGTATTATTGAGTTTGAAGCGCCGATTTCCCTGTCTAACGTCATGCTGGTGTGCCCGCATACCGATAAACCGACGCGGGTTGGTTTTCGCCGCAATGATGACGGCCGTTCTATTCGCTACTCCAAAGTGAGTGGCAAAGACATTATTGATAAATCCTGATTAACAACCCATGGTGAGCCAGGCGCTTTAAAACGGTAAATGGTGGTTGTGATAAGTGGGTGCTCCACTGCCAGACCACCTAGGTGAAAGCCTGAACCGTTGGTTGACCTGCCACTTAACCTGGAGGAAAAATGTTTACACCGTTAAAAGAGCGGTACCAGACAGAAATTGCCCCGGCTCTGATGAAAGAGTTCGAGTACAGTTCTGTTATGCAAGTGCCGCGAGTGACGAAAGTAGTCGTCAATGTGGGTCTGGGTGAGGCGTTGGACAACGCTAAGGCCATAGAATTTGCCGTCAGCGACGTGACGGCGATTACCGGGCAAAAACCGGTGGTTACAAAAGCAAAGAAATCTATCGCTGGTTTCAAGTTGCGTGAAGGCCGAATTATTGGCGTGAAGGTAACTCTGCGTGGCGAACGGATGTGGAGTTTTCTGACACGTCTGATCCATGTGGCTCTGCCGCGTACACGTGACTTTCAGGGAATTTCGCCTGATTCCTTTGACGGCCGTGGCAATTACACGCTTGGTCTGCGCGAGCAATTGATCTTCCCTGAAATTGATTTTGACAAGATTGATAAACTGCGGGGAATGGAAGTAACCATCGTGACAACGGCGCAGACGGATGAAGAAGGTCGCCGTTTGTTGACCTTGTTAGGGATGCCGTTCTGGCAGAGTTGAGGTAGGAGAAAAAATGGCGAAGAAATCAATGATCGCACGGGAAACCAAGCGGAAATATCGCGTACAGGTCAGAAATCGGTGTCGGCTTTGTGGTCGTCCTCGTGGCTACATGCGCCGCTTTGGGTTATGCCGCATTTGCTTCCGCGAAGAATCGCTGAAGGGCAATGTTCCTGGCGTGGTGAAATCAAGTTGGTAAGAGGTGCATTATGTCAATGAGTGATCCAATTGCTGATATGCTAACACGCATTCGTAATGCGCAGATGCGGTTACACCCCACTGTGTCTATGCCCAATTCCAAAATCAAAGTGGAAGTGGCCCGTGTGTTGAAAGCGGAAGGGTACATTGAGGATTATCAGGTTATTCCTGAAAAACCACAATCTGTGTTGAATGTGACGTTAAAATACGTAGGCGACCGTCGCCATCGCCGGTCCGTGATTACGGGTCTGGAACGAGTCAGCCGGCCGGGACGTCGTGTTTACGTTGGTACAAAAAATATTCCTTGGGTGTTGAGCGGCATGGGCATTTCCATCGTGACAACATCTCAGGGTATCATGACTGGACAGCAAGCTCGCCGCCGGGGTATTGGTGGTGAAGTTGTTTGCAGGGTCTGGTAGTTGGAGGTAATCCATGTCTCGAATTGGTAAAGCGCCCATCCAAATACCTGACAAAGTAAAGATTGATGTTGAGGAAGGGAATTTGGTAACGGTTAAAGGGCCAAAGGGCAGTTTAACGCAGCCGCTGCATCCCCAAATGCTTCTGGAAATGGAAGATGGGATGATGATAGTGAAACGGCCGTCTGATTCCCAAGAACATCGCTCTTTGCATGGTTTAACCCGCGCCTTGCTTAACAACATGGTTGTGGGTGTCAGCGACGGGTTTTCTAAAAAGTTGCAAATCGAAGGTGTTGGCTACCGCGCCGAAATGAACGGCAATGTACTGGTGTTAAATGTTGGTTATTCGCATCCGGTACACTTCGACCCGCCGGCCGATGTGCAGTTTGCGGTAGAAAACCGTAACAAAACCGTGATCGTCTCCGGCATTGACAAGCAAGTGGTAGGCGAAATTGCTGCACAAATCCGCAAACAACGACCGCCAGAACCGTACAAAGGCAAAGGCATTCGTTATGACAACGAAATCGTGCGGCGCAAGGCCGGCAAGACAGGCAAGGTTTAAGAGGTACTATCATGGCTGTAAAATCTCATATAACACGTGAACGACGCCGTCGCCGTATTCGGATGAAGGTTTCCGGTACACCAGAGCGTCCACGTTTGAGCGCGTTCCGCAGCACGGAACAGATTTATGCACAACTTGTTGACGACGTATCTGGGCGCACGATTGTGTCCGCATCCTCCATTGATAACCAACTGAAGGACCAGATGGCGGGCAAGACAAAGAGTGAGCAGGCCACATTGGTAGGCAAAGCAGTGGCCGAGCGCGCCCTGGCAGCCGGTATTGAGCAGGTCGTATTTGATCGGGGTGGTTTTCTCTATCACGGCCGTATCAAAGCCTTAGCCGACGGCGCCCGCGAAGGCGGTCTGAAGTTCTAAACAGGAGAATACAATGGGACAAAGACGTCAATACGAACAAAGTAGCGAATTAGACGAGCGTATTGTAGACATTACGCGCGTTGCCAAAGTCATCAAGGGTGGCCGTCGCTTTGCCTTCCGCGTCGCTGTGGTGGTAGGCGATAACAAAGGCAGCGTTGCTGTTGGCGTGGGTAAAGCCCGCTCTGTGCCCGATGCTATCCGTAAAGCGCTGGAAGCTGCTCGCAAAAATATGCACGCTGTTTCCATGATGGGTAACACCATCCCCCACGAGGTAATCGGCACACACAGCTCGGCCAAAGTACTCTTAAAGCCGGCCTCGCCCGGTACAGGCGTTATCGCCGGCGGCGCCGTTCGCCAAATTATTGAAGCCGCAGGGTATAAAGACATTCTCTCCAAGTCGTTAGGCAGCCAGAACGTCCTCAATGTTCTGCAAGCCACGATGGACGGGCTGCAACAACTCAAGAACGTCAATCAGGTGGCCGCCGAACGAGGCAAAGATGTGGCCGAGGTTATGCCATTCTGGAGTCGTAAGCAATGAGTAAGTTGATCATCACTTATACCAAAAGTGTGATTGGGTACAACGAGCGACAAAAAGCAACGATTAAAGCGCTGGGTTTGCAAAAGTTGAACCAATCTGTGGAACACGACGATAACCCGGTCATTCGGGGTATGGTTAGAAAAGTGGAACATCTGGTTTCTGTGCAAGAGGTGAAATAATGCAATTACACGATCTGCGCCCTAATTCTGGATCAAAGAAAAAGCGCAAGCGAGTGGGTCGTGGTATTTCCGCCGGGCAAGGCAAAACCGCCGGGCGTGGTACCAAGGGTCAAAACGCCCGCAGTGGCGGTGGTAAAGGCGTTTATTTTGAAGGTGGCCAGCTGCCATTGGCCCGTCGTTTGCCCTATAAACGTGGTTTTACCAACGACAATAAAATCTACTATAAGGTCGTTAACTTAAAAGACCTGGCTGACTATGAGTTCGAAGACGTAGACGTAACGCCAGAAGTGCTGGCTTTCTTAGGACTCATCAAAAAAGAGAACGATCCGGTCGTTATCCTCGGTGAAGGGGAATTGACGCAAGCGTTGACCGTTAAAGCGCATCGCTTCTCCCAGTCGGCGAAAGAAAAGATTGAGGCAGCCGGTGGTCAGGTGGAAATTCTCCCTCTTGAGGGGTAATTCACGCCGACCATCGAACACGGAGAAAAATCATGATTGATTCTGTACGTTCTGCCTTCATGCTGCCTGATCTGCGCCGACGCATTTTGTTCACCATCGGCTTGTTGGTGATTTATCGTTTGGTGGCCAATATTCCCGTGCCTGGGGTTAACCTGGAAGCGTGGTTGGCGTTTACGAGCCAACCAATTGGCAATAATCAGGTGATTGCCTTTTTGGACTTCTTGTCCGGTGGGGCCGTGCGTAATTTCTCGGTGATGGCCATGGGGGTGTATCCTTACATTACAGCCTCCATTATCATCCAGTTGATTACGCCGATTATCCCTCAGCTAGAGGAATTGGCTTCCGAAGGCGAATCTGGCCGTAATAAGATTAATCGTTACACCTATTACCTGACAGTTCCACTGGCCCTGGTGAATGCGGTGGGTCAGATTCGACTGGTTGGTTTTAGCTACCAATCGGTTGGTGGGCTGGAAGTGATTATGCCGAACTTTGGCTTTACGCCGCCGCAACTGTTGGCAACGTTTACCACGTTGATGGCGATGTTGGGTGGCACAATGTTTGCCATTTGGTTAGGCGAGATGATCACAGAAGATGGCATTGGTCAAGGTATTTCGCTGATCATTTTTGGCGGCATTGTTTCCGGGATCTTGCCGAGCATTGCCAGCATGTTTTCCCTATCAGACACCGTTACCCGTATCTTCACCTTTGTGGCATTCATTGTCATCACCCTCCTGACGGTCTTGGTGATTGTGATTGTGCAGGAAGGGCAAAGACGTATACCGGTGCAGTACGGCCGTCGTGTGCGCGGCCGTAAGGTCTATCAAGGACAAAGCAGCTACATCCCCCTGAAGGTTAACACTGCGGGCATGATTCCGATCATCTTCGCCCAATCCATCCTGACCTTCCCGCCCTTGATCGCCGGGCTGTTCGTCTCAGGCAGTGGCAGCACGATGGATAAGATTGCTCAAACCATCGCCTCCTTTGGGTCCGTACAAGACCCAACGCTCAACCCCTGGTTGTTCATCTTTTACTGGCTGTTCTTTTTCCTGTTGGTTGTTGGGTTCACCTTCTTCTATACAGACGTCATGGTCCAGCAGCAGAACATTCCCCAGACATTGCAGCGGCAGGGTGGCTTTATTCCCGGCATTCGCCCTGGCAAACGCACGGCCGATTACATCATGGCTGTTGTGCGCCGAATTACCTTCGCCGGCGCTGTTTTCCTGGGCATTATCGCCATCTTGCCCGGCATTATGCAAGGACTAGGGGCGATATTGGGGCTGCCTGGCATTGAGCAAAGTGTCTTGGTGGTAAATGGTTCTGGCCTCATTATCATTGTTGGTGTGGTTATAGACACCATGAGGCAGTTAGAAGCACAACTGCTCATGCGTAATTACGAGGGATTTATCTAGACATGGGAACTTACCTGGTTTTGATGGGAGCCCCTGGGGCCGGTAAAGGAACCCAGGCCAAGAAATTGGAAACTAAACTAGGTTTACCACAAGTAGCAACGGGCGATTTGTTTCGCTACAACCTGAAGAACGAAACGGAGTTAGGCAAACTCGCCAAAACGTACATGGATAGGGGCCAATTAGTCCCGGACAACTTGACCATCGCTATGGTTCGCGCCCGACTGGCGCAAGCAGATTGTGAACAGGGCGCGATTTTGGATGGCTTTCCACGCAATCCGGCTCAAGCAGAGGCTTTGGAGGCGTTGTTAGCCGAATTTTCTGGGGCGATCAAAGCTGTTCCTTATATTCATGTATGCCAGGATGAACTGGTAAAACGTCTGCTCAAGCGGGCGGAAATAGAAGGTCGTTCTGATGACAACGAGGAAACGATCCGAACCCGAATGCGGGTTTACGCCGAGCAAACGCAACCGCTGCTTGACTATTACCAGAACAAAAATCTCCTGGTTACAGTAAATGGTGAGCAAGACATTGACGAAGTATTTCAGGAATTGCTCCAGGTGGCGCAAGCAAGTTAGAATCAGATAGTTGATGAGTAGATAAGAGATTGTGCATTTTATAAGCGGCACAATCAGAGGAAGAAAAAATGAAAGTATCAGCGTCTGTAAAACGTCGTTGTCCGAAATGCAAAATTATTAAGCGCAAAGGCATTGTGCGTGTGATTTGTGTAGACCCTAATCACAAGCAGCGGCAAGGGTAGGCTGGAGGAATTATGGCACGTATTGCTGGTGTAGATGTTCCCCGTAATAAGCGGGTGGAAATTGGCTTAACTTATATATACGGCATCGGTAAGACGGCCAGCCAGAATATTCTGGCTTCGGCCAACATTAATCCGGACACACGGGTGCAAGACCTTTCCGAAGCCGAAGTCGGCCGTTTGCGACAGATCATAGACGATGGTTACATCGTAGAAGGTGATTTGCGCCGCGAAGTGGCTATGAACATCAAGCGCCTGACAGAAATCGGGTGCTACCGTGGGCTGCGCCATCGCCGCCATCTACCGGTGCATGGGCAGCGCACGAAGACAAACGCGCGCACACGCAAGGGTCCGAAGAAGACGGTTGCCGGCCGTGGACGTCGTAAGGGTAAGTAATAGTTATTGTGTTTTGTGTTTGGGGCTTTAGCCGCCGGACTGCATACACAAATAAGCGGGAGAAATTATGGGACGTAGAAGAACTACTACGCAGGTTCGCAAGAAGGTCAAGAAGATGGCGCCGCAAGGGCAGGCCCACATTCATGCGACTTTCAACAATACGATTGTGACGATCACGGATACCAAAGGGAACACAGTTTCCTGGGCCAGCGCTGGCAGTTCCGGGTTCAAAGGTTCACGCAAAAGTACGCCTTATGCGGCCGGTTTGGCCAGCAAAAATGCGGCAAAAATTGCCCAAGATCATGGTATGCAAGAGATGGAAATCATCGTGAAGGGGCCAGGCCCAGGTCGTGAGTCGGCCATTCGGGCGCTGCAAACGTCGGGTATTCGCGTCACGGCGATTCGTGACATTACCCCCGTACCGCACAATGGCTGCCGCCCGCCGAAGAAACGGCGTGTGTAATTGAGTCAATTTGTCTGGTAGCCTTGTGGTCTGACAATTCGGCGACAAGAGTACCGGGCTTGCTTGAGAGGGACGAAAGGTTGCCACACCTGTAAACCTCTCGTAAATCTATCTATTTGGAGGCATAAGTTGGCAAAGTATACAGGACCAGTGTGTCGGCTTTGTCGCCGTGAAGGCGAAAAGCTATTCTTGAAGGGGTCACGTTGTTTGACGCCTAAGTGTTCCTTTGAACGCCGCTCTTATCCGCCAGGGCAGCACGGCCGTGAGGGGCAGTTCCGTCGTGGACGCGCTTCTGACTATTTGCTGCAATTACGCGAGAAGCAAAAAGCGCGGCGTATTTATGGCCTGATGGAGCATCAGTTCAGCATTTATTTTAACCGCGCTGAACGCCGTGCTGGCCTGACAGGCTCTAACTTGTTGATCTTGCTGGAAAGCCGGTTGGACAATGTGGTGTACCGCCTGGGTATGGCTACGTCGCGCCCCCATGCGCGGCAGTTGGTGGCCCATGGGCATATTATGCTGAACGGCCGTAAAACCAACATCCCATCCGCCCTCGTGTCGGCTGGAGACATCGTCTCTGTTCGTCCCGAAAGCGGCCGTCGGCCCTACTTCAAGGGCCTGCGGCAAAATATTGATGACCGTCAGGTACCGCGCTGGTTATCTTTGGATACCGGCAGCCTATCGGGTAAAATCCTGAGTTTGCCTGTTCGGGAAGACATTGATGTTTCCTTGAATGAGCAGTTAATCGTTGAATACTACTCCCGCTAAAGTTTGTGAGGCCGGTAGGTTTGATTAGTTAGGGAAGGGAGGTATATCTTTGGCTATTAGCAACTTGATTTTACCCAAGATTGAAAGCACCGCCATGTCATTAGAATATGGGCGGTTTGTGGTTGGACCGTTGGAAAGAGGATTTGGGACAACAGTCGGTAATTCGCTGCGTCGTGTCCTTTTATCTTCTTTGCCGGGATCCGCTATCACATCTATCCGTGTAACAGACGTGCCCCATGAGTTTTCCGCAATTCCTCACGTGCGTGAGGACATGATGCAGCTCATTTTGCACATCAAAAAACTGCGCATTAAACTGCACAACACCGACACCGCGCGCCTTCGCCTGGAAGTTCATGGGGCCGGCGTTGTGACCGCTGCTGACCTGCAAACGCCGCCCGAAGTTGAAATTATCAACCCGGAACTGTATCTGTTCACGGTTGATTCTGACGACGCATTTCTGGAAATTGAAATGACGGCCGAAACAGGACGCGGTTACTCGCCCGCCGAAGACCGGGGTCGGCTGCCTATTGGCGAACTGCCCGTAGACGCCATCTTCAGTCCCATCAGCCGGGTGGGCTATGAAGTTGACAATACCCGCGTGGGTCAGGTCTCCGACTTTGACCGGCTGGTGATGGAAATCTGGACCGATGGCAGCATTAAGCCAGAAGAGGCTTTGGCGCAGTCGGCGCAGATTCTCATGCAATACCTGCGTCCCATCGCCGGCGTCAGTGAAGAGACATTCCTGCCGATTGAGATGGAAGTGGAAGAAGAAGGGTCCATCCCCAACGAAATCTACGACACACCCATTGAGCAGCTCGACCTGAGTGTGCGCGTCTTCAACTCGCTCAAACGGACAGGCATCACCAAAGTCGGTGAAATGTTGGATATGCTGGAACGTGGCGAAGAGACGATGTTAGCCATCCGTAATTTCGGCGAAAAATCGTTGGATGAATTGAAGCAGCAGCTTCAAGCCAAAGGTTTTCTGGCCGATATAGATGGCGGACTGGGAGCCTGATCGTTCCTGGTAGCCGTAAACCAAAGTCCGTATGCCGTTTTCCGTTGGCATTTGCCGCAGGCGCGCCCTACGGAATACTACGGGATACGGATTACCGAACACGGCTACGAGTTTCTTCTGATATAGATGGAATTGCCTGAAAACCGGGCTTGCTTGCCAGGCCCGGTTTTTAGACTGTATGTAAGAGGTAAGAATTATGCGACATCGAGTATTTGGTCGTAAACTAAATCGTAGCTCTGCCCACCGCAAGGCTTTGCGCCAAAATCTGGTGGCCGACCTGATCTGTTATGAGCAGGTGCTGACTACGGAAGCCAAAGCGCGTACCATCCGTCCGGCGGCCGAAAAGATGATCACCCTGGCCAAGCGCGGCCTGGATCAGGCGGGTGCAGACCCGGCCGCGGCCGTACACGCCCGCCGTCTGGCGGCTGCGCGCCTGCCCAAAACCCGTACCTTCACCGATGAGGCCGGAGCAACGGAAGAAGTGGATGTAGTCAAAAAATTGTTTGAAGAGATCGCCCCCCGATACCAGGAACGGCCGGGTGGTTACACCCGTATGGTCAAAATCGGCAAGCGCCCCGGCGATAATGCCGACATGGCTGTACTGATGCTGGTTGATTAACAATATCTGTTCAGGTGGTCGGCACTAGTAAACGCTGACCTGCCTGACCAATTTGAACATTTACGTGATTAGGAGTGTGCTTGGCTCGGTATTGCGCCCGAATAGAGTATGATGGGACGGGTTATTATGGCTTTCAACGCCAACGAGATGATCAACCCACGATTCAAAGGGCAATAGAAGACGCCTTAGCCCAGGTTGTCCGGCAGCCAGTTCGTGTGGCCGGGGCTGGACGAACAGACAGTGGCGTCCATGCCACAGGCCAGGTAATTGGTTTTGACGTTGTGTGGCGGCATGGTTTAGACAAGTTGCAGCGCGCCCTCAACGCCAATTTGCCGGCCGACATTGTTATTTTACAGCTAGACGAAACGACGGCGACGTTTCACCCGCGCTTTGATGCCCGGCGAAGAGCTTATGTGTATCAGATCAGCAACACGGCCGTGCGTCATCCATTACAGCGTTACCGGAGTTGGCATGTCAGCCAACCTCTTGATATGGCGCTGATGAATGAAGCGGCGAGATGTCTGCCAGGGGTGCATGATTTTGCCACCTTTGGTCAGCCACCGCAGGGTGAGCAGACGATCCGGGAGGTCTTTGCCGCTCAGTGGCAGCGCCAGGGAGAGATGCTGGTCTTTTTCATCGAAGCCAACGCTTTCCTGTATCGCATGGTGCGCAGTCTGGTGGGCAGCATGAAGGCCGTGGGTGACGGCCGTTGGTCCACTGACGAGTTTAAGGCTGCATTTGCAGCGTGCGACCGTCGTCTCTCTGGCATGGCGGCCCCGGCGCACGGCCTTTACCTGGTATCTGTAACTTACGGAGAAGAACAGCATGAAAACATACGTAACAAAACCGGCTGACATAGAACGCAGTTGGTATGTGGTAGATGCAGAAGGCCAGACGCTTGGTCGTCTGGCTTCGCAAGTAGCCGCCGTTTTACGCGGCAAACACAAGCCCATTTACAGCCCATCGGTGGATGCGGGTGATTTTGTCATCATCGTCAATGCCGATAAAATTCAGGTGACAGGACGGCGCATGGAACAGAAAATGTACTATCGCCATTCTGGCTACCCCGGCGGCCTGCGCGAAGCAACGCTGAAAGAGCAGTTGAATCGTTATCCTACCCGCCCGGTAGAACTGGCTATCAGAGGGATGCTGCCAAAGAACCGGCTGGGTCGCCAGATGATCAAGAAATTGAAGGTTTACGCGGGGCCGGACCACCCACATGCCGCGCAGCAGCCTGTCCCGATGGAGTTTTAGGAGATAGATTTATGGCAGACAGAGAATACTTTGAGGGAATCGGTCGTCGCAAACGCGCTTCCGCCCGCGTGCGCATTTATCCTGGCGCAGACAGCGTTGGTCAGTTCACGGTAAACGACAAGGACGTGACGGAATATTTCCCGCGCTTTGGCGATCATGAAATCCTCAGCGGCCCTTTGGCGGCGGCGGACATGTTGGGTAAGATGGACGTGACGGTGCATATTGAAGGTGGCGGCATCACCGGACAGACCAGCGCCGTGCGCCTGGGTCTGGCCCGCGCCCTGGTTAAATATGATGAGAACCTGCGCGGCGTCCTGCGCTCTGGCGGTCACCTGACACGCGACGCACGCATTAAGGAACGCAAGAAGCCCGGTTTGAAACGCGCCCGCAAGGCCCCGACCTATACCAAGCGTTAGGTTTGTGGCGGCAATGGGCTGCCTTACCGCAGCTTGTTGACCATTGTTGGTTTAATCAGACAGTAAGTTAGGCGAGTCCTGGAACTCGCCTTTTTGCTTTGCATTGGCAATTGCCCAAACCCTTCGGGTCTATGGTCATTCGCATTGGGGTAGAGGTTGTGTGATGGGTATTACTGTTGTGGGATTGGGGCCAGGCGACGGCCGTTTTCTGACCCGTGAAGCATGGCAGGTGTTAGCCGAGGCGGACACGGTTTACCTGCGCACCAAACGCCACCCGGCGGTGGCTGATTTACCGGCCAGCGTGACGTTGGTGAGCTTTGATGGGATTTATGAAACGGCCGTTAACTTCGAGGCAGTTTACAGCCAAATTGTGGCCGAACTGCTGCGTTTGGCTGGGGCGGGACCGGTGGTCTACGCCGTGCCCGGCCATCCTCACGTGGGCGAATCTACGGTGACGGCGCTGGAAACGGCGGCGCAAGAAGCCGGCGTAGACGTGCGGATTGTGCCCGGACTGAGCTTTATCGAGCCGATGTTGACGGCCGTTGGCTACGATGGTCTCGATGGCTTGCAGCTGTTCGACGCTGTCGAAATGCTGGCGTTTCATTACCCGCCGCTTAACCCAGACGTGCCCTTGCTCCTGGGCCAGGTGTACAGCCGCCTGGTTGCCAGCGATTTGAAGTTGGTGCTGACGGCCGTTTACCCCGAAGAACACCCCGTCCACCTCATCCACGCGGCCGGTATGGCCGGGCAGACAGCCGAAGAAGTGCCCCTGTACGCCATTGACCACAGCGAGCAAATTAGCCATCTCACCAGCCTATATGTGCCGGCTCTACCCTACAAAGCCTCCTTGCCCGCCCTGGCTGAGACGGTAGCCATCTTGCGCAGCCCCGACGGCTGCCCCTGGGACCGGGAGCAAACGCCGCAAAGTATGCGCGCCGATTTCCTGGAAGAGGCCGGCGAGGTGTTGGACGCCTTAGACACCGGCGACGACGATGGCTTGTGCGAAGAATTGGGCGATATGTTCTATCACCTGGTGATGCAGGCGCAGATGGCCTCAGAAGAGGAAACCTTCCGCCTGAGCGATGTGCTTGCCGGGATTGAGACGAAACTGCGGCGGCGACACCCACATGTCTGGGGCGATTGGGAAGCGGCGGATACAGCGGCCGTTTTGCGCAATTGGGAGCAAATCAAACAAGATGAAAAGGGGAATCAGCCGGTTTCGTTGTTAGACAATATCCCTCCGGCTTTGCCCGCGCTGGCACGGGCGCAGAAGATTCAACATAAAGTCGCCAAAGTGGGCTTCGATTGGCCCAACGTGGCCGGCGTGTACGACAAGCTGCATGAAGAGGTGGGGGAATTGCAAACGGCCGTTACCCCCGCCGAGCGTCAGGCAGAGTTGGGCGACATCTTGTTTGTCGTTACCAATCTGGCCCGTTGGCTGGACGTAGACGCCGAAAGCGCCCTGCGCGAAGCAAATTTGCGGTTTGGCCGCCGCTTCCGCGAAGTGGAACGGCTGGCGGCGGCGCGCCAGCTAGACTTGTCGCAGCTAGATATGGCGGCTCTGGAGGTTCTGTGGCAGGAGGTAAAGGTCTCTTTGCCAACCACCAATTCGGCAGAAGACGCCTGAAAACGGGTTCTGGTACTTGCCAAAGTGGGCGGGCTTGGCTAAAGTAGGCATTGTGAAATACAAGGAGTTGTTGTGCAGGTTGTCTTTAGCATAATTATCCCATTACTGGGAGCTATTAGCCTTTTGGCTGCCGCCTATTTTTTGCTGCGCGCTGTTTCAGCCCGCTCCCAAACCGGTAAGGAGTCTTACGGTTTTGGGCAGTTGGAAGCGCGTCAGGCAATGCAGATGGATTTCATTCGGGCCGTTATGGCTGTCTTGTTGGGTCTCATTTTTTTCGCCGTGTTTGCCGTAGCGCCCTCAGTCGGCGAGATGATGCCAGAACCCGCTTTTGTGCCGACGTTGTCTCCTACTGACTCGGCTGAGGCAGCGGCCACGGCTACACCCGCCGCCACGGCTACCGTGACCCCCGTTCCTTTTCCCACCTCCCAGGTTACTGTCTTGCCAACGGTGATGGCCACCCTGGCAGCTACCCCCACCCATACCCCGGAACCTGCGCCAGCAACGGCCGTTGTCACCAGTCCTGTTGGCGTTTATTTGCGTTCAGAACCCTCCACGTCTGCCCCAGACGTGGAATGGCTGCTGGAAGGCACGCAGCTTGTTGTGCTGCCCGGCGACGCGGAAGCGGATGGGTACACCTGGATTTTTGTCCGCACTCCGGCCGGTAATGAAGGTTGGGTGGCTACCGCTTTCATTGAACTGACCCCTTAAAGGCGGACCAGACTTCACCCCAACAAAACGATAAAAGTCTCATAGACTTTTGCCATTTGCGTTTGTGACTGCCCGAACATCAACAGCGTAAACACCTCCCTGACCGGGCAGCACGCGCAGGGGGTTGATTTCGATTTCGGCAAGTTGGGGGAAGTCATGAACGAGTTGGGCCAGGCGGAAGAGTGTGTCGCGCACGGCCGTACTATCCCCCGCCATAATGTTGCGATACCCGGCCAGCTTCCGTCCTGCCCAGGTGTCGGCCAGCAAATAATCGGCGTCGGCGGCCGTCAGCGGCGCCAGAGCAAAAGCCACGTCGCGCAAACCCTCCACTTCCACACCGCCAGAGCCAAACATGAGTACCGGGCCAAACTGCGGGTCTTGTACCGCTCCTATAATCACTTCCTGCCCGCCAGGAATCAGCGGCTGGACGTAGACGCCCTGGATAACGGCCGTTGGTCGTGCCGCCCGCGCCCTTCCCACCAGCGCCGCAAATCCCTGGGCAACCGCCTCTGGTGAGGTCACGTGCAGCAGAACCCCGCCCACGTCCGATTTGTGCTGGATGTCCGGCGAGGCGATTTTGAGAACGACCGGGTAGCCCAGAGTATTGGCCCGGTGAACGGCCGCTGCCGCCGATTCGGCCAACGCCAGCGGCGGCGTGCGAATGCCATATGCCGCCAATATCTTATTGAGAGACTCGGTTGGCAGGTTGGTCGAGTCATTTTGTGGTTTGCTCGCCAGAACGGCGCGCACAATCTCCGGCTGCACGTCATCGAAAACAACCGGTGGCTGCGCTTCTTGCGCCAAAAACGCAGCCCGGCGCGCCAGCACGGCCAGCGCGCTGGCCGCCCGCTCCGGGAAGCGGAACTCCGGCACGCGGGCGGCGCGGAAATGTTCTACCGCCTCCTGAATAAGCCGCTCGCCCATCAGCGCCACCACCACCGGTTTGCCGGTGGCGTAAATGACCGGGATCAGGGCGCGGGCCACCGCGCCGGTGGCATACATCGGCGGCGGTGGCAGCACGATGAGAACGCTGTTCACTCCCGGATCGGCCAGCAAGATGCGCAGCGCGTCGGCGTACTGCTCCGGCGACGCGCTGGCGAGCATGTCTACCGGGTTGTGCAGGCTGGCGAAGGGGGGCAGGATGGCTTGCAGTTTGGCGATGCTGTCTGCGCCCAACGAAGCGAGCTGCAATCCCTCTGCTTCCAGCGCGTCGGCGGCGGTGACGCCGGGACCACCGGCGTTGGTCAGCACGGCCACGTTGGGGCCGTTGGGCAGCGGGCACCAGGCCAGCGCCCGCGCCCAATCAAACTGCGCCTCGCTGTTGTCGGCGCGGATGACCCCAGCGCGGCGAAAGGCGGCGTTAAAGGCGGATTCGCTGCCGCTGAGCGCTCCGGTGTGGGAAGCCGCAGCTTTTTGCCCGGCGGCAAAGCGCCCCACTTTCACGGCGATGATGGGCTTTTGCCGGCTGATTTGCGCCGCCTGCTGGACGAAGCGACGGCCGTTGCCAATTCCCTCCAGATATAAGGTAATGACTCGCGTGTGGCGGTCGGCGGCGACAGGGCCTAGCACGTCGGTTTCCGTCACGTCAGCCTGATTGCCCAGACTGACCAACTGCGACAGGCCAAATCCCTGCCCACGTGACCAATCAATGACGGCCGCGCAAATCGCCCCAGAATGACTGATGAAGGCCACATCGCCCGGCGTGGGACCGGGTGGGGGGAGGAAGGTGGTGTCCAGGGGTAAATGGGTGTTGATCAGGCCAATGCAGTTGGGGCCGATGAGGCGCATGTCGTGGCGGCGGGCAGTTGCCAGACAGGCTTCTTCCAGCTGCGCCCCGGTCTCGTTGGTTTCGCGGAAACCGCCGGAGGCGAGGATGGCGGCGCGGATGCCGCGTTGGCCGCAGGCTTCCAACGTCTCTGGGGCCAGTTCGGCCGGCAGCAGCAGCACTGCCAGGTCGGCCGGGTCGGGCACGTCGGCCAGGCTGCGGTAGACGGGGCGCTCCAGCAGGGCGCCGCCGCGTGGATTGACGAAATGGATGGCGCCGCGGTAGCCACTTTGCACCAGATTGCGCGCCAGACCAAAGCCGAGTTTGGTGGGGTTAGGCGATGCGCCGAATAGGACGATACCCTGGGGATTAAAAAAGGGCGTCAGGGAGGGGGACACTTGTGGGGTCATGCGGTTTACTCCTGGGTTCGACTTTTGGAGAAGAACGATACATCATGGTGATGTGCAGGACACGGCGCTGCGCAGGGGAAATCTTGGCACGCCGATTGTGGCTTTTGGGTGAGAACGGCCGTTTTCCACCCCTCACATTCTTACCATAGTAGTTGGAAAAACACGGCCGTTCCCCCAATTATTAATCATTGGAATGTGTGGGCAGAGGCGTCATCCGAATTCGCTGATCTTCGATGATTGAGAAGTGTCCGGCCCAGTCTACGCGCTGTGATAACACAGTTACGGCAATTCGGGCGACATGGTCCCCTGACCTGGCGGAGACGCGAAACAGAATGACCCCGCTTACAGCCGGTAATCCGGCACGAAACGCTAGTTCACCGAAATCTTTGTCAAAGGTTAGCAGAATAGGCATGGTTCAAAAAGCAGAAGTTGTCCTTTACAAATTAGTCCGCAAATTGTCATGCTGAGCGCAGTCTTCGGAGGACCTCAGCAATGACACGCTTTTTTGCTAAATTTGTAAAGCACAAATTGACTGAAATAAACCATGTCGCAAAATACGATCTTCTGTCTGGGCCTGAGCCATTACTTGAGGGTCACTGCTGCCCGGCGCTGCGGTGCGCATCCAGAGAACGTCGTACCCAGCCCGATGCAAAGCAATAATGGCATCCCCAGGAAAGTTCTCGTCTGCTAACAAACGCAGCATCAGGCAAGAACCAGGGGATATACTTTTTCAAGACGCAGCGTTTCGCTGGCATAGGAAAGACAGGCACGAATATCAAGTGCGTTGATTCCAGGGTAATTACGCAGGATTTCGCTTTCCGTCCAACCTTGCGCCAGCAAGCCCAGGATGAAGTCAACCGATAAGCGCGTTCCTTTGATAACCGGTTTGCCACCCAATACGTCTGGATCAATCGTAATATAGTCTTGCCAATTCATATCAACCTCTCCTGGCAGATTATAGCAGAAAACAACCAACGGCCGTTAACCCATTGCAGAGTGCGGACTATACGTTGCGAAATAGAGAATAGAAGATGGCCGTTCCCCACCATCCGCAGATGAGCAGTCGTAGAAAATATGGCCGCAAAATGGGGGGCCGTTGCTTCCCAAATGCCACAAACTTTGGTACACGACTTTTGCACCTTAAAAACTAATACGCCAAACAGCAAAAAAACGCCCATCCTGTCAACCTCTGTCCGGGCTGTGGCAACAAACCAGTATCTCCAGCTTATCATCAGTTAGCTGGACAGCATCACAACCAGGACTGAAAAGGCTCAGGTCAACGCGGGCAGACAGCTCGCACAAGCGGCGTCATGATTTCTTGCAAAGATTGCCCTGAGCCAGCCCCGCCGTAATAAACAAAGCGAGGCTCCACAGACTTTGGGCTTGAGTTGCTCGTCGCCAAAAAGGAACGCTGCCGTCGAGGTCTAGCTCGAGTTCACGTTGAAGCGTCTGTTGCAGGTCTGTATCCTGTTGAGCGGCACGCAGTAAGCTGTACACCACGGCGACCAGGGCGATATGTCGTTCAATAGCCGCGAAATTCCGTAGCTGATACTGGTCCAGCCCTTCGGCTTTACCTTCTTCATGATACACTTCAACGGGCCAACGATGGCGATAAATGCGCGTCATGCCTTTGGCCTGCCAGTGCAAGCGGTTGCTGATGAGAAATACTGGATTGTCGGATAGGTCAGCCCGACGATAGCTGATGACGAGACGGACTTTACCAAAGTTGTGCAGCCGATGCGTACGGCAGTAGGTATAGTAAGTCTCGGTTGTTCCCTTAAAGGTGATGGTCGTCGTTTGAAACGCAGGAGTTTGACCGGCTTTTATGGCCGCAAGATGTTCCGCCTTGAGGCGCTGGGCAAACTTGTCTAATCGTTCCCGACCTGTTGCCAGCGCCACTTCACCGCTCTCGCCCAAGGCGCCCACATAAGCAAAGCCTTTCTCATCAAGAAAGCGGCAGAAGCTGGGTTGTGTGTACCAACTATCAAAAGCGATAGGCGGCTTGAAGTCAGGGAACTGTGCCAGCCATTGCTGGCACTGCTGCTCAGCCATGCGCAACTTGCTGTCATACAGGTCAGCTACGCCCGGTTTTTTGACATTTCGTCGCCACACGCCTAGCAAATACTGACGCCACTTGGTTGGATCGCTTTCTTTCAGCTCCAGCTTGCTTTCCTTCAACTTGATGTTCGCTGCGCGTAACCCTGCTTCAATCTTGACCAGGTCAGCCGGTTGCCACAGCCCAAAGAATATAGGGTAGTCAGTTTGGTCATCGCTGTAATGCAACGTCACCAGGTTGTGCGCCCAGACCCAACACTTTTGCACATGGTCATACAAGATGGCGATCTTGTCAAAGTGGTGTCCATAGTGGGTGAGTAACGTATCGTCAAAACTCAACACCCCGTCTTTTTTCAAGGCTGTACCCGGTAGGCTGCTCATGACAGCTAAGCGACAACGATTGAGTTCGTCGAGCGAAAAAGGGCTTTCCGTTAGTAGACGGTTGAGCGAGCTTTGGTTACGGCTTTCATGGACAAACAATCGGTTGATTCCCTCAACAGTTTTGTTTTCGGAAACAATCAAACCGCTGATGTACCGCTTGAACTGGATGAAGGCATCGGCCGAAAAGACCGAACTGAAATGTGGTGCATAGTGATCAACCAATCGTGGAAATTCAACCAGGGGAACCATAGTTCAACACCTCCTGCGTAGTAAATTGCGCTATTCATCCTTCCCCTGGTATTGTGCTCTATGGCGTATTCGTTTGTAAAGGTGCTATCAAAACATTATGTCACTGCAAAAGTCGTGTTTGGTAAAACAAGCAGGGGCGATGACCGGTCTCTAATCGTCCTCCACCCTTCTCCAGAAAACATGCGAGCGAGTAAAAACAAACAGAAGGTGTTGACGGCCGTTTTGCCTGGACAACTACCCATACATTTTATCAGGATAAACCAATGAACCATTTCTCGTTACCCATTGAAGACCCAGTTCTGATTTTTGCTGTTGTTCTATTTATCATCCTGCTGGCCCCCATGATCATGAAACGGCTGCGCATCCCCGGCCTGATCGGCCTGATTATGGCCGGTGTTATTGTGGGACCCAACGGCCTGAACTTGCTGCTGCGCGACGCCAGTATTGTGCTGTTTGGCACGGTTGGGCTGCTCTACATCATGTTCCTGGCCGGGTTGGAAATTGACCTGAACGATTTTCAAAAGAACCGCAATCGCAGTCTGGTTTTTGGCGCGTTCACCTTCTTGATCCCCCAAACGGTCGGCACGTTGGTTGGTCATTATGTGTTAGGCTTTGGCTGGCCGTCGTCCATTTTGTTAGCCAGCATGTTTGCTTCGCACACGCTGCTGGCTTATCCCATTGCCAGCCGCCTGGGCATTGCCGGCAACGAGGCTGTCACCGTCACCGTCGGCGGCACCATGATTACCGATACACTGGCGTTGTTGGTGTTGGCGGTGATTGCCGGCTCGACCAATGGCGAATTAAACAGCGTCTTTTGGCTGCGGCTGGGCATCGCCTTCGCCGTGTTCATGGTGATTGTGCTGGTCCTGGTTCCTAAAATCAGCAGTTGGTTTTTCCGCAATGGGCAGGGGGATGGCGGTTCGCAGTACATTTTTGTCCTGGCGATGGTGTTTGCCTCCGCTTTTTTGGCGGAACTGGCCGGCGTAGAGGCTATTATTGGCGCGTTTCTGGCCGGGTTGGCTCTAAACCGTTTGGTTCCGCACACGTCGCCGCTGATGAACCGGATTGAATTTGTGGGCAACACCTTGTTCATCCCGTTCTTTTTAATCAGCGTAGGGATGCTGGTGGATTTGCGCGTGTTGTTTCAGGGCACAGAAGCGCTGCAAGTGGCCCTGGTGATGATTGTGGTAGCGACGGGCAGCAAATTTGCCGCCGCCTGGGCGACGCAGAAGGTGTTTGGTTATTCGCGTGACGAGCGCCAAGTGATGTTTGGCCTGAGTAATGCACAGGCGGCGGCCACGCTGGCGGCCGTTTTGGTCGGTTTTAACCTGGGGCTGCTCAACGAGAACGTGCTGAACGGCACGATCCTGATGATTTTGGTCACCTGCTTTATCAGCTCGTTTGTGGTGGAATCGGCCGGGCGGCGGTTGGCGATTACTGAAAGCGAGCGCCGACCTGACCTGAGTGAAGTGCCGGAGCGTATCCTGGTTCCCATTGCTCACCCGGCAACCATTGAACAACTGCTAGACGTGGCCATCATGATTAAAAACCCGCAGTCGCCGGAGCCAATTTTTCCGCTGATGGTGGTGCGGGATGATGCCAATGCGCGGGAGCAGGTGGCGACCAATCTTAAAATTTTGGACAAGGCAATCACCCATGCGTCAGCGACGGAAACGGCCGTGCAGGTTGTCTCCCGCGTGGACCTGAACATAGCCGCCGGTATCGCCCGCGCCATCACCGAATTGATGATTACCGAAGTGGTCATCGGCTGGAATGGGCAGATTTCGGCGCGTCAACGGGTGTTGGGTGGCGTGTTAGACCATCTGCTTGCTTTGTCGCGCCAGATGGTGTTGGTCTGCAAGCTGGTCCACTCGTTGAATATCACCCAGAAAATTGTGGTCCTGATCCCAGAATATGCGGAACGCGAAACCGGCTTTATCCGCTGGGTACGCATGGTCAGGAACCTGTCGCGGCAAATTGGCGCTGGCATTGAATTTTGGGGTTCGTCCACGACGCTGCAACATGTGACGGCCGTTTTGGACTCCAGTAAACCGGCCGTAGACGCAACTTACCACCATTTTGAAGATTGGGACAACTGTTTGGTCATTCTACAAGAAGTATCGGATGACGATCTGCTGCTGGTGATCAGCGCCCGCGGCAGCACGTTGTCCCATCACAAATACCACGATGCTATCCCCCAAAAATTAGCCACCGAGCATCAATCGGCCAGCTTTATCATCATCTATCCAGAGCAAAACGCCATTGACCCCGCCACCGGCCAACGGCCGCAAGGGCAAAACCTGGAGTATATGACGGCTTGACCAATGGGATATCCTTGACAATGCACCGACCTCTGGCGTTGTCACGCGATAGTGGCGGACAAAAACGCCCAGTGTCCAGTTGAGAAGGTGATCACCTGAGGTATAATGAGCCTTATGCTGCTCATCCTCACCCACGAAAACGGCGATTTTGACGCCATCGCTTCTCAATTGGGAGCCTACAAGTTGTATCCGCACGGCATCCCGCTGCTGCCCCGTCGGGTAAACCGCAACGTGCAGCAGTTCCTGACATTGTATTGGGACGCGCTGCCCTACACCCGGCCGCAAGATTGGCAAAAACGGCGCGTAGATGAGGTGCTGTTGGTGGATACCCAGGCGCTCGCCAGCGTGCGTGGCCTGACACGGAAGCCGCAGGTATTGGTGATTGATCACCACGTCGGCCAGTTAGACCGGGGCGAGCAGGCGGGCTGGACGTATCAGGTGGAGGCGGTGGGCGCGACCACAACGCTGCTGGTGGAACGCTTGCAGGCTTCCGGGCTGGCGCTGACGACCGAGGAAGCTACTTTGCTGCTCCTGGGCATTTACGAGGACACCGGCTCGTTGACTTATGATACAACAACCGGTCGAGACGCTTTGGCGGCCGCCTGGCTGCTGGATCAGGGGGCGCAGCTGCCGGTGGTGCGGCGCTTTTTGAACATTCCGCTGACGGCCGTGCAGCGAGAACTCTACGACCGCCTCCAGACTGCCGCTAACTGGCAGCGCATTCACGGCCAAAACATCGTCGTGGCCGCTGCCGCCGCTCCAGATGATTTTGACGACGAAATCTCCTCTGTTGTCCACCGGCTGCGCGATGCGCTGACGCCGGCCGGGCTGTTTGCCCTGGTACAGTTAGGCAAAGATGTGCAGTTGGTAGCCCGCAGCAACCACGACACCGTAGACGTGGCTCAGGTGGCGCGGGCGTTGGGCGGCGGCGGCCACAGCCGGGCGGCCGCCGCGATGATTGTCGGACGGCCGTTGGCGGTGGTGGTGGCCGAGTTAAACAGCTTGCTGCCCCAGGCCGTCGAGCCAATGGTCCGCGTCATCCAAATCATGTCTTTTGGGGTGCAAACCCTGGAACCGACGGCGACCGTGGCCGAAGCGGCCGTTTTGATGCAGCGTTCGGGCCACGAAGGCTACCCGGTGGTAGACCCGCAGACGCGCCAGGTGGTAGGGCTGCTCACCCGGCGCGGCGTAGACCGCGCTGTCAGCCATGATCTGGGCCGCTTCCCGGTGACGCGGGTGATGAAAAAGGGGGCGGTGACGGTACGGCCGTCGGATTCGATTGAGCGCGTGCAGCAGTTGATGCTGGACGAAGGTTGGGGGCAGATTCCGGTGGTCGCCGACGGCGGCCCGGACAATGCTGCGGGCTACCCCATCGGCGTCGTCACCCGCACCGATCTGCTCAGTTTCCTCTTCCAGCCGCCGCGTGACGCTGCCGAGCCGGACGTGAAACGGCTGCTGCGCGACGCGCTGGCGCCGCCGCTGTGGGGCATGGTGCTGGCCGTCAGCGCCGCCGCCGCCGAGTTGGATATGCCGCTTTATTTTGTCGGCGGGCTGGTGCGCGACCTGCTGCTGGGCCATGCGCCCACCGACTTGGACATGGTGGTAGAAGGGGACGCCATCGCCCTGGTGAAAAAATTACAGGCGCGCTTCGGCGGCGAACTTCATACCCACCGCCGTTTTGGAACCGGCAAATGGTTTGTCACCGCGGACATTTGGCAGCAAGTGGTGGCCGTTTTTACGCCGCAAGCAGAGGGTTGGACGGCCGTGTCTGGCCGGCCGCTGCCCGATTCGATTGATTTTGTCACGGCGCGCAGCGAATTTTACAAGGAACCGACGGCGCTGCCGCAGGTGGAACGTGGCTCCATCAAGCTGGATTTACACCGGCGCGACTTCACCATCAATACCCTGGCCGTGCGGCTGGATGGGGCGCATTTGGGTGAATTGTTGGATTTTTACGGCGGGCGCAAAGATTTGCAGCAGGGGTTGGTGCGCGTGCTGCACAGCCTCAGCTTTATTGATGACCCGACGCGCATTCTGCGCGCCGCACGCTACGAGCAGCGGCTGAAATTTGTCATCGAGCCGCGCACGGCCGAACTGCTGGCCGATGGCCTACCGATGCTGGACCGAGTGACCGGCGACCGCATCCGCCATGAGTTGGAACTGGCGCTGCGCGAACGCTCTCCGGCGGACGTGATGGCCCGCTTGTGGGCGATGGGGGTGCTGCCCCACATTCATCCGGCGCTGCGTTGGGAGGCGGCAACGGCCGTTGCCTTTGCCCGCGTCCCCATCCTCCTGGCCGACCCGGTCTGGCGGGCGGCTTTGCCGGATGATACGCCGGTCTTTTTGTATTTTGCGCTGTGGCTGCTGCCGCTGCCGCCAGCCGAACAGACGGTGGTGATGAGCCGCCTGCGGGTGCGCAAAGCCACACGGGACGATGTGGCCGCGGTGGTCCGTTTGCTGGATGTGGTGTCCGGTTTGTCGGCGGCGGCGCGACGCAGCCAGGTGGCCTTTGTCTTACGGCCGTTCCCTCCCCGCGTGCTGCTGACGGCCAGAATCGCCGTAACCGATGCGGCCGCAGTTGGCTGGTTGGAGTGGTATGTGCGTGAGGGGCGGCGGGTGGAAACGGCCGTTTCGGGCGACGATTTGCGCCAGATAGGGCTGAAGCCAGGGCCGCAGTTTGCCGTCATCCTAGACCGGCTGTTGGCGGCGCGGCTAGACGGTGAAGTTTGTGATGAAGCAGGGGAACGGGCGCTGCTGGCGGCCATCCTGCCGGATTTAGCGCCAGATGGATAAATCGAGCAGCAATTCCAATGATGAACCTGCTCGTAGTGGCGGGACAGGCGGGCCAATGTCTCGGCCATTCGCCAACATCTCGGCGGCCGCCTGTCTCGCCCGGTTCAGGCGAAAATGGGCGAGACGGCGCGGGAAAATGGCGTCCGCTGTGGCTGCTGCCCGCGCGCCCCTACCAAAATTGGAATTGCCGTAAATCGAGAGATAATTGGTACAGATTTGTTAAATCTCGGCATCCACCTTGGTGGTGGCGACAGCCGGGTAAAGCGTTTCCGATGCGTCGTGAAGAACGGCCGTTGCCGGTGTAGAAACAGCGTATGTGATTACTTCCCTGGCGATGCGTGGACCGATTTCATCCATCGCCATATCCAGGTCATAGTCCATCTGCAAGCCTAGCCAAAACTCGGCCGACATATTGAAGTAGTGGGCCAGTCGCAGGGCAGTGTCGGCTGTGATACGCCGCTTGCCCTGGACAATCTCATTGATGCGGCGTGGCGGTACACGAATGTCCACCGCCAGACGATTTTGGCTCAGTCCCATAGGCGTCAAAAACTCTTCCAGCAGCACTTCACCAGGATGAACCGGGTCTAATTTTTCGTCGTTCATCACATCCCTCAATGATAATCCACGATCTCGACGTCGTAAGCATCGCCATCGCGCCACTCAAAACAAATTCGCCACTGATCGTTAATGCGAATACTGTCTAAGCCATCCCGATCCCCTCTTAACTTCTCCAACCGATTGGCGGGCGGGACGCGCAAATCGTTCAAATCGGTGGCCCGATTCAGCATACGCAGCTTACGCAAAGCCGCCTGTTGAATATCTTGTGGCAGTCGACGGGATCGGGTACGTTGAAATACTTTTTCAGCTTCTTTGCCTTTGAAGCTTTGAATCATTTTTGAAGTTTGTAACGTTCGGCGTTATACGTCAATCGTTAAACAAATCGGTTTGCGGCGTCTTATCTTGTCAATAAAGTGTCAGGCAATCTGTGCGCCGGGAACGGCCGTTGCCATTTTTTTACTCATCCGCCCATGCTTCCAGCGCCGCCAACTGCGCCGCCAGGTGGTCTACCACCGCCTGCCGCCGGGCGACGGCCGCTGCCAGTTCCCGCCGTACGCTGTCCCACCAATTGTCCCCGTCTTGCTCCAACTCTTGCGCTTTGCGCCACAATTTGGCCGTGTTCTCCTGGCGCAGTGATTGCAACTGCTGGATGGCCTTGCGCCGCAGCCGCTGCACCTTCATGATTTGTTCGCGCAGACGGCGCGTTTCGCTGGATTCGATGCTTTGTAATTCGGCCAATTCGCGCGGGTCTAATTCCCCGGCCAGGTCGTAGAGGGCCTGGGCGTCGTCGCGCTCGTAGGCCGTGTTGACGGCGGCCATGATGGCCGTGCGATAGGCTTGTTCAACGGCCGTTTCCGCCAGATCAGGATGAAAGCGGCGCGCCAGTTCCCGATAGAGCCGTTTTTCGGCGGCTTTATCGCGGGGGGTGGCGGTGGGCAGCAGGTCGGACAGGTCGGCTTCGGGGTCGGCGGGGGGAACGGCCGTTTGCCAGAATGAATCAGCGTCGTCGGGCAGCGCTGCGGCCGTCTGGCGCAGCAGTTCCAGGCGCGTCAGCAGCGATTGTTTCGCCGTCGCCAATACCTGCAAATGGTCTACCAGGTCATCTAATTTCAGGCGGCAGTGCATCCGAAAGGCGTTCACGGCCGCCTGCTCCGCAGCCAAATCCGCTTCCGCCTGCCGCCACGCCTGCTGCGCCTGCGCCAATTCCGCCCGAAGCTGCCAGGACGGCGGGGCGGGGGTGAGGGGATGGTTGGTCATAGGTGGCGTGTTCAGTGGTCAGTGGAAGATACTTCACCGCTTACTGGTCACTTCCTCTGAAATACAACCTCGCCGCTAAAAATTGTCATGTCTACCCTGGCGTCTTTGACGGCGGCGGGGGGGATGGTGAACAAGTCGTCGGCCAACAGGATGAGGTCGGCCCATTTGCCGGGGGTGATGGAGCCTTGCACGGCCGTTTTGCCGGCCAGCGCCGCCGGTCCCATCGTGTAGGCCCAGATAATTTCCGGCAGCTTCAGTTTCTCCTCCGGGTACCAGCCGGCTGCCGGTAAACCCTGTTCATCCTGGCGCGTCAGGGCGGCGTAGATGCCCAACATTGGGTTTAAGGGCGCAACCGGCGCGTCTGAGCCGAAGGCCAGGGGCGTGCCCTCGTCCAACAGCGCGCGGAAGGCATACGCATAGCGGGCGCGTCCACCCCATACCCGGTCGGCGGTGGACCAATCGGTGAGCAAATGCACCGGCTGCATGGAGGCTACCAGATTGTGCCGCGCCAGCCGTGGCAAATCGTCGGGGTGGATCAGTTGGACATGTTCGATGCGATGGGGCAGCAGTGGCCCGGCGGCGGCGTCGGCGCTTTGCCGCTCGCCCAACACATCAATCACCTCGCGCACGGCCCGGTCGCCGATGGCGTGGACCGACATGGCGAAACCGGCGGCGGCGGCCTGGGTGGCAATCTGCCACAATTCGTCTGCGCCGGTGACGATGACGCCCTGGTTGTCTGGCTCGCGCTCAAATGGGGCCAGCATGGAGGCGGTGCGCGACCCCATCGTGCCGTCGGCAAACGACTTGGCGTGACCAATCCACAAGGTATCGTCGCCGAAACCGGGCTGCAAGCCCAACACGGCCGCCTCGCCGATATAATCGGCGGCGATGTTCATGTGAACGCGCAGTTTCAGCTTGTTTTGGCGGCGCAGCGTTTGCCACAGGCGGAAGCTCTGCCAGCCTTCGCGCTCGACGCGCTGGTCGTGGATGCCGGTGAGGCCCAGGCGGTGGGCTTCGCCGATGGCTTCGCGCAGCCAGGTTTCCATCGCGGCCATGTCGGGTTCAGGGATGTGGACCTGGACCAGTTCGATGGCGTTCCACTCGCGCAAGATGCCGGTGGGACGGCCGTTTTCGTCTCGTTCGATTTTGCTTTCTGGCGGGTCGGGCGTGGTGGCGTCTATGCCTGCCAGGCGCAGCGCGGCCGAATTAACCCACCAGGTGTGCATGTCCATGCGCGCCAGGGCGATGGGTATGTCGGGCGCGATGGCGTCCAGTTGGGCGGCGGTCGGGGCCACGTCCCACAGGTTTTCGTCCCAGCCCCAACCCAGCAGCCAGTGGCCGGGCGTGGTTTGGGCTGCGGCCGCTGCCACCAACCGCTGCACCGCGGCAAAATCGGCCACGCCAAACAGGCTGGCCTGCCGCCGCCGGATGGCGACTTGCAAGAAGTGGACGTGGGCGTCTGTGAGGCCGGGCAGGGCGAGACGGCCGTTGGCGTCTATCCATTTTGTCTGTGGCCCGGCCAGTTGACCGATGGTGTTGTTGTCACCGACGGCCACAAAACGGCCGTTGGCGATGGCCGCCGCTTCGGCCCACGGCCGTCTTTCATCCACTGTGTAAATCTTCGCGTTATGTAAAATCAGGTCCGCAGTCATAAGAGAATCCTTTTAACCCATCACTTGTCACCTTGTCATCTTGTCCCCAACGCCGCGCGCATCACGGCCACGTCCGGCGCGCGCCCGGTCCATAAGGCAAACGCTTTTGCGCCTTGCCAGAGCAACATGCCCAGGCCGTTGGTCGTCTGGCAGCCGGCGGCTTGCGCCTGGCGCATGAATTTGGTGATGGGCGGATTATAGACCAGATCGTACACAAAAGCGCCGGGTGGAATGGGCAGGCCAGCGGGCCAGGGCGAAGAATCCAGGTGGGGGATCATGCCCAGGGGGGTGGTGTTGACGATGAGGGGGGAGGTGGTGGCGGTGACGGCCGCTGCCAATTCGGCCAGCGGCCAGGCGTTCAGCCAGCCGTCTGGCGGGTGGGGCAAACGGGGGGCGATGGCTTCGACCAATGCCTGCGCCTGGGCTACGCGGCGGGCCAATACCTGCACCCGACCACCGGCCGTCGCCAGCCCATAGGCCACCGCCCGCGCCGAACCGCCGGCGCCGAGGACCAGACAGTCACGGCCGTTTACCGGCACGCCCAATTCAGCTAAATCGGCCAGAAAGCCGGACCAGTCGGTGTTGCCGCCGAGGGTCTGGCGATTGTTCACGGCTGATTGCTGCACCACAATTGTATTGACTGCGCCGATGGCTTCAGCGGCGGGTTCCAGAGCGTCCAGGTAGGGGATGACGGTTTGTTTGTAGGGCACGGTGACGTTGGCCCCCAAAAAGCCGAGGGTGATAAGGGCAGGAACGGCCGTGCCTACATCCTCCGGGCGCACCGGCAGCGGCACATAGACTACATCTAACCCCAAAGCGGCCGCTGCTGCATTGTGCATCGCCGGGCTGAGGCTGTGGGCCACCGGCCAACCAAGCAGGCCGAGCAGTTGGGTTTTGCCGGAAATAGTTGTCATAACGATGAGCGATGAATGTTTACCTGTCAGTCGTCAGCCGCCACCCAGGTCATGTCGGCCCCCAACGCCTGCATGGTTTCCACGAAACCGGGGAAGCTGTCGGCCATGCAGTCGGCGTGATGGATGAGGCTGTGGCCGCGGGTGACCAGGCCGAGGACGGCCAGGGCCATGCCCAGGCGGTGGTCATCGTGGCTGTCTACTGCGGCGGCGTAGGGGTGGACGGGGCCGTGAATGGTGAAACCGTCGGGCTGCTCGTCCATGCTGATGTTCAATTTGCGCAGTTCACCGGCCAGCACGCTGATGCGGTCTACCTCTTTAACGCGCAGTTCGGCGGCGTCGCGCACGGTGGTGGGGCCGGCGGCCTGGGTGGCGGCCACGGCCAGGATGGGAAACTCGTCTATGCCGCGCACGACTACCGGGCCGCTGATGTCGGCGCTGTGTAGTTCGTTGAAGGTGATGGTGAGGTCAACGGCCGTTTCTCCCCCCGTCAGCCGCTCATTGCTCACCGTAAACTGCGCCCCCATCTGCGCCAGCATGTCCAGGATGCCGGTGCGCGTCTCGTTATAGCCCACGTTGGCGATGGTGATTTCTGAATGGGGGACGATGGCCGCCGCCACCAGCGGAAAGGCGGCCGAGGAAATATCGCCCGGCACGGTGAGGTCCAACGGCTTCAGGCGCAAATCACCCGGATTGTGCAGGCTGATCCAGTCACCCGCGACTTGTACGTCTACGCCGACAGCTTGTAACATGCGTTCGGTGTGGTCGCGGGCCGGGCCGGGCTGGTAGATGCGCGTTTCGCCGGGTGTGTAGAGGGCGGCCAGAAGCAGGGCGCTTTTCACCTGGGCGCTGGCGACGGTCAGGCGGAATTCGGTGGGGCGCAGGCTGGCCGGTTGGATGTGCAAGGGGGCACGGCCGTTGGTGGTGGTGATGTTTGCGCCCATCTGTTGCAGCGGTTCGGCGATGCGGCGCATAGGGCGGCGGCGAAGCTGCTCGCTGCCGTCCAGGGTGGCGGCGAAGCGCTGCCCGGCCAGAATACCGGCCATCAGGCGCATGAAGGTGCCGGCGTTGCGGCAGTTGATGGGCTGGGCTGACGGCCGTAAACCAAACAATCCCCGCCCCTCAATGGTTAAATCCCAGGCTGTCGGGCTGCGTTCTTCGATGGTAATGGGCACACCCAAAGCCTGAAATCCTTGCAATGTGGCGATGGTGTCCCCGGCCGGCAGCCAGTTGCGAATGCGGCTGACGCCCTCGGCCAATGCGCCCAGCATAACGGCCCGGTGGCTGATGGACTTGTCGCCGGGCACGTGGATGCGGCCGCGCAAAGGCGTTTTTTGCGGGCGAATGAGAAGCTGGTTCATTGCAGACGTCTTTTTATTTTGGTGACGCGCTTCTGCGTTTTCAGGTCATCGCGGTCGGGATTGAGCCGGGCGACGGGTGGGCGGCCCTGGATGGCGGCGTGTTCCAGGGCGTGGTGTACCAATATGTAGTTGTGGCGGCGCATAAACTCCTGGTGGTCGGCATCGGGATATGTTTCGGCATCGGCGGCTTTGGCTGCGGCCAATTTGTCGGCCAGGTCGGCGATTTCGGCAGCGGGCAGGTAGGCGGCTGAGACGCTCATTTCCAACTGATCATGCACCGGAACCAGGCGGGTGATGATCACCTCGCCGATCTCCACGTTGCCATGCCCGCCGGCTTCAAATATGTCGTAGGTTTCGCCGGTCATAAAGTCGCGCAGATGGAGTGTCTGGCCGTCGTAGCCGGTCAGCTCGTAGGCGCCGGTTACGGTCTCGGTCAGCCAGCGATCTAGCGTGATTTGCTGGTGATGGGAGAGGCTGTCTCGATTTTCTTCAGCGTAGAGGTCTAACAGACGACGGCCGTCGGGCTGATAATCGTAGACAAACCAGTCAAAAAAGCGCACGCCTTCGGGCATGCTCATGTCGCTGGCCGTGGCCGCGTCGTAGAAGTTGTTCCAGTAAAAGGGTAGGGCTTCGGCGACGGCCGTAGCAAAACGTTCTTGCCGGGCAAATTGGATGATGTCGCGCCGTAGGAAGCGGCCGGCTTCTGCCCAGGCCCGTTTTTCGCGGGTGATATCGTTGTCGGCTTGCATATGGCAGTTCTTATATTTTTTGCCGCTGCCACAATAGCAGGGATCATTTCGACCAATTTTTGTCATGTCTTCCTCCTGAGGATCAGTATTCAGTAACCAGTAACCAGTAACCAGTGTTCAGTGACCAGTTTTCAGTCGGCGTTGCCTCTGGAAAACACGCACCGAACACCGAACACTGAACACTGAACACCGAACACCGAACACCGAACACTGAACACTGGATCAACCATCTTTGCCTGACCCACCTTGCAGGCTGTCTAGCAGTGGCAGTAATTCGGTCAATGTGGTGATCACAAAGTCTGGCCGGGCTTCGGCGGCGAGTTCTTTTTGTTCACGACCCAGGTGAGATGGGGCCATCAGCACGCTGGTAAGCCCGGCGGCGTTGGCGCCAACAATGTCGTTAGACGGCCGGTCGCCGACAAATACGGCTTGCTCTGGCCGGACGTTTAACAAAGATAGTGTGTGGGTATAAATAGCGGGGTGGGGTTTCATATACCCAACGTCGCCCGAAGTGATGCGCGCCGCAAAATAGTCGAGGATGCCATAGGCTTGCAGTTCAATGTCGCGCATCCACATAGGCATCATGGAATTGGTGATCAGCCCCAGCCGGTAGTTCTGTTGGCGCAGCGTCGCTAACACCGGGATGGCGTCGGCGTAGAGGCTAACGTCGGGAATGGGTTGCCAGTCGTAGGCAAGGAGGACGGCCGTTATGTCTATGCTGGCGGTATCTAAACCGAGGTTGGTGAAGATGGTTTGCAGGGTGTTGGCGAAGTTGACGCCCTGCCACGTTTTTTTGGCTTCGGCCCAGGCAGCAGTGACGGCCGTGTCAAAAGCGCCCAAAAACACCGCTTCTGCTGGCAGATCGTGGCCACATTCGGCCAGATAGCCGTATAACCGGGTCAGATGTGGCCGGTGATAGACAGCCCCATCGTCACGCCGCGCCGACCAATCCAGCAAGGTATCATCCAAATCAAACAAAACAGCCTGAATCGGTCTTTGTGGCACGGCTACATCACCCCTCGGCAACTTGTTCTTTGAGATTGGCTACCCGATCCAGAACCACAATGGCGACGATGCCAGTGATCATCAACGCCACGGCCGCCACCACTTGCAGCACGTCGGCCGACGTAGCCAGACTGGGCAAGATGTTGATGTGTTGGCTGGTGGTTTCAGCGCCATGACCATCGCCGATGGCGATTTGCCAGGGCCAAATCTTACGCAGGCTGCCCAGCATCAGGCCAATCAAGACAGCGACGGTCAGATTGTGGTGCTGCTTAAACATCCAACTGAGAACCTGGGCGAATGAGATCAGACCAATGGCCGCGCCAATGCCCAACAAACCGATGCTCACAAGGTCGCGGGTATTCACTGCGTTGAGGATGAAGGCATATTTGCCCAGAATCACCAGAATAAATGCGCCAGAGATACCCGGCAGGATCATGGCGCAGCTTGCCAGCGCACCGCTGAGAATGAGGAACCACCAGGTATTGGGGGTTTGCGCTGGGACCATGCCCACCAGCAGATAAGCCGCCGCCGCCCCGGCCAGGGTGGTGAGGATGAGCGGTACCGTCCAGTGGGGAATCCGCTTGCTCACAGTGAAGGCAGACGCCAGAACCAGACCAAAGAAGAAGCTCCAGATGTAGACGGGCTGGTTGACCAGCAGCCATTCTAGCAAGCCAGACAGCGTGAGTACGGAGATGAAGATACCCAGGCCAACGGCCAGTAAGAAGGGCCAGTTGAGGATTTGCAGCGCCTGGCGAATGCGCAGGCGCAACGCGGCGCTAAGAAATTCTGGTCGGCCGATGGTGCGGATAGAATCTATCAGTTCTTCGTAAATGCCCAGGATAAAGGCCATGGTGCCGCCAGAAACGCCGGGCACGATGTCTGAAGCGCCCATGGCCATGCCGCGCAGGGTTAACCCGGCGTAGGCTTTGAGGCTTCTTGTTGGTCTGGCGACGGCCGTTTCTCGTTCGGTTGTGTTAGTCACAGGTTTATACCTCATGATGGTTGTTGGAATAAAACGCAGCATTATAACACAGGTGAAGCGGTTGGGTGTCAAATCTAGCTTCTCTGGTAGTAATTTCTTAATCGTGGCGCAAATTGCTTGCCAAGTTG
This sequence comes from Candidatus Leptovillus gracilis, assembly GCA_016716065.1. NCBI lineage: Bacteria > Bacillati > Chloroflexota > Ardenticatenia > Promineifilales (SeqCode) > Promineifilaceae (SeqCode) > Candidatus Leptovillus > Candidatus Leptovillus gracilis. The sequence goes on along the minus strand of JADJXA010000001.1, from coordinate 866,781 downwards.
CCCATCTTGTTTTAAGATGTGTCTCTGCTGCACTATCCTACCTCCTGTGAGGAGTATGGGGTCAGGACGGCAAAATCGTTTCAACGAGATTGGCTGGCAAACAGCAGCCAGTCAAACGAAATTCATTCTATAAGGAAGGGAAAAATGGCTTACAGTTTCAAGAACTCCAAAGATAGAACTTACTATCTGCACAAGCGGGAAACTACGTTGAAGAACGGCCGTCAGCAAACGATTTATTTTTTCGCCAAAGAAGTGAAAGATGGCGCTATTGATGACGTTCCGGCCGGCTACCAGGTTTCTGAAAGCCGCAATGGTTTGCCCGTTTTGAAAAAAGCTGCTTAATTCAAGCGCAGCGCTGAGTCAGATGATAGCCCCGCCAGTTGCATCAGCGGGGCTTTTTTTATCCTCACCACCGCTTTATGTCCCACTCTTTTGTTGAGATAAAATCAGATTCCCATTTTTCCTGGCATAATTTACCCTATGGCGTTTTTACGCCGCCAGGTGGTGGACGGCCGCGCGTGGGTGTGGCCGTGGGCGAATGGGTGCTGGACCTGCTTGTTCTGGCGCAAGCCGGGCTGCTGGCTGATTTACCATTTACGGCAGCGGCCGTTTTTGGGCAAAGCAGCCTGAATGCGTTTATGGCCGGGGGACGGCCGTTTTGGCAGCCAACACGCGCGCGCTTGCAAACCCTGCTGCACGCCGATACCCCCACCCTGCGCGACAACCAGCCGCTGCGGGCGGCGGCGTTTTGGCGGCAAACGGCCGTCACCATGCACCTGCCGGCGGCGATTGGCGATTACACCGATTTCTACGCCTCGCTGGACCACGCCCGCAGTGTGGGGACCATGTTTCGCGGCCCAGACAACGCCCTGATGCCCAACTGGCGTCATTTGCCGGTGGCTTATCACGGCCGTGCCAGTTCCATCGTCGTCAGCGGGCAGCCGGTGCGGCGGCCGCACGGGCAAACCCGCCCCGAACCCCAGGCCGCGCCTGTATTTGGTCCCAGCCAAGAGCTGGATTTTGAGCTGGAAGTCGGCTTTTTTATGGGTCCTGGCAACGACCTGGGGCAGCCGATTCCCATCAGCCAGGCCGCCGACCATATTTTTGGCCTGGTCCTGGTGAACGACTGGAGCGCCCGTGATATACAACGGTGGGAATACCAGCCGCTGGGTCCATTTTTGTCCAAAAACTTCGCCACTTCCATCTCTCCCTGGGTGGTACCATTGGCAGCGTTGGCGCCGTTTCGGCAGCCTGGCCCTCCCCAGGAACCCGCCCCCCTGCCCCACTTGCAGCGCGCCGCCGATTGGTCGCTGGATATTCACCTGGAAGCGCATATTCGCAGCGCGGAAATGAGTGAACCGGTCATCATCAGCCGCACCAACCATCATTATTTATATTGGGACATTTGCCAGCAGTTGGCCCATCACAGCAGCAATGGCTGCGATTTGCACCCTGGCGACCTGTTGGCTTCGGGGACTATCAGCGGTCCCACGGCCGATTCGGCCGGTTGTTTGCTGGAGTTAACCTGGCGGGGGGAACGGCCGCTGCGCCTGCCTGACGGCCAAACCCGCGGCTATCTGGCCGATGGCGACGAAGTGGCGCTGACTGGCTGGAGCCAGGGAGATGGCTACCGGGTTGGTTTTGGTGAGGTGCGCGGCCAGGTTTTGCCGACCAAAGAGGGTTATACCTGACAAGGTGACAAGGTGACTATCGGATCACCCTCTCGGAGGCTAAAGCGAGCGAATCTCTGCCTGTCTTGTCAGCCTCCGGGAGGATTTGCAAGGGGGCGTGAACGGATACAGTTTGGCGTCACTTCATGATTTTTTTGACCAGCCACAGTTGGTACAACGGCCGTCTCATCTCGCGCCAGGTTTGCACGGCCGTTTCATCTTCATCGCTGTTCTCCGTTGTTGGTGGGGAATAGCGGCGCTCATTGTACAGGTCTGTTAACCGGGCCACGCCCCGTTTCAGCCTGGACGAGACGGCCGTCAGCCGGGCATGTTGGCCGAACTGGTCCAACCGCTCTTGCAGCGCCGCGCTAAATTCCATCGGCGTCTGGCCGGACTGCGCCGGTTGGTCCAATCGTTCTGCCTGCCGCTGCAAACGGCCGTACACCCACACGACCCCATCCTCCATTTTCTCGTTTGTTGGCCGCCGCCAGAGCCACACGCCTGCTCCGACCAGCAAAGCCACCAGCCCCAGCCCTCCGGCAATGACAGCCCAGGAAATTGGGCGGGGAGCTGGTTGGCGCAGCGGCAAAGCCGTCGGCGGCACAGCCAACACATCGTCGAAGGTAGGTTCCGCGGTGAAGAACGGCCGTGCCGCATCATGAGGGCTGGCAAAAGCGGCCGTCGGCTCAAACTCCACCCAGCCGTATCCGGCAAAATATATCTCCGGCCAGGAATGGCCGTCCGCCTGCCGGATGTGCTGCACGCCGGTTTCGTCCGGCGGCTGGGCCAGATAGCCCACAGCGATGCGCGCCGGCAAGCCCAGGCTGCGCGCCATAACCGCCATGGCCGAAGCGTAATAATCACAGTAGCCGCGCTGCAAATCGAACAAAAAATAATCCACCGGGTCCTGGTCTGGCGGCGGCGGTTCCACATCCAGCGAGTAGGGATACTGGCGCAAAAACTGCTCCAGCGCCCGCGCCTGATCATACGGATTGTCCAGGCCGCCGACGATTTCTTGGGCCAGGGCGGGGATGCGCTCTGGCAAATTGCCGGGCAGCTGTGTGTAGCGGGCAAGGATGAGGGAGGGCGTGTCGGCAACGGCCGTTGCCCGTAAAGCGGCCGCTCCAGCCGTCGTCAGGCGTGACATGGCCTGGTATTCGGCCGGTTTGCCCTGGACGCGCGACAAATCCGCCAGCCCACGCCACTGCACCACCACGTCGTGGTCGAATGTCAGGGGCAGGCCGACTGTATAGCGGATCAGCCGTTCATCTTGCCGCCAGGCGATTGTTTGCCGCAAGTGCGTTTGCCCGGCGGCGTCTGGCAGGGCGATGGTTTGCCCGGTGGGAACCGGCTCTTCGCGCTCTTCGGACAACGCCCAACCGCGCCCGGTGTACACGTTGTAACTCAACCCCCGCCAATGAGCGCCAGCCAACACAGCGGCCGTGGCTGGCAGCCATTGCCCATCTGGAGCGGCGATTTCCAGCGCCGCCGTCATCACCACCTGGTCGGCCAATTCAGGTGGGTTGCCCAGCAGGTAATTGCGCGGCAGCAGGCCGCTGCCGCCCGGTCTACCCGGACTAAGCCCTGCCTGGCGCGGCTGCTCTACGCCGGCAAAAACCTGCCCCAGTGTCTTTTCGGTTTCTACTACCAGGGGATGGTTTTGCAAAGCTGCCGCCAGTTTGCTCAGGCTGAAGGTGGGCAGAATCATAGATAACATCAGCAGGCATAGGGCGGTCCCGCCGCCAACGATGATCAGTTCAAGGCGAATTTCGGCGGAATAATCTATGCCGGCGCGCTGCCATTCTTCTTCCAGGGTGGCAAAGTGAACCAGAGCAGCCAGCAGCGCGGCCAGCCCAACAAAAACAGCCAACCACCACAACTCCGCCAGGCCAAAGTAGTTATTAACGGCCAGGGCGACGCCGAGTGATGCCAGACCGGGCAGCGGCCGTCGCTGGCGAAAGATAGTCCAGGTGGCGTAAGCGACCAGGAACCAGGCGGCCAACGCCAAACCTAGAGCAAAAACGACGGTTTCCTGACTGGGGTTGCCCTGAAAAATGGCGACGACCCAACTGGCTGCCCGGTCCACAAAGAGTGCGCTGCTTTGTCGCCAATAATCGGCCGTCGCCCACCAACCGGCGCGTAAAACGGCCGTAGGCGGCCATAAATTCGCCAAAACGATGCCGCTAATTAGCAGGCCATAAAGCGTGAGTAATGTCCAGGCCAGGCGCGGGCTGGTAGGGCGTTTAGCCAGCAGCAGCCCCATCAGCAGACCAAACACGGCCGTTACCCCTACCACGTTTGCTTCTGGCGTCCAGTTCACTTCCAGGATGGCCCCGGCCACGCAGGCTACCAGCGCCACCGCCACTGCCAGCGCCAACCAGCCCTCCCGCGGGCGAAACCGATTCCAGGCCCAAACTGTAAGCTGCGCTATCATGGTCAGAAACGGCCTACGGCTTACGGATTACGGATTACCGATTACCGATTACCCAAAACCTACACCTTTTCAAAAGGGCTATGAACGACGATGGTCCGCCCATGCGGCGTAACCCGAAAATCCCAAAAGCCGCGCCGTTCATGCTGTTCCAGCGGTTCGCCGATTTCGCCCTGGCGCACGACGTAAACGGCAAACCCCAACTGCCGGATAGCGACGCGCAGCCCTTCGCTGTTTCCCTCGCCGCCGAAGCTGGCCCTATCCAGCAAAATGACGATGGGTTGGATGCCCAGGCGCGTCAGGTGCATTAACTGCGGCAGCCAGTCGGCTGAACCGTTGGCGGTAATGATGACGGCCGTGCTGCCCCGCTGCGCCAGATTTGCCAGATCGCGCAAGCCCACGCCCACGTCCACCAGGCCATCGGCACTCACCAGGGCCAGCGCCCGCAGCAGCCGCCACTGCTGGCCTTCCCCCTGGCGGGTGGGGCCACCTGCGGCGTCCGACCGTAAGCTGCCAGGCCCACGCCCCGGTTGTTTTGCAGCACCCGCGCACTGATGGCGGCAGCCAGCAGCACAGCGTGTTCTTCGGTCCCTAAAGCCGCGTTGTTTAACTGCACGGCCGTTTGCATGTCCAACATCAGCCACAAATCGCCGGCCGCGTCCAGGTCAAATTCCCGCACAAACAGCTCGTCGCGGTGGGCGCTGACGCGCCAATGGATCCAGCGGAATGGGTCGCCGGGCTGATAAGCGCGCGCGCCGGCGGCGTTGATCGTCGCCTGCTGCGCCCGTTCGCGGGCGTGGGCGCGCCCGCTGCTTTGTCCAGAAGGCAGGGGGATGGGCAGCGTGCTGTGGATAGGTGGGTGGATGATGATTTCGTCGCTGGCCGGGTAAGTGCGCGTGGCCGAAAAGATGCCAAACGGGTCGCCGGTGCGCAGCGCCCACGGCCCCAGGGTGAACTGCCCACGCCGCGTGCAGATGGCCGACTGTCGCCAATGAATGTGGCTGCCGATGCTGAGGCTTTGCACCACAGCCGCGTTGTAACCGGGCACATTGGACTGGTCTATCACTTCGACCCACAGCGCCGGGATGGGGCTGTCGTTGACCAATTCAAACTGTTCGCTCAGCCGGTCGCCCACAGCCACCCAACCAAAGCGGAGCTTGCGGCTGGCGTGCAGCCCGTGGATCAGAAAATAGGTCCAGCCGTAAGCGGCCAGGAACAGACCACCAAAGCCGACCAACAGGGTGTTCCAGGCGCGATCAGGCAGGAAAACGGCCGTTATCAGCAAAACTGCCAGCCACAGCAACGGCCGTCGCTGATGCATTTGCAGCTTGACGTCGCTTGCGTTTGCTCCCCCTGGCCCTGACTTGCGGATTCCGGCGATCATAGTCTGATTGTGCCACAAATCGGCCCACTTTACGATGCCAGAGGCAGCCAACACAGAAGGCTTCATGGGTGGGTGCAGCTCACTCATGATGTCTCTTGTTAAATTGAGGATTGCCGCCGCCAGAGTATCTGGGCGGTCTTATGGGTGTTGGGGTATAATTTTGGCTAGATCGGTCGGCCGTACAGCGGCGAAATTGACATCAAGGAAAACATTGGCCGCGAACCGCAGATCGTCCACGCGCCACCTATGACCCATGGCTCATAAGCCATGACCACAACCGCAAATAACCCATGAAAAATCACACCCTCTACCTCGGCCGTACACCCCTTTCGACCAATGACGCCCAGCCCACCGGCGAGTTTGTCCATCTCCTGGGCGAGACCTATTATCGCATTGCCCATTACGACCAGATGCCCCCCTTTTTCATGAGTCTGGTCAGCGGCGCGGACCATTGGCTGTTCATTAGCAGCACGGGCGGCCTGACGGCTGGCCGGACCAACGCCGACTCCGCCCTCTTCCCCTACGAAACAGAAGACAAAATCACCGCCCATCACGAACAGACCGGCAGCAAAACGGTGCTGCGGGTGGAACGCAACGGCCGTTCCCATCTCTGGCGCCCCTTTTCCAACCAATACGCCGCGCTTTATCGGTGCGAACGCCATCTGTACAAAAACATCCCCGGTAACAAACTCGTCTTTGCCGAAATCAACCACGATTTAGGGCTGACGCTGCGCGTGGCTGGCGCACAGGCGACCGCTTTGGTTTCATTCGCACCTGTTGGCTGGAGAATAACAGCGACCAATCCTGCCAGATTGAGCTGCTCGACGGCCTGCACAATTTGCTGCCCTACGGCGCCACCAACGCCTTGCAGACGACCATGAGCAGCCTGCTGCACGCCTATAAGCGCAGCGAACTAGACGCGGCCACCGGCCTGGGCATCTTCGCCCTCAGCGCCACCCTCACCGACCAGGCAGAGCCGAGCGAATCGCTCATGGCGACTGTCGCCTGGCAGGTAGGATTAGACAATCCCATTCATTTACTTTGTACGGAGCAGGTGGCGGCGTTTGGCGACGGCCGTCCCCTCACCCCCGAACAAGACATCTGTGGCAAAGCGGGCGCTTATTTCGTCAACGTCGCCCTTACCCTGCCACCGGGCCAAAACCACCGCTGGCACATCATCGCCGACGTGAATCAAGACAGCACGGCCGTCACCCGGCTGGCCGGCTTGTTGGGGCAAGATCGGCAGAGCATCGAACAACAAATTGAGACCGACATAGACCAGAACACAGCAAATCTTGTTCGCTACGTCGCCGCCGCCGATGGCTTACAGATATCCGCCCAACCTACGACCACCGCCCACCATTTTGCCAACGTCATGTTTAACATCATGCGCGGCGGCATCTTTGCCGCTGGTTATCAGGTAGACCGGAGCGACCTGCTCGACTTTATTCAGACACGTCACCGCCCGCTGCTGGGCAGGCAGGCCGATTGGTTCGCCGCGCTGCCCACCCAGTTACCCAGCGGTGATTTGTATGAACGGGCCGCCGCCGCCGACAACCCCGACCTGATCCGCCTGTGCTACGAATATCTGCCGCTCACCTTTAGCCGCCGCCATGGCGACCCCAGCCGCCCGTGGAACCAGTTCTCTATCAACCTGAAACAGCCAGACGGCTCGCCGCGCCTCGACTATCAGGGCAACTGGCGCGATATTTTCCAAAATTGGGAGCCGCTGGCGCTGGCTTTTCCTGGTTATGCGCCGGGCATGATCGCCAAATTCCTTAATGCCACCACCGCCGATGGTTACAACCCATACCGCGTCACTCGTGACGGCCTGGAGTGGGAAATCCCGGAGCCAAACAACCCCTGGGCCAACATCGGCTATTGGAGCGACCACCAGATCATCTATTTGCAAAAGCTGCTGGAAATTGCTGAACAAACCGACCCCGGCGTATTAGCGCGTCTTGACCACCGTCCTATTTTTGCTTACGCCAACGTCCCTTACCGCCTTAAGCCCTATACGGAGATGCTGACCGATTGGTACAACACCATTGCGTTTGATTGGGCGCAGGAGCAGGCGATAGAAACGGCCGTCACCCACCTGGGCACAGACGGCCGTCTGCACCGCGATTCCGCCGGGCAGGTCATCCACGTCACCCTCAGCGAAAAATTGCTGACTTTGCTGCTGGCTAAACTCACCAATCTGGTCCCCGACGGCGGCATCTGGATGAATACCCAGCGCCCCGAATGGAACGACGCCAACAACGCCCTGGTGGGCAAAGGGCTGTCGGTGGTGACGGCCGCTTATCTGCGCCGCTTTATCGCCTTTTGGCAGGCGCGGTTGGTTGGCGGCGCTGACGAAGCGTTTGTGGTGAATACGGCCGTTGCCGACCTGTTCGCGGCGGTGCAAGCCACCCTGACTGCCCATCAACCCTACCTGGACACCGGCTTCGAGGACAAAACGCGGCGGGCGCTGATGGATGCGTTGGGCGCGGCGGCCACCGCCTACCGCGCCACCATCTACCAAAACGGCCTGCCCACCGCCCAAACCGCCATCAGCCGCTCCGACCTGCACGGCTTCCTGGCGCTGGCGCAAAACTACATCGAACATACCCTGCGCGCCAACCGCCGTCCCGACGGCCTCTACCACACCTATAACATCCTGCGCCTGGATGATGGGCAAAGCGCGGCCATAGAAAACCTCTACCTGATGTTGGAAGGGCAGGTCGCTGTTCTGTCTGCCGGGCTGCTGGCCCCAGACGAAGCCGCCGCGCTGCTGCACAGCCTGCGCCACAGCGACCTGTACCGCGCCGACCAACACACCTACATGCTTTATCCCAACCGCAAACTGCCTGGTTTCCGTCAGAAAAACAACGTCGCTGCCGGTCAGGTGGCTGGCTCAGAGTTGGTGGCGGCGCTGGTGGCGGCCGGCGACGGCCGTTTGCTGGTGCGGGATGAGGCAGGTGTATTTCATTTTAACGGCCGTTTCCGTAATGCCAATGACGTGGCACGAACCCTGGATGGTTTGGCCCAGGAAGCCGCCTATGCCCAGTTGGCCGCCGCCGAACGCGCCTTCCTGCTTGATCTGTTTGAGGCGACCTTCAACCATCGCGCCTTTACCGGACGTTCTGGCACGTTTTTTGCTTACGAAGGGTTGGGCAGCATCTACTGGCACATGGTCTCCAAGCTGCTGCTGGCGGCGCAAGAATGTTATCAGCAGGTGGTGTTGGCTGAGGGAGCGGCAACGGCCGTTGCTCAGGCCCTCGCCGCTGCCTATCACGACATTCGCGCCGGGCTGGGTTACAACAAAACGCCCGCCACCTACGGCGCATTCCCCACCGACCCCTACTCGCATACGCCAATGGGACGGGGCGCGCAGCAGCCAGGCATGACCGGCCAGGTGAAGGAAGAAATTCTCACGCGCTGGGGCGAGTTGGGCGTTTTCGTGCAGAATGGCGCGCTTCATTTTGCGCCGACGCTGCTGCGGCCGGACGAGTTTTTAAGCGAACCGGGCAATTTCAACTATGTGGACGTGGCCGGGCAGCCACAAACGCTGCCCCTGCCCACCAACTCGCTGGCGTTCACTTTCTGCCAGACGCCCATTGTCTATACCCGTGGCGCAGGGACGGCGATTGAGGTGGTGATGGATGACGGCCGTATCATCTCCCTGCCCGGCTGCTGTCTGGACCCGGCCACAAGCCAACACATATTAAACCGCGACCAGCAAATCCAATTGGTGCGCGTTTTTCTTTAACCTATCATGCTGATTGACGCCTGCTTCGTGGTGGGCGTGATCGAGGAGATAATTACATGAACAATCCATCTTTACAGGAACGGCCGTTGGGCAAAAGCGGCCTCTCTGTCACCGAAATTGGCATGGGCCTGTGGGCCGCCGGCGGTGACCAGTGGGGCGCGACCGACGACCAGGAAATATTCGACGCCATAGACTTCGCCCTGGACAGCGGCGTCACCTTCTTTGATACAGCCGACGTTTACGGCAGCGGCCACAGCGAAGAACTGCTGGGTCAGGCGATGCAGGGGCGGCGCGACAGCTTCATCGTAGCCACCAAAATCGGCTGGCGCGGCTTCGACGGCGAAGCGCGCCAATCGGCCTACGACACAGTGGAAAAGCTGATCGCCGGTGTGGAGAGCAATCTGCGCCGCCTACAAACCGATTACGTGGATGTCATCCAGAGCCACATTGACTTCCGCGAGCCGAACATGGAAATCTTTTTGGCCGGTTTTCAGCGGCTGCAGCGAGATGGTAAAGTGCGCGCCTATGGCGTCAGCACCAGCGATTTTGGTTACCTGCAAGCCTTCAACGCCGATGACGGCTGCGCTGTGCTGCAAGTGGATTACAGCATCCTCAACCGCACCGCGGAAGCGGATATTCTGTCTTACTGTCAGGCGCACAACATCGGTGTGATCGTGCGCGGCGCGCTGGCGATGGGTATTCTGGCCGGTAAGTACAACGCGCAGTCACGCTTCCCGGAAGGGGATTTCCGCCGCCGTTGGCATGAAACCCCGGAGGAAAACGCTGTTTTTCTGGATGATCTGGCGAAGGTTGCCCAACTGGAACCGTTGGCGAACGGCCGTACTCTGGCGCAGTTAGCGCTGCAATTCACCCTGGCGCACCCGGCCGTGACCACCGTTATTCCCGGCGCAAAAAACACCCAACAGATGCGCGACAACGTGCAGGCCGGTCTGCTGCCGCCACTAACGGCCGTCGAATTGGCGCAAATTGCCGCGATTGTGCCGCCCGGCGGCGGGCGCAAAATCTGGCCCGCCTGAACCCTCAGCGAAACTGGTTTGTGGTAACTTCTCAGTCCCGAAAGGCGGCTCTCCTGACCGTGCCCGTTGTGGCACAGTCAGGAGACCGACCCGAGCCATCCCAAGTTACTGGGAAGATACCACCTGATCATCTCAGAAATCTGGCGTGAAAAGCACAGATGTTTTTCTCATCGTTCAACTCCCTCTGGCATTTCCACCACAAAAATGACGGCGTACTGATCGCGATAAATCTCACGCAAATCAGGGTCGGCGGCTGCCTGTTGTAAGAACGCCTCATGTTCCAGGTCGGAGAAGACGTAGGCGGCGGCGAAGCGTTCGCCGATGGCTGCGCCGGGGTGGGCCGCTTGGCCGCGTGTCAGTTGTACCCATTCATCGAACAAAACGGGGTCGTGGCGCGCCATGAAGGTGGGGTCCAGCCCCACCGTGTAGCGGGCGTCGCTGTTGTAGAAGAAGAGGCGGGGAAAATCGTCCCAATCGGTATGCCAGATCATACTGCCCGGTTCGCTGTAGGCGCGCAGCCAGAGGGCAGCCGAGGTGTATTGATCGGCGGGGTAAGAATCGGCAACGGCCGTTCGCGCTGCCCGCACATTGAGCAAAACCAGCAAAACCAGACAGACCACCAAAATCGGTTTTAATAGGACGCGGATGAACGCAGATAAACGCGGATTGTATTCCGTGTTCATGGCTCGACCAGGCTCACCCCAGGTCTGTGTGGATCCGTGTCCCATTCCCAAGCTCAGCGCCGCGAAGATGAGGGCAAAAGCGGGGAAGTATTCGATGAAACGGCGGGCGCGGAAGAGCATGAGGGCGAAAACGGCCGTGAGGAGAAATAGGGTGAGCAGGTTGCGTGAGCCGTGAGCCGTAAGCCGTAAGCCGTGAGTCGTTGTCCGTGAGTCGTTGTCCGTGTCTGCCAACGACGACCTACGGAACACGGAATACGGCTTACGGAATATCATCCACCACAGCAGTGTCCCCAGCCAGAGCGCCAGCGCCAGACCAGAGTTTTGCAGCAGCGCCCCGGTGTCATATGGATACCATTCAATGCCCACCCGGACAGCCCCGCTGCCACCCAATTTAGCCAGCAAATGGTGGCCGATGAAGGTGATGTTTTGCGGGAAATAGGGGTTGACGATGAGGCCCAGGGCAATGCCCGCCGCCGGGTAGAGCAGCGCCGGCCAGACCAGCCGCCGCTCTGTCAGGAACACGACCGTAAAATAGATGCCCGCCATCACCAGCAGCAGCGGAAAGGCGTCGTAGAGCCAGACGTAGACCACGCCCAACGGCAGCAGCCGGCGGTAACGGCCGTGCAGCAGCCAATGCAGCCCCAACACCAACACCAACAATGAGGCGGACTGGGCGCGGGGCATACTCAGGCGGTAAAGGAACGGCTCCGACAGAGCAAACAGTCCCAACGTCCACAAGATAGGCCGCCGCACCCCTTGCCCGCGCAGCAGCCACCAAACGGCCATAAAGGGTAGGGCGGCCAGCAGGGTCGTGGCGACTTTTACCTGCTGCGTCAGCGCCAGGCCGCCGTCCAGCGCCGGGTCTGTCTGGGCGAAGAGGGCCAGGTAGAGGTGATAGAGCATATGGTGGTTGTAAAAGTTGTCGCCGCCGAGGACGGTCAGGGGCAGATGAGGTTGGGCAGCGACCAGGCCGCCCTGGCGCAGCAGGTAGGCCATTTTGGCGTGGTAATAACCATCGTTGCCTACCAGAGCGGGCGTGCCCCATTGAATCAGGGCGAAAACGGCCGTTACCACCCCCAACAACCCCAGCGCCACGGCCGTTTCCCGCACCCAGGCGCTGATCTGAACGGCCGTCCAGCCATGTATCCGCTCTGCCCGCCGGTAAGCCAGCCAGACCATGACGCTCACCGTCATCATTTCCCCGCCCTCTTCGACGGCCACAAACAGTTCGCGCAGGAAGGGGTATGGCCGCAGCCAGGGTAAAACCATCACCTGCACCATATCGGCGGCGACGCCAAAAAAGGCCAGCGCCGCCAGCGCCAGCAGCAGCCCCTGGGAAAAGCGCCGCGCCTGAGGACGGCTGAACTGGTAGGTCAGCACGAGCGCCGTGAGCAAAGCCAGACCTATCACGGCGGAGAAACCCAATTCGCCCAGGTCTTGGGGACGTAATGTGAGGAGGGGGGGCAAAACGGCCGTTTCCGCCAGCCACAAGCCCGCTACTTCATGCAAACGCAGGGCGTCATCCAGCAGCAGATAGGCAAACAGCGCCAGCCAAAAAAGATACAACGGCGCGCGCTGCCGCCGGAACAGCAGCGCCATCAGCGCCGCCAGGCTGCCGAATTTCAGGTATTGAACCCATTCGGGATAACCGCCATCCACGTCCAGATAAAAGCTGCCGCTGGTCAACAGGGGCGTGAAGACGAGTAAGAAATGGGCCAGCAGAAAGAGGACGTCTCCGGCAATGAGCGCCACGAGCAAACGAGCAGACCAGGGGAGAACGGCCGTTTGCTTTACTGCTGCGCTCTCGCGTTCTTTGTGAGTTATCCAGGTGGTCAGGTTTGTCATGGTTGGGTATGAAAGTAGATTGGACCAATCTTCAAGATTGGTCCAATCTAGCCCATCTAGCCATTGTTGTTGCGGTTGTTGTTGCCGTTGTTGTTGCCTCTGGGCGGCGGTTGTGGCGGCTGCGGTGGCGCAGGCGGCATAATAATGACGATCGGTGGGTAGATGATAATGATGGGAGCGATGATGACAATGACGCCGTCAAAGCTGAAACAGAGCGGCAAGGTGATGACGCTGTTCAAGGCGATATCACCCAGATCGTCGAAATCGTCGTCGTCCAGGCTGAGGGTGGGCCAGTGTTGCAGGGTAAGCTGGTTGGGCTGCACGCCCAGGACGATGGTGTTGATGACCAGGCAGCCCAGGCCAAAGCGCGGCGTGAACGGCCGTATGCTCACCACCTGCCACGTGCCATCGGCTGCCAGCCGCAGGCGCACCAGCACCAGGTCGCCGACGCGAATGTCGCCCAGGATGCGCGAACTATCAGTGAGAAACAGTTGCAGACCATTGACCACCCAGGGGTTGATGCTGCTGACGATGCCGACCAGGATGATGCTGTCGTAATCGTCGTCATCATCATCACCGCCGAGGCGCTGGATGCTGGAAGCCACCCAGGTTCCGTCGGCCAGGATGACGCCGTGTACCCGCACCCGGTCGCCGATGCTGATGCTGGGATCAACGGCCGTCCATTCCCGCGTCTCAAAGGTGACGCCGGCTACCTGCCAGGGGTCTATAGCCTGCACCCGGCCGCTGAAGGAAAACTCCGGCAGGTCATCGCTGGCCCGCGTGATGCGGCGCGCCAGCCAGGTCCCGTCGTCCAGAATCCGGCCGCGCACCTCTACCAGATCGCCGATTACCAGGCCATTGTCAACGGCCGTTGCCGCGTTAACGGCAATGGTCACCCCAGAAATAGTCCAGGCGTCCCGGCCGATCATCTCTACCAGACCGGTGAAGCGGAAGGGGTGTCCCAGGTCATCCAATCGTTCGATGCGTTCGGCGCGCAGCGTGCCCCCGGCCAAAATGACGCCTTGCACCCGCACCCGGTTACCGATGACGATGTCGTCGTCCAGGCGCGTATTGGCGTCTACCAGGATGGTCTGCCCGGCCACCGCCCAGACGGTTGCGGCGATAGACTCGACGGCGCCGCTGAGCGTGAAGCGGTTGGCAACGGCGCGCCGCAGCAGGGTGATGCGGTCGGCCAGACGACGGCCGTCGTCTAACAGCCGCCCTTCGACGCGCACCAGGTCGCCCACCTGGGGGGCGCCAATGATGCGGGTGCGGTCGTTGGTCTCGAAGGTCTGCCCGGCGATAGTCCAGACCGGGCCAATCTGGCTGACTTCGCCTTCACCATAAATGCGGAAGGCAGGCGGTTGGGGCGGGCTGCCGGCGAGAACGGCCGTTGTCTGCCCGGCCACCACAGAGACTGTCTGATTCAAACCGGTCACGTCCACTTTGCCTTCGCTGACGGCGAATTGGGCTTGCAGCTCAGGCGTTACCAGGACGCGGAATTGGGTGCCGCGGGCGATGCCGGAGCCGGCCGGGGTGTTCACCTCGTAGCGGGAGCCGCCATCGCTGCGGAACTGCACATAGTGGTCACTTTCGCCGAGGTGTTGGGTCAGAACGATGGTCCGCAGCCCTTCTTCGGCGCGCAGGGCATTTAACTGCTCGATGGTCAGCTCGCTGTTGGCGCTGAGGGTGGCCTGGCTGCCGTCGTAAAAGGTGAGGCTGGCCTGGGAAAGTGAGCCGGTGCGGATGCGCTGCCCGGCGGTCAGCGAACTGAGGCGCGGCACGACCGTCCAACTGCCATCCTCGTTTTGCCGCTCGACGAGGCCGTGGATGGTTTCCAGAACGGCCGTTTGCGCATTTGTCACCAGTGGATTGGTCGTCACCGGCAGGAAGATGCTGTGCCCGGCGGTGGCGTCTGGGAGGGCAGCGATGGGTTCATCGGCGGTGGGGTTGGCTGCGGCCGTTTCCTCCCCTGTGGCTGTCTCGCCCGCTTCCGGGCCAACGCTGGGCGCACTATCTCTTTCTGGGCCTGCATCTACCAGCGCCGACGACTCATCCTGGGCAGCCATGCCCGCCTGACGGCTATCTTGCCAGCGGAACAGGCCCACAGCCAGGATTGCCACCACGACGACCAGCGCCGCCGACAGTCCAACCGCCAATTCGCGCCGCTGGAGCAGCCCGTCCATCCCGGCGCGCAGCCGATCCAGCAAGAGGACAAAGGCCGCGCCGGCCGCCGGAGTTGCTGCGGTTGGCTCAGCGACGGGTATTGGTTTCAGGGCCAACCCTTTGGTTACCCGCAGCAGCCGGGCGCGCTGCTCCGCGGCCATCGCTTCGTCTTCGGCCGGGAAGGGGGTCGCTTGCAGCGCCACTGCCAACTGCAACAGCCGCGCTTCTTGCTCCGGCGCATCCGCCAGCGTCTCGTCCAGCGGGTAGCCTAACTCTAGCTGCGTTAACTTTTGCTGTAATACCTCTTCGGCATCCATTTTGTGTGTTGTTCCGTTTTCACTCATCATTTCATTACCATTTCCAGGGCGAGTAAGCCGCGATGTTGGTGCGATTTCACGGCCGCTACCGTTTTATCGAGCATGGTGGCTACTTCCTTGAGGGAGTAGCCGAGCCAGAAGCGCAAGATGATGATCTCGCGCTGTGTTTCGTCAATGCGCTCCAACGCCTGCTGCACCGCTTCCAGGGTCAACTGCCGTTCTACCAGGCGCGCCGGGTTTGCCTCTCTTTGATTGAGGTTGCCCGCCTCAAACAACGATACGTGCTGGTATTGGTTTTCCTTGCGGCCGATGTAGTTGACGATGTGGTTGTGGGCGATGCGGTACAGCCAGGCGGAAAAGGGTACGGCCGTTATCTGGTAATCTTCCAGGTGGGCCACCATCTGCAAAAAGACCTCGCCCGTCAGGTCTTGGGCCAGGTGAGTGTCGTAGATGCGGGCGCGCACATACCGAAAAATAGGCGTGCGATGCCGGTCATACAACAGACCAACGGCCTCCAGGTCGCCATATTGGGCGCGTTCCACTAATTCCGCGTCGCTTAAGTCATGCATAACGTTCTCCTACATAGGTAACAAGAAAGTGGGCAAAAGGGTGCAAACTTAATCGTGCGCCGCAGGAAGCAACTTTTCCCAATGGTCAGCGGTCAGCAGGGAGGTGGGGGTGATCCAGACGTGGGGGATGGCGCTGGTTTGGATGGCGGCAACGGCCGTTGCCATCTCCTCTGCTGCCATCACCGTGCCATTTGGCCCCCATAACCCTACCGATAGGATGATCTGCTCTGGCTGGTAACGTTCTGCCAGGTAGGTGGCAATCTCCCCGGCGTATGCGGGCGGATACCCGGCCAGATCGGTGTAGCCCCAGACGATGATGCGGTTAACGGCCGTTAGCAGCGTGGCATAATCGTGGCCGTACTCACCCCCCTCATTCGCCAGATCGCCCCAACTCACTTCAACGTCGAAGAACAGTTCTTTGCCGTGGGCCTGGGCAATGGCCGCCGCCTTGGCCAGAAAACCGGCCAGCGCCGCCGAGCGCCATTCGCCAATCGAAGGATGCTCGAACAGGATGACGCCGTTTCGGCTGCGCGGCCAATCGTCGCGGCCGGTATGGGCGCGGTAGAGCGCCAGATCATCCGGCCCGTAGCCGTAAATGCGGTAAGAGAGTTCGGTGATGGAGATGGAGTCCACCGGGTAGTTGGCGGCTATGGCGGCGATCATTTCCAGGACCAAATCGTGGAAGGGGCCAGACGCGAGAGCGGCCGTGCTGACCAGCAGCGGGCTGGCTTCGCCCCAATAGCTGATGGCCGCCGTTTCCGGGTGGGCGGCGATGTAGTTGGGTGCGTAGATGTCTATCATAGCGTTGATGTGGACGTTGGCTAGACCTCCGGTGCGGAAATTCAGGGTGTCCTCGGCCAGGAAATCAATGCTGCTGCTGCGCACGGCGCTGGACCAGTATTCTGGATGTTCTTGCCAGCGGAAGTAGGCCCAATCGGGCCGCCCGGCGTTCAGCCCGACCATGTTGACGCCAACGGCCGCGGCGTAGGCTTGCAGGGCGGGGACCTCGCTGCGACTGGCAGAAACATGGGCGTAATTGACGCCGATGGCGCGAATGGGCGCTGGCGTCGGCGTCGGCGTCGGGATGACGGGCAGCCGCACCGCCTCTGTAGGACGATTTTCCAAATCGTCCTCGTTCGCTCCCGATTCTGCCAGACGACCGGGTAAATCTTCCTCGCGCAGCTCTTTGGCGACTGGCTGGTTGGCTGCATCGTCTAACAACGCTTCAAGCGTTATCTCGTTGGTGGTAGGCTGGGAAACGGCCGTTTCCCGACACCCCGTCAGCAATCCCAAAACAGCCAACAGTATAAAAAAACCAAACGCATGGCTCATATTCGATAAAAACGGAGAATTCATAAGGGTTCCTTACCAGAGTGTGCGTCAGCATACTTCCTGTTTTAGCCAGGGAATCCATTCCCTGGTGTTTTTTGTCATCAATGCCTCAAAGCGCTGTATCCCGGCGGCTAATCACGCCGGTGCGCTCCAGCTTGTTCCACTTTGCCTCTACGCCGCGCAGTTCCAGGACAAACGCCCAGAGCATGACGAAATTGAGAAAGAAGGCGTAGGGTATCCACAAAGGCAGCACGTAGATGTATCTCAGGTCGGTCCAGGCGCGGTTTAAGGCGATGGCAAAGGCGGTGGTAAAACTGGTTGCGGCAAAGCCCAGCCAGCCCAAGAAGCTGAGGAAACCATCTTCGAGCGGGCTGGCCCCTGAAGCCAGCAGAGTGAACAGCAGGCAGAGCAAAAGCAGTTGCAGGATGGGGATAAGAGTCAGGCTGAGAACATTGAGCGGCAGGTAGAGAGCCATCAGACCATAGTGAGGTTTGAAGAACATATCACGGTGGAGAACGGCCGTTTGCAGCAGCCCTCGACCCCAACGCACCCGCTGTTTCCACAAAGCCTTCACCGTCGAGGGCAATTCAGCATAAACCACCGCCTCCGGCTGGAAGGCTACCCGATAACCGGCGCGATGGACCCGCCAGGTCAGCTCCAGGTCTTCGCCAATGAAACCGTGGCGAAAGTAACCGATCTGCTCTAACACGTCGCGGCGAAACGCGCCGATGTTGCCAGAGACAATGGGCAGGCAGTTGATCGCTGCCAGGGCGCGGCGCACCATGCCGGTGGTAACATGGGTTTGCACTACCATCAGGCGCGTCTGTAAGCGGTCCAGGTTCACCGGGCAGTCTGTGCCGCAGACGGCGCCAACGGCCGGGCTGTTGAAACCCATCACCATCTGGCGAATGGTGTCGCGGCGGAAAATGCCGTCGGCGTCAACAAAGAAGAGAACGTCGCCGTGCGCCTGGCGGATGCCGGCGTTCAGCGCCGACGCCTTGCCGCCGTTGGGCTTGTCAATCACACGCACGCGCGGCTGGGCAGCGAACTGCTGCATCTGAGCCAGGGTGTCGTCGCTGGAACCATCGTTGACCAGGATGACTTCGTAACAGTCGTAGTCGGAGCGCAAGATGGAGCGAACGCAGTTGCCGATGACCTTTGCTTCGTTGTAGGCGGGTACGATGATGGAGACAGACGGCCGTTCCTGTTCCGTTTCCGCTGGCCGCCGTTGCCGGTATTGATGCAGCAGCGACAACGGGAAGAACAGCAGCATGTGCCAGCCGACAATGAGGGCTAACAGACTAAGCAGCAGGTAGGTGAATTGGATGAGTGTAAGCATAGAAGAGCCTTGTTCGTAAACCGTAACCCGTAGTCCGTAACCCGTCTGTGACAGTTCACGGAATACGGAACACGGAATACGGATTACGCCAGAGCAATCGCCAGAACTTCCGGTGCGTGGGCGATGTTGGCCCCAAAGCGGGCGTTGATTTCCAGCACCAGGGGGCAACCATCGGCGCGGCGGCGGATGTCTATGTCCAGTGGGCCAGTCAATCCCAGGGCGCGGGCGGCGGCAACGGCCGTTACCGCCACATCTGGCGCGTCCACCCGGCGCACCCGGGCAGCATTGCCAGTGCGCCCTTCACGTAAAGCCGTCTTTTCCAGGACAACCACCACTGTCGCCACCCCATTCACATAGAGATTGACGGCGTATTCCGCGCCGGGGGCAAATGCTTGCACAATGTAATCTTCATCCAAAGCCGCCAGAGCCGGGAAATCCGCCGGGCTGTCGTAGACCGTCACGCCGCGCCCGCCGCGCCCGACGCGCGGTTTGCTCAGGCAAGGCCAACCAACCATTGTTGCCACGTCGGCGGCCGAATGCAGGTCAGCCGGACGGACAAATTCAGGTACGGGCACGCCGCTAACAGCCAGAGCTTGCGCTGTCTGGTATTTGTCGTGGGCGACAGATACAGGCAGGGCCGGAGCAATGAGAACGGGGCAGGGCAGCTTATCCTGGGCGGCGGCGATGATGGTCAGCTCTTCCTGCACGGTAGGGATGATGAGGTCGGCGGTAACGGCCGTTTGCGCCAACCAATCCACATACGTCGGGTCACGCGCCGGCGGGGCCTGGTAGAAGGCGGCCAATCCCGACAGCGTCACCAACTGCATGTCCACGCCAATCACCTTGTGCCCGCCCTGACATAACAATTGGCTCACGTGGCGGCCGGCCGGGCCACCAACGCCAGTTACCAGCACTCTCATAAGATTCCTCCTTCCATCATCAGGGCGCGGCGCACTTCAAAGCCCTCGGCATAATGGGTCTTGGTCTGTTCGCCGCGCACCCGCGCCTGGGAACGCACCAGAGCGGCGTCCATGTACGCCTTACGCGCCTGGTTCTGGTGTTCGCGGATACTCTCAATCTTCACATCTACGTAATCACCAATCTCAATAAACAGGCTGGGCTTGAAGTCCAGCGTCGTTGAAGGGCTTTCATAGCAAAGAATCGTATTCACCCGCCGCCCTGCTTGCAGCGTCGCCTGGTGGATGATCTGGTGGTCCTGATGTTGATCATGCTCTGAATGGGTGAAGATGATGTCCGGGCGGAAGGCTTGCACCTTCTCTTCAATCGCCTGGCGCACCCCGTCTAAATCCAAATTCGTGTCCGGCAGGTTAAGCAAGGTAAAGTCGTGCAAACCGAGAAAGCTGGCCCCATTCTGCGCCTCCATCTGGCGAATCAGGCTGTCGCCGCCCTGGCTGCCGTGTGTCAGAATCAGGCCGGCCACCAGATGGCCTTCGTCGCAGAGGCGGGCCAGCGTGCCACCGCAGGCGATTTCCAAATCGTCGGGATGGGCGCCAATCGCCAGGATGCGGCGCCTGCCCTCCACGCGCTCGCCCACCAGTTTGGAGCGTATCAACACCGCCACAGTAAAAACCAGCAGCAGGATGCTTAGATGGGTCAGCGAACTCAGCGACCAACCCAGGGCAGTGTGCACCTCCAGATCGGCCGCAAAATAAATCAGCCAGACGCCATTGGCCAGGCCGCTAAAAACTGCCACAGCCAGGATTGTCCGGTAAACCCAGCGGCTGTGCCGTATCGTTCGGCGCAGGGTGCGCTGGTTCCGCCGGATGTCAATCAGCAGGATGATAAAGGCCAAAATAATCAGCAAATGCCCGAAAGCGTTTAACTGTTCTGTCATTGCGTTGCCTCCAAGATCGGGTTTTGTTGTAACGTAGCTGCCGCTGTTTGTGCGGCTAACAGATATAAGCCCGACCGATGGGGAGAAAATACAGCAGTTTTCCAGTAAGACCTGACAGGTTTCCGGAAATCTGTCAGGTCCAAGCGGAAAAACAAAAAAAGCGCGAGAGAGCGTCATCTCGCGCGCCTGTTCTCAAACTTGAGGCAACCTGGACGTTAGCAGCCGGGGGCGAACGGCCCCAAAACCGAGTTGCTGCCCGCCGCTTTGAGCGCCCCCTGGCCGACCATCTGGATACACAAAAGCGCATTATTGGAACCGGAAACGTCCTGCCCGCTGCGCGGCGAGAAGAGGATCGCCCGCTCGATGACGTTGACATTGCTCCCGGCGATTTTGATGCTGGTGGCTTCGTTGCTGAATCGCTGGTCGGTCCAAGCCAGCACGCTATAGGCGGCTGGGGCCAGATAATGGTTGGAGCCGCTGATTTCGATCAGCCCATGCGACACCATTGTCACGCGGAAGGGATTGACCGGTGTGCCCAGACCGGAGTCGCTGATGACGATGGGATCGCCGCCGTTGCAGACGACCTTGCCGTTATCGGCGGCGGTAATTTCGATGACGCCGGAGTGGGTTAAGGAGCCGCGGTCACAGACGCGGCCCGGCAAAACCTGGGCGATGTTATTGCCAAAGGTCATGCCGCTGACGTCCAGGAACTTGCCCAGGTTGCCTGGCCACCCTTTTGGCCCAATCTGGTAAGGCCCCTGGATGCTGCCTGGGTTGCCATTGCCGGTGATGTTGAGGGGGTAGCCACTGGCATAGGTGTTGGAATTTTCGGCTTGCAACTGGCAGGCCGATGAGGGTCCGTCGTTGACGCCGTAGGTTAGCTCGGAGTTGGGCGAAAGGGTGTTGCGGAACCGGTTATCTGACCCGGAAATGGCCAGGTCGGCGTTGCTGTGCAAACGGCCGTAAAAATCACTATTGCTGCCGCTGATATCCGCCTGTTTGTCGTTGGCGCCGTCACAGACTGGTTCGTAGACTTTAGGGTCGGAGGAGCCGCCATCGCCGGACGCTTTGGCAAACATAAAATAATCACCAGCGTTGTGGGCAGCGCCGTCGTCATTGTCATCGTCGTCGCAGTCTTCGTCCAGCAGTTCCAGGATGGGGATGTTGCCCGATTGCAGGGCGTTGAGGCTGGCGATGACGTTGATCAGGCCGACGCCTAGCTGGTTGGTGTAGCTGGGATTGAAGGGATTGAGGTCAACGGCCGTTCCCCCCATCAAATCGGCTATCTGCGCCACATTCAGGCCCGCGTTCAGGCCCAGCAGCAGCGCCGCCTGCCCGGCGACAAAGGGGGCGGCCATCGAAGTGCCGCTCCAACTGCCATAGCCATCTACGGGCAGGGTGCTGTAAATGCCCACGCCCGGCGCAGACAGCAGCAGCCAGTCTCCGTAGCTGGCAAAATCGGCTTTGATCCGGTTGGGGTTAACGGCCGTTACACTCAACACGCACTCCGTCGCCGCCGGGTACTGCTTCTGCGTACTGTTCAAATTTCCGGCAGCGGCCACCACCACCACCCCTTCTTCCGTGGCATCTTCGATGATATCCTGCAGCAGAGGAGACTCGTAAGGCATACCCAGACTGAGATTGATGACATTTGCCCCATTTTCCAGGGCAAAAAGAATGGCTTCAGCGACGGTGGCAGAGTAACCCCGGCCGTCGGTATCCAGCACGCGAATGGGCATGATTTGCGCCTGCGGGGCCGTCAGGCGGACGATACCGGCGACGTGGGTTCCGTGCCCCGCGCCATAATCATCCCCGCCGCTAAATTCATCCTCTGGCACGTCGTCGCCATCTACAAAGTCAATGCGAGCGGCCGTTAAGTGGGAGGCCAGGTGGGGATGGTTCAACTGCACACCGGTATCAATGACGGCCACAATCACGCCTGCGCCCTGACTAAGAGCGTGGGCAGCGGGCAGCCCCAGCATCTCTTGGGCGTATTGCTCGTTATAGGGACCATCATCCGGCCCACCCCAGGAGAACGCCTCTCGGCCAATAGATTCCGGGGCGTCGGTGGGACGATTCGGTTCGGCGTACACGATGCGGCTATCGGCGGTCATCGTTTGCGCGAGCTGGTCCAGGTCTGCGCCGGGCACGGTTTGCAGCAGGTAGATGGCGCGGCCGAGGGATAACGGCCGTACCGTTGTGGTGTTGTAGGTCTGGTTGATGGCCGCGATGGTCGCCCCCGCCTGCTGTGCGTCTAGCTTCACGATGATCTCGTCCAATATCACCGAGGATGGGATGCTGATCTGCACCGAGGGCAGGTAAAGAATGTTGGCCCCCGCGGCCTGCTCTAGTTCAGCGGCGAGGGTGGCGCGGTTGAGAACGGCCGTTAACAACAGCCCTCCCAATAGTACCTGGCTAATAAACAGGATTAGTTTACGATTTGTTGAATACATGTTTCGCTCCTTCATGGTCCAAGATAGCGTTTGCGGCAAATTTTTGTTTTGGTGGGTCCAATATGACGACTGAGCTGGTTTGTTCTTTTCCAGAGCAGCACTGTTGTTACGTTCCACTATAGATGTAAGCCGCAGCGTGGCCGAAAAATACACCAATTTTGGAAGTTCAGTTCAGCCTGTGGATGAAATTCACCGGCTAGTATCCGTATTCGGTAATCCGTAGGGCGCTACCTCTGGCAAACGCTGTCGGAATACGGTATACGGACTTCGGGTTACGGGTACTAGGCAGCAGGGTAAAGGGTTAGCAACCTGGCTAAGGCACTAATTCTGGCCGATGAGGACAAAGGGCGCCCAGTAGTAGGGGTGGGGGTGGTTTTTTTTGAGGCTGCGTTGGGCGTGGCGCAGGGCGGCAGCGTGGCCCGTCCCCTGAGCAAGCTGCTGATAAAAGTGGGTCATCAGGGCGGCGGTGGTTTCGTCTTCCACCAGCCACAGGCTGACCAACAGCCCAGCCGCACCCGCGCCGAGAAAGGCGTAGGTTAGACCCAGCAACTCATCACCGCCGATGACTTCGCTGCGGCCTGATTCGCAGGCGCTCAGGGCGACGAAGGCGCCGGGCAATTTTAGCTGCATGGCATCGCCGGCCGTCAGCCAGCCATCGTGCAGTTTGAGGGCGGAGAAGAGGGGATTGTCGCGGCGGAAGAGGCCGTGGCAGGCCAGATGCAGCAAGGTGCAATCGGCCGTTTCTCTTTGCAGAGCGGCCAGGGTGGCCTGCTCACCCAGGCGCAGGCGCGCGTGCGGCAGGCAGCCGCTAACGGCCGTTGCCTCCTGCACGGCAAAAGGAATCAGCGGGTCGTCCACGCCAAAGATGACCGCCTGTCCCGCCAGGCGGGGCGTCCGCGCCCGGCAGAGGTGCAGCACGGTGGCGCTGGGGGCGATGGTCAGTTCAAATTGGTCCAGCAGATAGGAACGGCCGTCGTAAAGGGCCGCAAAGGGCAAATGGTGCAGCAGCCCATGCGGGATGATCGCCAACCGCTCACTGCCCTTAAGCAGAGCCATGACCGGCGCGACAAGTTCCTGATGCAGCGCCTGCAAAATGTGCTGTGTGGATTGGGTTAGCCGGGGCAGGTGGCGTTGAATGAAGGCGGGATTGGCCTGGAAGCGCTGCCATTCCACCGCCAACGCGGCCAGATGTTTGCCCAAAACAGGCAGGCTGCCGAGCTGTCGCACCACCTGCAAAACCCCATCCCGGTAAACAAAGGCCAGGATTTCCTCGCCCAGAATGTGGTAGGCCAACAGCGTCTGGTCGGCCGGCAGCGCTGGCTGTAGGGTGGCAAAGGGAAGGGCCTGGGCCAGGTCGTCGTCGGCCCCGCCGCCTTCCAGGCGCAGGCGCAGGCGGCTAATCTCTTGCTCCAGCGCAGCGGCGCGGTCGTTGAGTTCAGTCAGGCGGGCGGCGCGGTCCCCTTCCGGGCTGTCGCGCAGCGCTTCGTTGTAGATGGCGTGCAAATCGGCTTGCAGGCTTTGCAGCCGATTGGCCTGGGCGGGGTCCGTATCGCTTTGCAGTTGGGCGGCGATGACGCCGCTGAGCAGGTCTACCAGGGCGCGGGACTTGGCCTGCTCGGCCACACTGAACGCTTTTTGCAGGCTGTCCTGGTCGCCGCGCGCCAGATAGAGTTGGGCCAGGTCGGCATACACGGCCGTTTTGTCCTGCAAAAAAGAGGCGCGTAAAGTCTGGCGGACCAGGGTCCCGCGCAGCCGTTCGATTTCGGCAACGGCCGTTGTCAGCACTGCCTCCGCCTCCGCCCCGCGCCCCTGGAGAAGATAGAGCCGCCCCAGCCGCTGCTGCACGCGAAAGCGCAGGTCCGGCAGGGGCAGCAGCGCCGCCAGATGGTTGGCTTCGTGCAAAAGGGGTTCGGCGGCGGCCGTATCTGGCAGCAGCAGGTCGGCCAGCCGCAGGTTGGCGTAAATGCGCTGCACCGGCCAATCCTGTTTGCTGATCAGCGCCAATGCCTGGTGGGTTTGCCGCAGCGCCGTGCTGCTGTCGTTTTGGGCTTGTGCCACTGCCGCCTGCTCCAGCAGTACGGCTGAGTGTAAATGTTCATTCCCCGCGGCGGCAAAAATGTCAGCGGCCCGGCTCAGCGTCTCCGCCGCCGCAGACAACCGTCCGCGGCGCAGCAGCGTCGCCCCCAGCCCCCACAACGCCCAGCCCAGGTAATGGGGTACGTCGCCCGACTCTAATCCGGCGATGGCGGCGCGGTAGGCGGTCGTTGCCTCCGTTAGCAGGTTGAGGGCCAGGTAGGCATCGGCCGTCAGCCGCTCCAAAATGTATTGTTCCAGGGGGGCGTCCAGCGTGGCAAAGAGGTCGCGGGCGGCGGCAAAGGCGTCCAGGCTCCGGTTGTAATTGCCCAGCCAGAGGTGCAGCTCGCCCATGTTTTCCAAATTTTGCGCCTGCCGCCGACGATTGGCGGTCTGGCTGTAGATGGCGGCGGCCGTTTCGTAAGCGGTCAGGGCTTCGCTGCCGTGCCCCAATTCGGCCAGCATGACGCCCAAATTCATCTGGATGTTGGCCACGTCTTCTTGCTGGTCGGCTGCCTGAAACAGGCTTTCTGCAGTTTTATAGGCGAACATGGCGTCGGCGTAACGCCCCATAAACTTATAACAGATGCCCCGATTGTTCTGGAGATGGGCTGTGAGCAGAACGGCCGTTTCCTCCGGCAGATCGGTGGTCTGGGTGATGGCGGCCAGAGCAGTTTGGGCGGTGTCGAGCGCCTCCTGATAGCGTCCCAGGTGGATGAGGACGTTGATCTGGCCGACGTTGGTGCGCAGGGCGGCGGCCGTCTGCCCGGTTTCCTGGTAGGCGGCCTGCGCCTGGGCGATGCCGGCCAACGCCGACTCGAACTCGCCGTTGAGGGCGAAGGTCTGGGCGCGCAGATAAATGGCCTGGGGCTGAAGGGATGGGGCGAGCGCAGGGGCCAGGTCTGCACACAGGTCGAGCAGTTGGCGCGCCTGGGCCAGGTCGCTGTTGATGAGGCGGTTGGCGCTGTCAAGCAGCCGAGTCAGGCCCGTTTCATGCCATAAATCGGCCTGTAGCAAGAATACGGTCTGGGCAACGGCCGTTGGCTGGGTCAATAGTTCGGCGATAAATTCAGGCGTCAGGGGCATCGTTTATGTACCAGTTTAGGTGTCTAGTAGACGTAAACCGAAGTCCGTATGCCGTTTTCCGTTGGCATTTGCCAGAGACCGCGCCCTACGGAATACGGGATACGGATTACCGAATACGTGTACTGGCTTTGACTCAGGCGTAAGATGGCTCTTTAGCGCAGCTCCAGCGGCCCAATCTCGATTTCCATCTGGCCGCTGCTGAGGAGCAATTCATAGACGCCAGCGGGCAGCCCGGTCAGGCTGAATTTACCCAGATCGTTGCAACTGTCCAGGCGGCGCTCCAGGCCATCTTGAAGCAGTTGGACAATAAAATCGCCGGGGTCGCTGTCATCCAGGGGGAAGAGTTGACCGTTCAGATCAATTTGCCCACCGTCGGTTTGCGCCTGAATGTTGAGGGCCACGTCGGCCAGGTCGCTGCTGTAGATGAGTTGGCGGGGGGTGGTCCCCAGGGTGATGTTACGGACTCCGGCCAGGGAGAGGCGCTGCCAGTTGTCGGCGGTGAGGGTGGCGATGAGGTTTTGGAGGCGGCTGGACGGCCGTTTTGCTTGGGCATAGGCAGCAAAAGCGGCGGTGGCCGCCTGGCGCACGGTGGGCGGCGGATTGATCAGGGTGGTGGTGCGGCTGATTTGCAGGAAGTCGTGCAGCCAGTCTGCTTGTTCCTGGAGGTTGGGGTTGGCCTGAATGTGTTGGCTGAGAACGGCCGTTTCCTCTGGCGACAATTTACCGTCCAACCAATCGGCTAATTGGGTTGTGTCAGGAATTCGAGAATCTGCCATCATGATCTTTCCTTTGCGCTAAACCTGCTTTCTTACGATTCACTTAATATAAGCCAGAAGTGGCGCGAAAAATACAGCAGTTTGGGGGTTCACTCTTCACGTTCTACCAGGATGACACGCAGACGCTCCAGACAGCGGCCGCGAATAGGGCCAATGCTGCCCACGCGCAGGCCAAGCTGCTCGGCTACTTCTTCGTAAGCGGGCTGTTCTTCAGAAAAATAGAGCAGCAGCAGCAAATCGCGGCAGCGTTTGTCTAGCAGGTCTAATCCCTGGTTCAGCCAATTCACCCGCTCCCAGTAGGTGGTTGCGTCGCTGTCGGGGGTATTCAAGAGGAAGTGGCTTTCGGCCACATCTTCATCCTGGCCCAGGAATTCTCGCTTGTGTCTACGCAGATGATGTAGGCTGTGCCGCCGGGCGACAGTAGCCAGCCAACCACCCAAATTGCTATCTGGATGCAGCCGTTCCAGATGCTCTACCAGAGTAGTGAAGGTAAGTTGAGCGACATCGGCGGCGTCAGCGCGGGTGAGACCGTAGTTGAGGGGGATGGAGAAGACAAGCCGTTCGTAGCGGGTGAGTATCTGCTGCCAGGCTTCTTGACGGCCGTGACGACAATCTTCGATGAGTTGGGTGTCGGTTGGGACTTGTTGTTTGATCACAAAGTCGTTTCCATCGTCGGCGGTTTGCCTTTTGTTCATTATACCTGACTTGTCTGGTTTGCGATCCGTCTGCGAGGCCACGGAAATTCTAGTACCCGTAAGCGGCAATCCATTATCGGTAATCCGTAGGGCGCCACCTTTAATTTTCCCTTGCCAGACGAGGCCGGTCGTGATATATTTCCCCTTCTAGCCCGCCTGTCGGGTTATTTTTATGCTGCGGTTAACAGGGTGAGAAGCCTGCATCACACTTTGTCGGAGAATTAGGTCATGTCTGATTTATTATTACAAGCCTTTGATCAGGAAGCCAAAACAGGGCTGCCGGATATGTACGTGGGTGACAATGTAACGGTTCATTTGCGTATTAACGTCGGTGAACGCAATGAACGTATTCAAATTGTGCGCGGTATC
This sequence comes from Candidatus Leptovillus gracilis, assembly GCA_016716065.1. Taxonomy (NCBI): domain Bacteria; kingdom Bacillati; phylum Chloroflexota; class Ardenticatenia; order Promineifilales (SeqCode); family Promineifilaceae (SeqCode); genus Candidatus Leptovillus; species Candidatus Leptovillus gracilis. The sequence continues at coordinate 838,950 of JADJXA010000001.1, read as the reverse complement.
ATCATTCGGCTGCGCAAGGGTGGGGCGAACCAGAACTTCACCGTGCGGCGTATTGCCGCCAACGGTGTGGGCGTTGAACGTACCTTCTTGCTGCAATCGCCGCGCATCGAAAAAATAGAAGTTCATCGTCATGCACACATTCGTCGGGCGCAGTTGTATTACCTCCGGGAACGCACCGGTAAATCGGCCCGTCTGCGCGAAAAACGGATCTATTAATCATCAGTAGGGTGATTTGTATTTGGTAATCCTGCTACGGCCGTTCGGCTAAATGCCTTCGCAAAACAACCTGCGGTCGTCGGCTGATGGATTCCAGGCAAGATATTATTTGGGTGAAAGGGTCGTGCTTTCACCCTTTTTGCTTTCCAGGGTATAAATATGGCAATTACACAGGCGGCGCAAAAGCCAATTATTGGCTGTACGGTCTACCGGTCGGCGGGATCGAAAGAGGGGTCTTCGGCGATTATGGCGCTGACAGAAGCGTATATTGAAGCTGTGTGCCAGGCTGGTGGCATTCCGTTGATGATTCCGCTGGGGCTGGAAACGGCCGATTTGCAGCGGCTGCTGGCGTTGGTAGACGCCGTCTTGCTGCCCGGCGGCGGGGATGTAGACCCGGTGTATTACCAGCAGCCCATGAATGATTGGATGCAGCGCGTGGATGCGGACCGGGACCGGGTGGAGATTTGGGCAGCGCAAACGGCCGTTGCCCAACAAAAACCGCTGTTAGCCATCTGCCGCGGGCATCAGGTCCTCAACGTGGCCCTGGGCGGCACGTTGTGGGCCGACATTCCCAGCCAGATACCCGGCGCGTTGGGTCATGATTATGACAATGTGAAACCGCGCAATTATGCTGCCCATACTGTAGAGATTGCCCCAGATTCACGGCTGGCGGCAGCATTGGGTGTGACGCATACGGCCGTCAACAGCCTGCACCATCAGGCCATCCGTGATCTGGCGCCGGGGCTAAAAGCGGTGGCGGCTGCGCCGGATGGCATTATTGAAGGCGTAGAAGCGCCGGACCATCCATTTGCCATTGGCGTGCAGTGGCATCCTGAATGGTTGGTGGCGGACAACCCGGCCATGCAGCATTTGTTTCGAGGATTTGTGACGGCGGCGGGTAACGGCCGTTCCCAATAAACGCCGCTGATGTCTACCGGCAGCGCCCCCAGCCCGCAGCAGCGTCCCCAAGGCGACCATCGCCCCATCGGCGTGTTTGATTCCGGTGTGGGTGGGTTGTCGGTTTTGCGGGAATTGCAGCGGCTGCTGCCCCATGAACACCTGCTGTATCTGGCCGACCAGGCCCACGTGCCCTACGGCACACGCCCTCTGGCAGAAGTGCGCCAGTTTAGCGAAGCCATCAGCCGCTTTTTGCTGGCCCAAGATGCGAAGCTGATCGTCGTGGCCTGCAACACGGCGTCGGCGGCGGCTCTGACACCGCTGCGCCAGACCTTCCCCGACGTGGCTTTTGTGGGCATGGAACCGGCGGTGAAACCGGCGGCGCGCCAGACGCAAAGCGGGCGGGTGGGGGTGTTGGCGACGGCGACCACCTTTGCCAGCGAACGGTATGCGGATTTGATGGCCCGTTATGCCGGTGATGTGGTGGTGGTGGAAGATCCGTGCCGGGGTTGGGTTGACCTGATTGAACGGGGGGAGATAGATACACCAGAGGCCATGCCGTTGTTAACGGCCGTTGTTCAGCCCATGCTAACCAGTGGGGTGGATACCCTGGTGTTGGGCTGCACCCATTACCCCTTCCTCATCCCCTTGTTGCAGCGCATAAGTGGGCCTGATGTGGTGATTATTGACCCGGCGCCGGCCGTTGCCCGCCAGGTGGAGCGGGTGCTGCGACAGCAGGCTGGCCTGAACGAATCGGGGGAAAATGGGCGGACCAGGTTGTTTACCACCAGCGCGGCGGCGGTGTTTAGTCGGCAGGTGTGGCAGTTGTTGGGCATGAAGGAAATGGGGGAAACGGCCGAAACGGCCGTCTGGCAGCGCTCTGGCGACAATCTGGTGTTGCAATCTGGCCGGGTTTCACTATAATCCAATCTGTTCGGGGCATGGCGCAGCTTGGCTAGCGCGCGCCGTTCGGGTCGGCGAGGTCGTGGGTTCGAATCCCGCTGCCCCGACACACAGAAAACGGCCGTTTCTCGCAGAGAAACGGCCGTTTTTGTTTACTATAGACATTTAGATAATGATTTTGGGTAGGGGCGGGTCTTGTGCCCGCCCATTTGCCAGAGGGCGACCACAAGGGTCGCCCCTACCGACCAAAATGTTTTTCTGACAATCTATAAATACAGCGCCGTTTTATCATCAACGCGCCCTCTACCCTCTACCCTCTACCCTCTACCCTAAGGAGAACGGCCGCCGCAATGGCCCCAATCAGGCCCAGGGCACTGGCCGTTATCCAGCCCCACCCATTCACCGGCGCTGCCCCAAACGACGCCAGAGAAACGGCCGTTGGGTCGTTGTTGCGCTGGTTAGGGGCGGTAAACGGCGTTCCCAGTACCTCAGACGCAGACACAACGGCCGTCAATCTATTCCCTTCACGGGCAGCGCCAATGCTGTTCCAACAAGCCGTATCCGGCGCGCAGGTCAGGTCCGGCGCGCCGCTGCCGTTCAGGGCGAATTGAAACAGCTTGTCGTCCACCGCTCCCGCGGCGCAGTCGGGATCATCGGCCACCGGAATGCTAATCTCGTAACTGCCATCACCGCCAACGGCAAAAAAATCATAAAAGTCGGCGCACTGTACCGCGCCGGTATCGCTGGCGATGCCTTTGTCAAAAGGCACGCTGCTCAACCCGCTGCCATGATTCACAATGACCAGCGTGCCCGCCCCACCGCTGAACGTCGCATTCTGTCCGGCGATGTTGTCTGGCAGCGCCACAGACCCCAGGCCATCGGTCCAGGTCTGTACGGCCGCGCCCAGCCGGAAATCGTCGGCGTGGGCGTTGTTCACGTTGCCCGGATTAACCGCGCCCCACCAGTTATGCCCGGCGTTCAAGTCGCCAACTGTGTCGTTGACGCCGGTTATGAAGCCGCTGATGTTGTTGGCGTAAGCGAACAAATCGCCGCCGGCCGCTGCCTGCAAAGCCACGTCGGTGGTTTCCAGCGTATTCCCGGCAAAGGTCAGGTGGTCCACCTGGGCCGCACCGGTGATGTTGAGGCCAACGGCGGCGCTGCGGATGATGTTGCCGGTGGCCCGTAGATGGACGCTGTGGGTGGAGGAATTGCTGAGGATGTCAACGGCCGTACCCGATCCCTCCAACACATTGTCTGTCAGCCGTAAATATGCCGGTCCCAGGTTAAACGGCACACTGTCATCGGCCAGCGCCACGGCAACATCGCCGCCGACGATGCTGTTTTGGCTGATGAGGACCGTATCCGGCGCGGTGTTCCAGACGTAGAAACCTGTTTCGTCGCTGCCGCTGCCCAACGTGAAGTTGTTCTGGCGCACCGTCAGGGAGCCATTGCCAATAGATGTGACCTGCATCCCCAATTCCACGTTGGCGACAGTATTGTTTTCCACAACGGCCGTCGCCCCGCCGTAGAGCATATTCCAGCCCAGGCCAATCCCGGCGTCAGTCACCGTGTTGTCGGCGATTCGGCTGCCGTTCACACTTTGGTTGTTCTGCATAAAGATGCCCGCGGCCAGCGCATTGTTTATCTGATTGCGGCTGATTTGCGCCGATGTATTGCCTTGCAGCAGAATGCCAAAGCCATAATTGCCCGCGTCTGGCCCGCCGAAGTTGCTGCCGGTGTTGTCCTGGATGATGTGGCCCTGCCCGCCGTACAGGTTCACACCGCGCCCCAGGTTGCGCAGGCTGACATTTTCGATGGTTGCGCCATCGTGCAGCCCGCCGCTGCCGCCCATGTAAATGCCGCGCGCGGCGTTGATGTCGGCGCTGCCATAGGCATGGCCGCCGCCGATGGCCGGGTTGTCGCCATCAAGCGTCAGGTTGCGGATGATCACATTGGGCGCTTGCAGCCAAAGGATGGATCCGGCGTGGGCCGACGCGAAGTCCGGCACGTTGGCGTTGGGCATGAGGACTGTGCCCGGCGCGCCCTCCAGCGTGACACTTTTGCTCACATTGACCAGTTCGCTGAACACATTAGCGGATAAGGTGATGGTATCGCCGGCGCTGGTGTGGCTGTCGTCAATGGCTGCCTGGATGGTGCAGAAGTATTTGCTGGTGGTGGTGTTGGTGACCAGACCACCACTGCCGCCGCCGACGGCCTGACGCAAATCCTGATTGTTGAGGCTGAAGGTATTGTCGCGGATGGCAATGTCGCAGGCGTAGGGGGCGTTGCCACGGCCAAAATAGGCGGCGGAACGGCCGTCGGCCTGGTCGCCATCGCCCACATTGTTGGGCGTGTAGTTGGCATGTGGATGCAAGCCGCCCTGGTGCTGCACAGCGACATCGTTGTTTTGTAGGGTGTTGCCGCTGACGGTATGGTTGGTCCCTTCGATGACAATGCCAAAGCCTTCGCTTTCAACGCGAGCAGGGTTTTGCTGCTGGTAGCCGCTGACGCTGTTGTTACGCACAATCACGCCGGTCGGTATATCGGCGTACCCCTGCGGATTGCCGTTGGTGAATGAGCGGCGGAAGATGGCAATGCCGGCGTGGTCGCGGACGTTCATGGTGGGCGTGGGGGTAAAAGTGACGGTGTTGTTTTCCACGACGATGCTGCCATCGCCGCTGTCCAGGCCGGTACCGTTGGGGTTTTTGATCTCGATACCGAAACGGCCGTTATTTGTCACCACGTTGCCGGAAATGAGGTTGGCCCCTGCCCCAGCCGTCAGCCCAATGGCCGAAAGGCCGCTGTCGGTATTGTCTTGCACGGTATTGCCAGAAATGGTCACGCCAGACGCCGTGCCGTCTTGCAGTTCGATGCCGCAGCAGTTGTTGTGGTGAGCGTAGTTGTTGCTGAGGGTGATGCGTGTTTTGAAGCCATTCCAGATAACGATGCCGCGCGTCTCGTTGTAGGCTGCCTCGACGTGATGGATGAGGACGGTATCTACCGGACCGTTGACGTACAGGCCGGCGTCGCTGGTGGCGGGACGGCCGTTGTTGATTACCTGTACATGTTGTACCGTCAGGTTGTTGTTGCTGCCGGCGGCGTAAATGCCGGACTGCTCGAAGTTTTGCACGCGCATACCTTGCAGGGTGACGGCCGTTACGCCGCCGTTAATGGTCACGCCCCGCCCCGTCTGGCTGACGCCCTCCAGAATGGTATGCTGCGCCGGGTCTAAGCCCGCGCCGGCGCCGCGTAAGGTTAATGAACGGTCTACGACCACGTTTTCGCTGTAACTACCGGGGTCTATCTCGATAACGTCACCGGCCGCAGCCGCATTCACCCCCGCCTGAATGGTGGCGTGGTGGGTGTTCTGGGTGATGTTATGCACCGGCAGCCCTGGCTCAAAATCGTAGGTGGTATTGACGCCGTTGATGCCGATGGTCAACCTGTCTACATTGCCATCAAAGGAAGGCCAGCCACCGCCAATTTTTAGCAGCACGCCGATATTGTTGGTGGGATAGATGTCTAGATTGGGGTAGGCTTGCAGCAGTTGGGTAACAGTGCAAGGATTGTTGCGACCGCAGGTGGCTGCGGCATTGATGTTGGTCATCCACCAACGGGCGTTGGCCGCCAGGGCGTTCCATTCTTGCCAGACGCCGACAGCCGGATAGGTCCCCGTCCAATAAGGCTCATAGACCAGACGACTTGCGCCGGTGCAAAACGAGAAGAAGTAACTGCGACAGACGTTGAATTGCAGGGCGACGGCCTGGGCCGCCCCCCCGCTGGCGCGGTAGGCGCTGTAGGTCAGGTTGGTCACAGCGCTAAACCGGGTGGTCGGTAGATGTCGGCCGATGCTTTCACCAACGGCCGTTGAAGCTACAGTCAGGCGCAGGCTGCCACTCCCCAGCGGGGCTGTGGCCGGGCCAGATACAAACTGGCCGGTTCCCGCTCCCAGGTTGGGGTTTTCGCGGTACAGCGACCAGCCATTCATCTGGTCCGGCGAGACGACAACCGTGGTGGTCTGGGCGGCGACCGGGCTGACGGGCCGGGCCAGCAGCAGACCGATGATCAGGGCTGCGCTTAACAGCCATAAGGGAGGTTTTTTCCAACAGGCAAGCAGATATGTGGCAACGTGAGTCAACATGAAGTTCTCTCCAGATGAAAATATGATGATGAAATGATTAAAAGAGGGCCGGGGGGTAAATGACGAACTGCTTACCGCACCAAGTGGCAAGCCCCACATTGCAGCACTGTTATAAGGGCTGCAACCTTACATATCTTTTCAATAACTTGGGGCAGATCCGGTAGTCTCTGACTTTACCTGCTTGTGGCTCGGTCAGGAGAGCTGCCCTTCGGGACTGGGATGCGGCCACAGTCTCAAGATATTGAGAGGATAGTTGAGCATTTTGTTATATTTTGTATTGCGCTTCTTTGTATTATTTTATTAGATTTTTCAAAATAGATATTTGGTACTGCTTTTTATTACTATTTGTCTGAATTGGCATCGGGTGCGTTTCATTCACGTCATTCTGAGCGCAGTCTTCGGAGCGAAGAATCCCATGCTTTGTTTGTTAAAGCTGAACGGGATGCTTCGGAGGATGCTTCGGCAGGCTCAGTACAGGCTCTCAGCATGACATAAAGCAGAACAATCGCGTCAAGCAACTGATCAGTACAAAACTGCAAAGATAATCAACTAAACTGGGACGCGGATTGGCACGGATTTTGGCGGATTTTTACGGATCAGGGCGAAAAGGGACGAGACGGCGCGGGAAAATGCCATCCGCTGCGGCTGTTCCTGTCCGCGCCGTCCCGCCCTTACTAGCACACCAGGGCAAATTGAGAATTGCTGATCGCGCTCCGACGCTTTACAGATCGCCGCCTGACCTGCTACAATTGCTTGCCGCCTGGAAAGTCAGGCCCCTCCTGCTATTTCATTGCCGCCGCCCGGAGGGCGCGGAGGGACAACCTGGCCGCCTTTTCCCATCTCTGCGTCAGCCATGACAGCGACAGCCCAGGCGCAGCCTGCAAACGACCGTTCAAATTTCCGAGGTGATGATGAAACAAAAGCGTTGTTCCGACCACTTGGCCTGTTTGTACTGCTGGCCGCTATTTTGCTGTTAAGCGTTGTTTTGCTGTGGCAGCCGACGCAGACGGTGCGCGGCAAGCCGGTGGCCGCACCGTTGGCGCAAACGGCCACCCAGGCGCAGCAAGCGGCGCAAACGGCCGCTTTAGCCGATCCCCGCGTCATCCAACACACGGTTGGCCGCCGCGCCGAGGTGTTTGGCGTGCGCGACGTGATGGGCCAGTTCACCCCAGACAGCAGCGCCTGCGCCACGGCCGTATGCTACCAGGTAGAAATCTACAACTTCGATGACAACACGGCCGTGTTAGCCATCGTTCGCGCCGATACCAACGAAGTCCTAGACGTACTCCACCAGCCAGGCGTGCAGCCAGGCATCAACAAACGGCTGGCCGACCGCGCTGTGCAAATTGCCACCAACGCGCCCCAGGTTATCGAAGCGTTGGGTTACCGCCCGCAGGCTGTTGCAGTGGCCCCAGTGCCTGCCGGAATGCCGGGAACCATCTGCGACGAAGGCCACCTGTGCGCCGCGCCCACCTTTAACCTGGGCGACCGCTTCCTCTGGGCCGTCGTGGATTTAACCGACGAGCGTCTGGTGGACATTGCCTGGACAGAGATGATACCCGACACACCCAACACCTCGATGCCCGCCATTCCCCAGGGCTGCCCCGCGCCGGGCACAGTCAACCGCGATGGCTGGGAATTGGCCTATGAGACCACCGGAACCGATGGGCTGCGCGTGCATACCATCCGTTACAACGGCGAACTGGTCGCCAACAACATCAAGCTGGTGGAATGGCACGCGGCTTACACCAGCACGGGTTTTGTAGATTCCACCGGCTGCGGCGGCGGCGGCGGTGGTTTCCCCATTTATCCCTACGGCGAGACGGAGATACACGATCTGCTAGATGGCCAGAGCAACGTGATTGGCTTTGAGGTGGTGCAGGATTTCCGCATGAGCAATTGGGGCAGCGGCTGCAACTACCGCTACGACCAGCACATCCAATTTTTCAGCGACGGCCGTTTCCGGGTTGTCAGCGGCGCTTATGGCAAAGGGTGTGGCACAAACGCCACCTACCGCCCCGTCGTCCGTGTGGACATCGCCGTTAACGGCTCGGCCAATGATTCTTTCGCCACCTGGAACGGCTCAGAGTGGCAAACCGAAAACATCGAATTTTGGCAGCTTCAAGACGTGCCCTACACCGTGGAAGGATACAAATGGCAGGTGTCCGACGTTTCTGGCGCGGGTTATTCCCTGGAACCGGGGCAGGGGCAGTTTGGCGATGGCGGGCTGGGCGACAATGGTTTCATTTATGTCACGCAGCACAAACCGGCCGAAGGAGATACCGACCTGGGCGTGATTGGCTCCTGCTGCAACAGCAATTACCAGCAAGGGCCGCACAATTACATCAACGGCGAATCTATTGTCGCTGAGAACATTGTCATCTGGTATGCGCCGCAAATGGTGACCAACGCCACACCGGGCAGTTACTACTGCTGGACGGTATCTGGCGAACCCAACCCGGAAACGTATCCCTGTTACAGCGGCCCGATGTTTGTGCCGCTGGCAGTGGGCGACCCCACGTATGGCGTGACTCTGGCTCCCGCGGCGGCCAACCAAACTGGCGCGCCGGGCAGCACGGTGACGTATACACTGTCTATCACCAACAGCGGCACTATCAGCGACAGCTTTGGCTTCACGGCGGCGGGGGCGAATTGGGCCGTTGGCCTGCCGCCGACGGTGACGCTGGCCGCCGGCGCAGCGGCCGCCGTGCCGCTGACGGTGGCTGTGCCCGATGGCGCGGTCGGCGGTGATGCCGATGTGATGGTGGTGACGGCGACCTCGGTTGGCGATGCCGCTGTCAGTGCGGCGTCTACGCTGACGACCACGGCCGAAACCAATTATGGCGTCATACTGACGCCCACCGCCGCCGATGGCTTTGGCGCTTCGGGCAGTATGGTCACGTACACCCTGTCTATAACGAATACGGGCAATGTCAGCGACACGTTCGCCATTACACTCGGCGGCAGCGCGTGGGGGGCGGCAGCGCCGGGCATTGTGGCGCTGGGCGAGGGCGAGTCGGCGCAGTTTGTGGTTGGTGTGGCGGTTCCGCTAACGGCCGTTCACGGCCAAAGCGACAGCGTTACCATCACGGCCACCTCGGCCGGGGATGCGCTGGCAACGGCCGTGAGTGTGTTGACGACAACGGCCGTGAACGGCGACTACAGCATCTACCTGCCGGTCATACTCAAACCGTAGATACGGCCGTCAGACAAGGCGGATGCCTGCTATCCGTAATCCGTATTCCGTAATCCGTATATCGTAATCCGGCATGGTTCATCAAGCGAAACAAATTCTTTACAAATTTACGCTGAATTGTCATGCTGAACGGAGTCTTCGGAGTGAAGCATCCCATTCCCACCAGAGCAGCGGGATGCTTCGGCTTCGCTCAGCACAGGCTCTCAGCATGACGCGCTTTCTTGCCAAATTTGTAAAGCACATATCGCCTGGAGTGAACCATGCCCGTAATCCGGATCACGGATCACGGACTACGGACTACGGTTTACGGCTTACGGCTGCTACTCTTCCGCTTCGGCGCTGACCAGAGGCAGATACACAAACCAATCAAAGTCGGGCATTGGCGTGGCGGTAGGCGTGGCAGTGGGTGTGGCCGTTACCGTCGCCGTGGCGGTGGCTGTGGGGATGGGGGTAGGCGGCGGCGGCGTATCCTCTTGCACGCGATAGATCGTGCCATTGCCGATGTGGCTGACAAACAATTCGCCATTCACGTTTTCGCCAAAGCTGCTGGGGCCAAAGGTTGTCAACAGTTGGCCCAAGGCCACCGACTGCCAGCTGCCATCGCCATCGGGATGCAAGGCGTAAAAACGGCCGCTGCAATAATCAGCAAACACGTAATGGCCCCACAACACCGGGTAATCGTCGCCGCGGTAGGCATAACCGCCGGTCACCGTGCAGTTAGACTGCGAATGGTTGTAGACAAAGATGGGGAAGGTGTAGGCGCTGGCCGGTTGGCAGTCGGTCAGGTTGTAGGCGGCGTTGCCTTCGTAGCAGCGCCAACCGTAGTTTTCCCCACCGGGGCTGCTGGCCGGCTGCCAGTTCACCTCTTCCCAGATGCCCTGGCCCACATCGCCAATGTACATATCGCCCAACAGGCGGTCGAAGCTAAAGCGCCATGGGTTGCGCAAGCCGGGTGCCCAGATTTCGTCGCACGTCCCGCCGCTGCCATCCACAAAAGGATTGTCGGCGGGGATGGAATAATTGCTGCCGCCGCCGCAGTCTGGCGCCAGGCCAGCCGCCGGATTCACGTCAATGCGCAGCATTTTGCCCAACAGCAGAGCCATGTTTTGCGCCAGGTCGTTGGGGTCCCCGCTGCCGCCGCCATCGCCCATGCCGATGTAGAGGTAGCCGTCTGGGCCAAACTTCAAGTCGCCGCCGTTGTGGTTGCTGACGGGTTGGTTGATGGTCAGCAGCGTCAGCTGGCTGGCCGGATCAGCCACGTCAGGGTCGCCGGCGCTGACCGTGTAGCGGGCGATGACGGTATGGCCGCTGAGATTGGTGTAGTTGACGTAGAAATAACCGTTGTTGGCGTAGTCGGGATGGAAGGCCAGGCCCAACAGCCCTTGTTCAGAGCCGCCGCTGACCTGCCCGACCAGGCTGAGGAAGGGGGTGGCGCGGATCGCGCCGCTGCTTTCCAGGATGCGGATGAGGCCGCCTTTTTGCACGATGAATAAACGGCCGTCACCCAGCAAACCGCTGTTGGCAATGCCTACCGGGCTGCTAAAGCCGGACGCCACCACACCCAGGCTGACGGTGGGCGTGGTCGGCTCTGCCTTGAGGCGGTAAATAATGCCGTTGTCACGCCCGGCCACGTATAACTCGCCGTTGGCGCCTTCGCCAAAGGCGCTGGCGTTGACCAACTGCGCGTTCAGCGCCGCCACATCCCAACCCCCGCCGCCGTCGGGCGACATTGCCCAGAAACGGCCGCTGCAATAATCGGCAAAGATATAGCGGCCGATCAGGGCGGGGGACCAACTGCCACGATATACGTAGCCGCCGGTCACTGAGCAGCCCAGGAACGTGCTGCCGTCGAAATGGGGATAGGCCAGCGCCGGGAAGTCGTAATCCGCCGCCGGGCCGCAGCCGGCCAGGTTGTGGGCTTCGTTGCCTTCGTAGCAGCGCCAGCCGTAATTTTCGCCGCCAGGGCTGGCGGCCGGTTGGAAGTTAATTTCCTCGTACAGGGTCAAACCCACGTCGCTGATGTACAGATCACCGGTAGCGCTGTCGAAGCTGAAGCGCCAGGGATTGCGCAGCCCCAGCGCCCAAATCTCGTCCAGCACGGCGGCATCGCCGACAAAAGGATTGTCGGGCGGAATGAGATAGTTGGTTGTAGCGGTCACGCCATCCACGTCCAGGCGCAGCACTTTGCCCAACAATGTGCCGCCGTTTTGGGCGTTGTCATCGGGGTCGCCCACGCTGCCGCCGTCGCCCAGGGCGATGTACAGATAACCATCGGGGCCAAAATTCAGGTCGCCGCCGTTGTTGTTCTGGTAGGGCTGGGCGATGGTCAGGATGGTGAATTCGCTGTTGGGATCGGCCGTGTCGGGATCACCGCCGTTAACGCTGAAACGGGCGATGTGGCTGCTGTCGTCGGTGGCGATGTAGTAGACGTAGAAGTAGCCGTTGCTGGCGTAGTCGGGGTGAAAAACCAGCCCCAACAAACCTTGCTCGTAGAAGCCGGTCCCTACCCGGTCCTGGATGTCCAGGAAGGGGGTGGGCAGCACGGTCCCATTGGCGGCGATGATGCGAATGAGGCCCGGCTGCTCGATAATGAAGAGACGGCCGTCGCCGGCGTTGGCAATGTCGGTCGGCTGGTTGAAGCCCCCGGCCACGTTCACCAGGGTTACGTTCACATCCTCCAGGGCCGTGGCGGCGCTGATTTGGGGTTGTTGGCCGCTGGCGAGGCGGGGTTGGCGGGCAAAAACGGCCGCAGCCGTCAACACCAGCACCAATAAAAGCAAAACAACCAGGCGCTGCGGCGCGATAGGCAAGAAACGACTTATCATAAAACCTCCGTTGTCAGTTGGAGCCTACTCGTGTTCCGTAGTCTGTGTTCCGTAGGGCGCTGCCTGTGGCAAATGCCAACGGCAAACGACATACGGACTTCGGTTTACGACTGTTACGGGTTTGCCGAAACTTGTAAGCTCTGGTCCGTTAAACTATTTAGAAAAGCCACAATCTGCCCGATTTGCCGATTGGTCAGCGGCTGGCTTTCGGCCAGCAGCGGCGACAGGGTGGCTAAAATCTGCCGCTGCGTCACCGGTTCGTTTTGCAGGCTGGGGCGTAATTCTGGTGGCAGGGAACGGCCGTCGTACTTTGCCAGCGCCGCCGCCGGGTTCAGGTGGTGGCGCACCACATCTTCCAGGCGGGCATAGGCGCCGTTGTGCAGGTAAGGGGCGGTAAGGGCGACGCTGCGCAGCGAGGGTGTGCGGAAGGCGAAGCTGTCGGTGGGTTGGTTGGTGATGGCGTAACGGCCGTCGTCCAACGGCGCAATGGGCGATGTGCCCGGCCCCAACTGCGGCGCGCCGATGTTGTGGAACTGCTGGTCGGTGAACAGGCTGCCGCTGTGGCAGTGGGCACAGCCGGCCGCGCCAAAAAAGAGCAGCGCCCCCTGTTTGGCGTCCAGAGAAAGGGCGGCGCTGTCCCCGGCCAGATAATGGTCCCAGGGTGTATCGGTGGCGGTGAAGGCGGCGGTTTGGAAAGCGGCCAGGGCGTTGGCGGCGTAGGTAAAATCCATGTCGGCCAGTGGTGTGTCTGGGTAGGCGGCGGCGAACAGGGGTGGATAAGCGGGTAGGGCCAGCAGGCGGGTCATCAACTGCCGCCAGATGAGGGGCATTTGGTCGGGGGCGTTGCCAAAGGCGGCCAGTTCGTTGGCACGGCCGTCTATGGCCTGATCAGACCAACCTAACGGCCGTGCCGCCTGAGTCTGGTAATCGGTGGGGCTTTCGCCGGGCTGGATGAGGTAGCCGGACACATTGTACAACCCGCCGCGCATCTCGTGGCGGGAGGTGACGGCCATCATCGCCTGCACCGCCAGCAAGCTGTCTAAGCCATCCGGCAAATAATCACCGGCGGGGGAGATGAAGCCGGTGGCCGGGCTGCCGGCAATACGGCCGTCCCAGAACAGCGTTTGCCAGCCCGGCAGGCCGCGGTTGGCAACGTCTGGGGTGTTGCGTGGCACAAATTGACGGCCGTCGCCCACTCGCCGCGCCGGACCGACGCCGTGGCCGCCGGTTCCTACGGCCAGCGGCAGCCCATCGCTCAGGCCAAAGTCGGGGTGGTGGCAGGTGGCGCAGCTTACGTCGCGGTTGCCGCTGAGTTCGGTTTCAAAGTAGAGGGCCTGGCCGAGGGTGATCTGGGCGGGGTTGGAATGGGGAACGGCCGTCAGCGGCGTCAGATCGGCTTGCTGGATGGTTTGGCGCAGGGCGGTCTCGATGGCTGGTGCGTCGGCCAGGGCGTCCGCTGCCCAGGGCCAGATCAGCCAGGCCAACAAACCAAGCCCGGCCAACCCGATCAGCAGGCTGGCAAAGACAATCATCCGTGTGGTTGTGCGATACTTTTGCATATGGCGTGTTGACTATCAGGCGTAGGCCGTGTTCCGTGTTCCGTGTTCCGTGTTCCGTAGACCGTGTTCCGTGAAGAGAGGCGTGATGTTTTTAATGGATTGAAGCTCCGGCATGGATGCAAAGCAGGTGGAAGCAGGGTGTCGCGTCAATGTTACTCTATCCTTCGGGTATGGCAATGTTTTGTGGCGGATGTAGAATACCGGGGGCGGTGCGACAGTGCGTCGCATCTTTTTAGATCCTTGCTCATTGTGCAAGCAGTTAGTCCACAGATTTCACCGATTCGGCATGGTTCATCGGGCGAAACATCTTCTTTACAAATTTACGCGGCATTGTCATTCCTTCGGCGTTGCTCAGGACAAGGTCTGAGCGGAGTCTTCGGCCCTGAGCAACGTCGAACGGGGAAGCATCCCGCTAACGCCAGAGGAACGGGATGCTTCGGAGGATGCTTCGGCAAGCTCAGCACAGGCTCTCAGCATGACACGCTTTTTTGCAAAATTTGTAAAGCACAAATCAACTGAAATGAACCATGCCACCGATTCTTAATCGGTGAAATCTGTGGATAATCTTTCTGGTTCTGGCTTGTCCAGGTTGGGTGAATGGAGGCTGTGGTGAACAACATTGCGATTGTGGTGCATGGCGGCGCGGGGGCGTGGGATGTGGCCTCGGCGCGGTTGGCGGTGGGGCAGGCGGGCTGCCGGGCGGCGGCGCTGGCGGGCCACGCGGTGCTGCTGGCGGGTGGTTCGGCGTTGGACGCGGTGGAAACGGCCGTCCACATTCTGGAAGATTGCCCGGCGTTAGACGCCGGCCGGGGTAGTTACCCCAACGCCAACGGCGATATTGAAATGGACGCGCTGATTATGGACGGCCGTACTCTGGCGATGGGCGCGGTGGCGGCCATCCAGCGGGTGCGCCACCCCATCAGCCTGGCGCGGCGGGTGATGAGCGACACGCCCCACACCTTCCTGGTGGGGCCGGGCGCGGACGCTTTCGCCGACCGCATTGGCTTTCCGCGCTGCGGGGCGGCAGAGCTAATCGTGCCGCCGGAAAGCGGCGCAGCGCCGTCGGAAAGCGATGGGGCGCAGCCTGCCGCCGGCCCGTTGGGCGACACGGTGGGCGCGGTGGCGCTGGATATGGCGGGCAACCTGGCGGCGGCCACCTCCACCGGCGGCACGCGCGACAAAATGCCGGGGCGCGTCGGCGACAGCCCGCTGGTGGGTTCCGGCGGTTATGCCGATAACTGGACGGCGGCCGTCAGCGCCACCGGGCTGGGGGAGGCGTTGATGAAGGTGGTGATCAGCAAGCGGGCCTGTGATTTTGTCGCCAATGGTTTGCCGGCGCAGTTGGCCTGCGATGCGGCCATTCAGCTTTTGGCGGCGCGGGTGCAGGGCACGGGCGGCCTGATCGCCATTGATGCGCGGGGACATGTGGGGGTGGCGTTTAGCACGACGGCGATGCCCTATGCCTATGTGGTGGGGGCGGATGTGGCGGGGTTGGTAGACGGCCGTTAAGGTGGGACGGGGTTTGATTTAAACCGTTTTCTAACCTAATCAGAACTTTTGTACTGGTAAAATTGGCCTGCGTTTATTTTCGGGGAGACGCGGGCTGTTCTGCCCTGTTTCCCTTGGTCACATTTCCGCATGGGAGGCACACATGAACAGGCAATTTTTGAGCATGGATGGGTTGGGTGGTTGGCAGCGGCCGTTGCGGGTGACGGCCGTTTTTCTGGTCTTGACATTTATGATTGTTTTGACCTTGTTTGATTCACAATCTGTTTTAGCGGACGGAATACCTACCATCGTACATATGCCACTTTATGCAAGAACAGGCAACACCGATACACCGTTTGCGATATATTTGACTGTCTCAGGTCTAAACGAAAACACTAGTTATGAATTCACAGCCAGAATTAACCACGGTGGTACTGATCGTGGTTCATTCACAACAGGCGGTAGTTTTGGTACATCATACCTTGCATTAGGAACTACTGTATCTGGGTGTGGTACGAATTGCTCACTTTCAAGATGGGCCTATTTACGTGCATCAAACACCGTTCCGGTAGGAGCGTCCAATATTAGGCTTCGAATTCGTGTCGTGGGAGCAGGTACTCCTTCTCCAGCCGATCTGACAGGTCCAACTTTTCTGGACATGACAACAACGGGGGGATGGATAGAAGAAAGCATTGGTACAAGTCGCGATGGTCGTGCTGTGGCAGTTTACGTTGGTAGCAATTTAATAGGACTCTATGTCGCTGAAGATAACGGTGTGACTGATGGATACCCTAATACACCGGGTTATTATCGAGTTGCTGTTCCTAGCTGTGAAGAGTGTAATTACACAATAGAAACTTGGGAATTAGGTAACCCAGGAACGGCTGTTGGACAAATCAATACTATGGGGATTAATGGGTGCCCGAATAGTATTGGGGTCGGCGTTGTTCAATCGCTAAATAGTTGCAACACCCCTACGGCCGTTTCCCTGCAATCCTTCTCCGCCAACGGCCAGAGTACCCCGCTGCTTTTGGTAGTCGGCTTGCTGGCGCTGCTGGTGGGGGGAACGGCCGTTGTCAAACGCAAAGTCAGTTGATAGTTGATAGTTGACAATTGACAATTGAAAAAGGCCGGATTTATCCGGCCTTTTTGCTATCAACTCCCAACTCCCAACTATTCCCCCGCAATAAACGCTTCCGTCTTGTTCCGCGCCTCATCGTCCGTAAACTGTTCCGGCGGCGACTTCATGAAATAGCTCGATGGCGCAATCAGCGGGCCGCCAATGCCCCGGTCCAGGGCCAGTTTGGCGCAGCGCACCGCGTCAATCATCACCCCGGCCGAATTGGGCGAATCCCACACTTCCAGCTTTAGCTCCAATTGCAGCGGCACATTGCCAAAGGCCCGCCCTTCCATGCGAATATGGCACCATTTGCGGTCTGTCAGCCAGGGTACATAGTCGCTCGGCCCCACATGGACGTTGTCCGCGCCCATGTCATACGGCAGTTGGCTTGTCACCGCCTGCGTCTTAGAAATCTTCTTCGACTCCAGCCGGTCTCGCTCCAGCATGTTGTAAAAGTCCATGTTGCCGCCAAAATTGAGCTGATAGGTGCGGTCAATGTGGATGCCCCGGTCCTTAAACAAATTGGTCAACACCCGGTGCGTAATCGTCGCGCCTAACTGGCTCTTAATGTCATCACCGACGATGGGCAGACCGCGCTCGGCAAAGCGCTTGCTCCAATAAGGCGAACTGGCGATAAACACCGGGATACCGTTCACAAAGCCACAGCCGGCGTCCATCACCTGCTCGGCATACCATTTGGTCGCCATTTCCGAACCAACCGGCAGGAAATTGATCACCACGTCCGTGCCGCTGTCTTTCAGGATTTTGACGATGTTGTCCGTGGGACCGGGTGCTTTTTTGACGACGGTGCTGACATATTTGCCAATGCCATCGTGGGTCATGCCCCGCGCAACCGGCACGTTCAGGTAAGGCACATCGGCGAATTTGATGGTGTTGTTGGGGTGCGCCCAAATCGCCTCGCTCAAATCTTTGCCTACTTTGCCTTCCACCACGTCAATCGCCGCCGACAGTTCAATGTCGCGGATGTGATAGCCGCCGACGGTGGCGTGCATCAGACCAGGGATTTCGGCGTCGTCGGGCGCGTCTTTGTAATATTGCAAGCCTTGCACCAGTGATGAAGCGCAGTTGCCGATGCCAATGATGGCGACCCGGACTTTCTTTCTTTTCTCAGACATGTAAAAAAATCTCCTCTATAATGCGCGAAGGCTCGTTTAGAGTTTCGCGGGAATCAAACAAAATCAGCCAACCACAACCCCTAACACGGCCTCTAATTCTAACACAATCACCGGCATAAAGATGCTGCTGTGGCTGTTATTGGCGCTGTTTGTTAAGTTGGCCGGTTGGCCGCTTTACCCGCCAACCAACAAACCAGCCAACCAACAAACCCACCGACAAAATCCCCCAACCTGCCAATGAAATCAGACGGCCGTTCACAAAGCTCGACGACACAAAGGTAAACAGCACCTCATGCGCCCCCGCCGGGACAAACACGCCGCGAAACAGCCCGTTTGCCACGATGATGGCCGCCGGACGGCCGTCTACCGTCACCCGCCAGCCGGGATAATCGGCGTCGGTTAGCAGCAGCAGGCTCTCCTGGGCGGCGTCCACGCGAATCTGCACCCGCTCCGCCGCGTAAGATTCGATGGTCGCCGAACCGGGCAGGGCCGCCAGACCTGCCTGATCTGTGCCCTCGCCCAGCAAAACGGCCGTTTGTCGGGGGTCAAAGTCTGGCGCTTGCATGGCGCTGAATACGGCCGTTTCGTCCGGCTGCCACTGCCAATTCGCCAACAAAAAAGCGCGGGGCAGCGCGTTCAGATTCTCATAAATCTTCACATCGCCCGAATGGATCAGGCGATAATCGCCCAGCGTCAGGGGCATAAACGTGCCCGACCGCCCATCGGCCAACGTCGCCGCCAGAATTTGCCAGTTTCCCGCGCCGGGCGCAAAGGCAATCTGCGCCGCCCCGCCCGGCAGCGCCCACAAGCTCAGGTCGCCCGCCTGGAACAACAGATCGGCCGGCCGGCCATTGTCCACCAGCACTGCGCCCAGGTCGCCGCTGGAGAGCAGCACCAGCGTATCGGCGGGGAAATTGGGCAGATAGGCTATCGAGAACGGGGCGGTGGTGGGATGTTGGCGGTCGAAGAAAACGGCCAGCCCCAATTCGTCCAGCGCGCGCCACTCGTCGCCGGTTTTGTCGGTGATGAGGTAACGGCCGTTAAACAAATCCAGCCACCTGGCTTGTGGCACGGCCGTCAGGTGTTCACGCAGACGGCCGTCGGTGGTCATCTGGCCGTCGGGCAAAATCAGGCGCATCAGCTCGCTGTAGCGGCGCAGCGGCAGCACGCCGCCATCAAAACCATCTACCGAAGCCAGCCCATAAACCAGCGGCAAATTCGGCGCGATAATCTCCTTCTGCTTGATGGCGACGACATAATCATACAGCGCCGCCGCCGAAAGTTGGTCGGCGTAAATGCTCTCAATCTCGCCCAAATCGCCCGGATCAAAAAAAATAGCCGACAAACTTAGCAGCCGGTCGGGCGGCGCGCCAAAATCCGAAATCCGAAATCTGTCATCGGCAATCAGTCTGGCGGCCGGTGGGCGCAAATCAAAAAACGCTTCTGGCGTGGTGAGGTGGTTGTAGGGCAGGCTGCGGGAGGCGAGGAAGAGGAAGAGAACGGCTGCTGCTGCCAGCCCCCATTGCGCCCATTCCCCCCGCCGCCAGCGCAGCAGGCCAATCAGCAGCGCCAGCTCGGCGCTCCACAACACCCAGGTGAGGGGCGACGGCCGTTCAAACGGCGCTTCCGGCCCGATGGGCATGATCCGACTCAGGAAGCCGGCGGCCAGGTTCCAGGCCAGCAGCAGAAAGATAACAAGGAACGCGGAACGCGGAACGCGGAGCGGCATACGGGCTGCGGCATACGGTTGGCGGATAACACTCTCCAGCCCTACCCCGGCTAACAGCGCTGCGCCCAGGGCGTACAGCGCCAACCAGCGCGCCGGGACGCGAAACAGGTCGAAGCCGGGCAGGCGGGCCAGCAGCCAGTAGAGCGGGTTGAAGAGACCCAGAGCCAGGAAGAGGCCAACGGCCGTCAGCGCCAACGCCGCCAGCACGCCCGGCCGGTTGCGCCACTGCCACGCGCCGATCACCGCCAACACCAACGCGGTAATCGGCAAAAAGGCGACGTATTCGCTGAACAACGATTGTCCATAGGCGGGCAGCAGCGAGCGCCCTAGCAGCAGCGGATGCCAGGAGAAGGACAACACCTCATTGACCGGCAGCCCTCCCTGCCGCGCCGACAAGCCGGTTAGCTCCAGCGTGGGCAGCAGTTGAATCCCCGCCAGCAGCAAAGCCAACCCAACGGCCCCGAACAGCGGCAGCAAGCGGCGGGAAAAATCGCCAATCGTCAATCGCCAATCGTCAGTCGCCAACCGTAAATCGCCGATCGTCAGCGTCCACACGCCCACCGCTATGCCGCTGATGAAGGCGGTTTGGCTGTGGCCGGCCAGGAGCTGCAGGGCGAATAAGACGCCGAGGTGCAGGGCGCGTTTCAGGCCGTCGCGCCAGTCGCGGACAGGCCCATGTGCCAGCGCCACCAGGAACCAGGGCAGCCAGGCCAGACCCTGTACCTGGTTCACATGTTCCACCTGGGCGGTGAAATAACCACCGAGGGCAAAGAGAACGGCCGTTAACCCACTCGCCAGTTTGCCCAGCCCCAGCGCCCGCCGCCCGGCCAGATACGCCCCCCACCCGGCAATAACCACATGCAGCAAAATGGAGGCGCTGACGGCGTAGGGCGTGGGCAGCAGCCACCAGACCGGCCAGTTCAGCGGGTAGAAAAAGCCGACCTGGCTGTTTGCCAGCAGCGGCGCGCCCATGAAGAGATGCGGGTTCCAGAAGGGAATACGGCCGTGCTGCAGCGCATCGGCCGCCGTCGCCCAATAGGGGTAAAAATAGAGAAACACATCCCCCCGCGCCAAAATCAGGTTACTGAAGGCCATCTGGTTGAAAAACAGCAGCACCAGCGCCAAAATTGCCAGCCAGGGCCAAAAGCGAGTTCCTATCCGCGTCAGTATGCCCCGTTCATCGCTCATCGTTCATCGCTCATTGTTTCCCGCTCAATCCGGTAAAGCTGCATGGCGGTTGGCTGCGGCGCGTCTATGGCGGCCAGCCGGAAACCGGCGGCGGCTACCGCCCGCTGGAATGGTAACGCACGTTGGTCCAGCGGCAAAACCAGGTAGCGTGGGCTGCCATCGCCGCCAAAGACGCGCAAATCTTCAGCCAGGGCGTCGGGATAGGGAACCCAATTGACAAAAACGCGCCGCCAAAAGAGGTGATACTCCCACTGCCAACTGTACCAATGGTCGTACAATACCGCGCCGTAGGGCGCGTCGTAGAGCAGGGCAGCCACCTGCGCCGCGCCGCCATCCGCCTGGGGTGTGCCACCGATGGGCAGACGGCCGTTCCTCCCGTCTAAAGCGGAAAATAACAAGCTAACGAGTAACAGTGAACAGACAACAATGAAGCCGCGCCGTTGACCATTGGCTGTTAACCATCGCCCATTGACCATTTCGGCCAGAAACCGCGCCACGAGTAACGCCACCAGCGGCAGCAGCGGCAGCAGGTAGCGGTCCCAGATGGGCACGGCCAGGAACCAGTGGAGGAGGAAGTAGGCGATGATAAAAAGGGAGAGGAATTGTGAATTGTGAATTGTGAATTGTGAATTGTGAATTGGTGGTCTGTGTTCATCTGTGTTGATCTGCGTCTCAATTTTGTTTAGGAACGGCCGTATCAACGCCATCACCACCACCACCGACCAAACGGGCGAGCCAAACAGCCAGCGCCACAAGGCCAGCCAGCCGACCAGCCGCGGCCACAACTCCCACGACCAGACCAGGCGCAGGCCGCCAAAGTTGCCCATCTGCGCCGACCAGAGCGAGAAGCCCGCGCCGCGCACGGCCGTCCAGACCAGCAGCAGCGCCAGAACCGGCAGCAGCCCCAGAGCAAACCGCGCCCAATCGCGCCGCCGCCAGCCACCCAACCAGCCCAACCCCAGGATCAGCGGCAAAAATAACCACGCCTGGTATTTTGTGGCCGCCGCCAGGCCAAACAAGAGGCCGGCAAGCAGCGGGCGGCTGGCGGCTGCTTGCCGCACTCTGCTCCGAAATCCAAAATCCAAAAGCCGCAATCCAAAACTCCCGCTCGCCAGCGCCGCCACCAACCAGAATGTCAGCAGCGGGTCGGTGAAAGCGGTGGCGCTGAATTGGATGGCAAAAGGAGAGAGGGCGACGAGCAGGGCGGCGAGAACGGCCGTCACCCCATCCCCATACAGCCGCCAGGCCCACACCCCCACCAGCGGGACCAACACAATCGAGGCGATGAAGTTTGGCAGCCGTCCGGCTATTTCTGTTGGACCCAGCACCGGGTAGGCGTAAAACAGGGCTTGCAGGTAAAAGAGCAGCGGCGGTTTGTCCACCGCCTGGGTCAGCAGCAGCGGGTCGCGCCAGGCGGCGATGAAGCGCGCCCAGGTGGCAAACAGCGCTTCGTCGGCGTGGAAGGTGTTGGCGAAGAGGGCGTGGGTACGGAGAACGGCCGTTAGCCCCACCACCACCCACAAACTCATTTTAGCCCGCCAACCCATCGCGCCTAATCAACAAACCGATACTTGATCAGATAGTAGAGCGCCTTTGGCCCTTCGCGCCAGGGATTGAGCTTTTTGCCTTCATTAAACTCACGGCCGTTATAAGAAATGGGCACTTCGTAGATGCGGTAGCCTCGCTTTAACACTTTTGAAGTGATTTCCGGCTCAAACTCAAAGCCGCGCGCGCGCAGCGGAATGTCGCGCACTACGTCGGCGCGGAATACCTTGTAGCAGGTCTCCATGTCGGTCATGATGGTGTTGTAGAGGATATTGGTTACCAGCGTCAGGATTTTGTTGCCCACCATGTGGGTGAAAAACATCGTCTTGGTCGGGCCGCCGCGAAAGCGGGAGCCATAGACCACCGCCACCTTGCCTTCCAGAATGGGGCGCAGCAGCGCTTCGTAATCGCGGGGGTCATACTCCAGATCGGCGTCCTGGATCAGGAAAATATCGCCGGTGGCTTCGCGGAAGCCGGTGCGCACGGCCGCGCCCTTGCCCATATTGCGCTCATGCAAATGGATGTGGATGAGGTCGGACAGTTCAGCCAGCGCCGGGTACAAATCGCGCGTGCCATCGGTGGAGCCGTCATCCACCACGATAATTTCGTAGGCCTGGTTGACGGCTAACACAGCCTCTACGGCCGGAATAAGCGTTTCTCGCTCGTTGTAAACAGGTATAATCACAGAAACTTTCATGGATGTCATTTCCCTTGTTGGTTGCCAAGTCGGTGGATTCTATAACAAACCGTCCGGTTGGTAAACGGCGGGTGGACTACGGAAATAGTACTATGACGATGTTATCGCATATTGAAAACCTGATTTTGGACATGGATGGGGTCTTGTGGCGCGGCGAAACGCCCATGCCCGGACTGGTAGAATTATTCGCCACCCTGCGCCAGCGGGGGATGGGTTTTGCATTGGCGACCAATAACGCGACCAAAACGGCCGTGATGTACACCGAAAAACTCGCTCGCTTTGGCGTAGACGTGCCGCCAGAACAGATTGTCACCTCGGCCGAGGCGACGGCCGCGTTTTTGCGGGATGAATATGAAAATGGCAGCGCCGTCTACGTGGTGGGGGACGCCGGGCTGCATCAGGCGATTGCCGCCCAGGGTTTTACGATTGTGACGCCGGAAGAAGCGAGAAGTGGGGTGGGGGCAGCGGCCGTTGTCGTCGGCTTCTCGCGCAATGCCACTTATGAGATTATGGCGATGGCGGCGCACCTCATCAACCGTGGGGCGCGCTTCATCGGCACCAACCCGGACCCCTCGTTTCCCAGCGAAATTGGGCCGCTGCCCGGCGCGGGAGCGCTGCTGGCCTTCATCCAGACCGGAACCGGTGTCAGCCCGACGCTCATCGGCAAGCCCGGCCCGATTATGTTCCAGCAGGCGATGCGGCGCATGGGCGGTACGCCGGCAAACACGGCCATGGTCGGCGACCGGCTGAGTACCGACATCCTGGGGGCAAAAAACGCCGGGTTACAGGCGATTTTGCTGCTGTCGGGCATCAGCAGACGGGCAGACATAGAGCAGGTGGGCATTCAACCGGACTTTGTGTTGGCGGATATTGGGGAGTTAACGGCCGTGTTCGCACAGGATATGTCATGACAGCTAAACGAAATATGTATGATCTAGATTTTGACCAACTCGTCGAGTTCATCGCCGAGCTGGGCCAGCCTAAATTCCGCGCCGGGCAAATCTGGGATTGGCTTTACAAGCAGTACGCCCTGGATTTTGAGGCGATGAGCAACCTGCCCAAAGCGCTGCGCGCCCAATTGGCCGAACAGGCTACGCTGCGCATCGGCGCGATTGTGGATGAACTGCATTCCAGCGACGGCCGTACCCAAAAAGTCCTCTTCCAACTGCCCGACGGTCAATACATCGAAACCGTCCTGATGACCTACGACAAACGGCGCACGCTGTGCATCAGCACCCAGGCGGGCTGCGCCATGGGCTGCGTTTTTTGCGCCACCGGGCAAATGGGCTTCTTTCGTCACCTGACGGTGGGCGAAATTGTGGCCCAGGTGCTGCACTTCGCCCATGAACTGGCCCAAACCGGCGAGCATGTGACCAATATCGTGATGATGGGCATGGGCGAACCGCTGCACAATTACGAGCAGACGTTAACGGCCGTAGACCGCCTCACCGATCCGGCCGGCTTTAACCTGGGCGCGCGCAAAATCACCATCTCCACCGTTGGCCTGGTCCCGGCCATGCGCCGCTACGCCGACGAACAGCGCCAGACGCCGCTGGCCGTCTCCCTGCACGCCGCCACCGACGCCGAGCGCGACAAACTCATCCCCGTCAACCGCCGCTGGCCCATCGCCGAGGTGCTGGACGCCTGTCGTTACGTGGTGGAAAAAACCGGCCGGCGCATCACCTTCGAGTGGGCGCTGATCGCCGGTGAAAATGACACCATCGAGCAGGCCCAGGCGCTGGGTAAACTGGTGCAGGGCATGTTATGTCACGTCAACCTGATTCCGCTGAACCCGACGGCCGGTTACGGTGGCGCGCCTTCGTCGCATGAGCAGGTAGACAAGTTTCAGGAGGTGTTGACGGCCTATGGCGTCAGCAGCACGGTGCGCGTGCGACGGGGCATTGATATTCAGGCGGGCTGTGGGCAGCTGCGCGACCGGGCGGTGCGCGATGTGATGCCTGGCAAGGTGATAAGGTGACATCTGACAAGGTGACAACAATGTCAGATTTTGTAATGGTCAAGGGTTAGTAGGAATCGTTGTCATTCTAAGCGGAGTCTTGGGAGCGAAGAATCCCTATTCAGGGCGTTCGCTCAAATAAACGAGCAAAAGTCCAATTCAGATTGCCATATCGGTGAAGTGGTTCAGAAGCCAGCAAAACCGATATGACAGCTACAAAAAACAAGCACTTTACCAATCAAATACCGTCAACAGGCCCAATCCACCCCTGGTTAACCGGTTCAGGCCACAGTCCAGTTGGTATACAACGAGCCGACAAGCCTAACAGAGATAAAATGCGCTGCTGCACGGCGTTAACGGCGTCGCCTGACAGACCCGCTGCCCGGTCAGATGGATAATGCTCAGGTTGATGTTGTCAAATGCCTCCAGCAGCCGCTCCATCGTCGGCCGAGCCGTGGCCCGCTTGGGGTTGCCGGGGTAGATGCCACTCAGTTCTGACTGTTGGTCGGCCAGAGCGCGACGAGCCGTGTAATCGCCTAAGGCCAGCAGTCGCGCCGCCAGCGAGAGCAAATGAAACAAGCCCTGCGCATGGTCATCCCGCTGGACATAGACCGGGGTGATGGAGAGCATCTTGCCTTTGAGACGGCGGAAAATGTTCTCCCTCGATATACTGGTCGCGGTAAGCCAGGACGGCCTCGGTCAAAGGCGACGCCTGCGGCGCATTGGTCAGGTAGATACGCCAACCGGCCCGGAACAGCGCCCACTCAATCGCCGCCTCGTCTCGCTTGACCTGCACCTGGTAGCGAATGTCTTGCTCTACTCGTGCCGGTTGACCGCGATAGCCGGGATGGCGCGTTCTGTGACCTGGCGAGTGTAGCTGACCGGCAACAGACCGGCCACGCGATACTGCTTTTCAATAGCGGCAATGGCTTTTTGTAAACTCGCTTCATCGGTGATGGGGCGTTTACCCCGCCCTGGCGCAGGCGTTAAGTCCCGCAGCGCCCCTTCCGCTGCAGCCGCTGCCGCAAGTTCGCCTGTTCGGTCTGTTGGTAGCTCAACGAGCGCACCACCAGACAACGCTCCGACCAGACGACATGCTGTGCCCACCCCAGCCTGATGGGCGCGGCTGACCTCGAATCCTTCGGCGATGGCCAGGGAGCAGTCAGGCTCTTGTCCCTCCTCAGGCTCATCGTCGGGCAGGAAAACCGGCATCGCCGCGCCGCCGTCAGCCCACCACCGGCGCAGGTACTTGTCCAGCAGACCCGGTTCACTCTTGCCATCGGGCAGGGGCGTCAGATAGTGGTCGTGGCCCGCCGCAATCGTGGCCCGGGTGTCAAAGGCGCTCATCTTGCTGTCGCCGACAATGAGCAGTCCATTCCGGGCCAGCATCTCTTTCACCCGCTGGTAGCAAGGCACATACAGCGGGTCATCGGCCCGATTGCCAGGAACCACATCCAGCGCCAACAACAAGCCCAACGGGTCG
This sequence comes from Candidatus Leptovillus gracilis, assembly GCA_016716065.1. NCBI lineage: Bacteria > Bacillati > Chloroflexota > Ardenticatenia > Promineifilales (SeqCode) > Promineifilaceae (SeqCode) > Candidatus Leptovillus > Candidatus Leptovillus gracilis. The sequence goes on along the minus strand of JADJXA010000001.1, from coordinate 812,870 downwards.
AGGCTGGCCCAGCATCGCTTTGAACTGCGGTTCATAGACCCTTCTTTGTTCTTCCCCACCTGAAACAACAGGTGACCCGCCGGGTCGTGATACAGCCGGCGGTTGTGCCATCCAGCCGCACGATGTTCACCGACCGCAGGTCGTAAACGCGCAGCAACCGATTACCCAACAGGCTCTCGATCCGCCGCCACTGGTCAGGCTCGTGCAGTTCCCGCAGACAAATCGCCAGTCGGTCATCGGTGAAGTCAAGCTCGGTCACGTCCTGTCCGGTCAACTGCCGCAAAGAAACCTGATGGGTTGCCACCCACTCTTGAACCCGATCCATCCGATGGTTGTACGCCGAGATGATGTGGCTGAGCCAGATGGAGATCACCCAACCCATGCTCAGTCCCTGCCAATTCCCGTGCGGTTTGATGACGGTATCAATGGTGGACTGAATGCCCATCTTTTCGATAAACCCATACAAGAGCGGCAGGTCATCCAGCCGTTCAACACTGATTGTGAATTCTGGCATAGTCATGCCGCCAATTTTACTATTTACCGCTCAATTTGAGCGAACCTCGAGCCTATTGGTTGGCGGGAAAGGAATGCTTCCTCGAAGACTCGTCAGAATGAAATTGCGACGCAAAGCCCTTCACTTGATGAGTTTGACTAATCTTTGACCGCTACAAAAAATATCAGATTATGATCTTTACGAGTATCGTCTGATGACCGAGAGGCTGCGGACAGGATCTAACCGGTCAGGCTGTCTTCAACTCATCCCGTTGTGACTTCCCCAACCGGCCAAATGACAGGCGATACACTACATAGTCCAGTGTATTACCGCCCAGGTTGCCGGTGCGAATCATGCGCAGAACTGCTTCAATGGCTTCTGCTTTTTCCGCGCCATAGGTGGCATACAAGGTTTGTCGAGCGGCCAGATCGGGCTGGCCGTCGCTTTCGGCCCAGTGCTGCGCATACAGTAGGGCCGGCAGTTCGTTGGCCGGAGCGTGGTGCAGGTGACCTTCAAGCAGGTGGCGGATTTCGCTTTCAGGCAGCTCGGCGCGTAGAGCTTCTTTGGCATGGAAATAGGAACAATAGCGGCAGTCGTTGACGGCCGTTACCGCCAACATCAACCGCTCGCGCATGGCAAACGAGACCAACTCACCGCTCATTGCCGCCCGCAGTTTGTTCCGATTGCGCAGCGGCCACACCAAATCTCCCCCAATCTGTCGCAAACTGTGGTAATACCGTCGTGGAAATTTTTTCATGATGCTGCTCCCAAAGTGATGTTTAACCTGGACACACCGGGTTTGGCGTGCAGGTGATAACGGCCGTTTCACAGCGATAGTTCAGCGGCAGCCCCAGGTAGGGCGAAGGGTCCAGGGTGTTGCTGAATTCTAACTCGTTGGCGTAACGGCCGCTGCCATCCGCCTGCACCAACGAAAAGTGCAAATGCACCCAGACTGCGCGCGGCGAACGGCCGTTGTAATCGCCAGTGTAGCCCAACAGTGTGCCCTGCGGCACAAACTTCTCTTGCGTCCCCGGCGGAAACGCCTCGTGGATAAAATCGTTGCCTTCCCGGTCGGCCATGTGCGTGTAGTAAAGCCACACCGGCTCCCCCGGCCGCAGCGGGTCTTCCGGCACGCGAATAATCAGCGAACTGCGCCAATGTTCCTCGCGGGTTACGTAGCCATCATAGGCGGCGTAAACCGGCGTCTCGCCGGGCGGCGTGCTGCTGAAAATGTCAATGCCCTGATGGGGATTGCGGCTGGAGTAGGGGCTGCGCGGGTCGTCGTACAGCAGACCGATGAAGCCGTCTGAGGGCAAGATGAAGGGCGCGCCGGGGCAGGCGTCGCGCTGGACCGTGACCAGCTCACTGCGGGCCTCCTCGCCCCCCCTGGCCCACTGTAAAAAAGCGCGGTTGCGTGGGTCATCCAGATTGCGCAAGTAGCTGCTGGCCTGAAAAAGCTGGTAGGCCAGATACAGCCCCAACAGCCCCACAATAATGACGGCCCCCACCTTTAACAGACGCTGCTGCGGCCGGCGCAGCCAGTTATTGAATGCTTTCACGTTAACGAAAAATCAACACACGTTAGCCAGCAGTTTAACAAATCTGGCATGGTTCAAAATAGCAGCAATTCCAATGATGAACCTGCTCGCAGGGGGGATAGGCGGGCCAACGTCTCGGCCATTCTCCAACATCTCTGCGGCCGCCTGTCTCGCCCGGTTCAGGCGAAAATGGGCGAGACGGCGCGGGAAAATGGCGTCCGCTGCGGCGGCTGCCTGTCCACGCCGTCCAGCCCCTACCAAAACTTGAACTTTTTCTGAATGCTCTCCGGCAAAAGGCGGTAATCCTTCTTCACCCGTTCGGTGAAGACGATGGTGATCTCACTCATCCAACCACTCAAGCGCCGCGTCCAGATTCTCAGAGGCAGCCGTGCGTGTGCGTCCTGCTTTGATGTCCGCTTCTCCTTCACGGATACGCGCTTGCCAGGATTCACTTAAAGCGTATTGCTGCTCATGCGGCATTACTTCATCGAAGATCGCTTCAATTTGCCGAAAAGTTGCATAACTCATCAGGACTTCGCTGGCCTGCCCATCTCTGTCACAATAAATTTTCGCGTCATCCAATGCAGCAGGGTTTATCGCCATAATAGCCTCACGTTAACTCAATCACCCGGCACAAAAAAGGCGTCTAATTCGTTGATTGCTTCTTCGATGGCGCTGCCGTCGTCTTCTACCTGACGGCGGAACTGGCTCATGTAAAGATGATAGTAGAAGCCTTTGGCTGCCAGCAATGTCTGGTGCGTGCCCCGTTCGATGATCTCGCCATCTTTTAGCACCAAGACCTGGTTGGCGTTGCGAATGGTACTCAGCCGGTGAGCGATGACAAAGCTGGTACGGCCGGCCAGCAGTTGGTCCAGCGCTGTCTGGATTTCGCGCTCGGTGCGTGTGTCTACGCTGCTGGTGGCCTCGTCGAGGATGAGGATGCGCGGGTTAATGAGGGCCACGCGGGCGATGGAGATGAGCTGCCGCTGCCCTTGGCTCAGGCCGGAGCCGCGTTCGCCCAGGATGGTCTGGTAGCCGTTTTCCAGCCGGTCAATGAAGGTGTCGGCGCGGGCCAGTTTGGCGGCGGTGATGACTTCTTCGTCGCTGGCGTCGGGACGGCCGTAACGAATATTGTTCATCACTGTGTCGCTGAACAAGAATGAATCTTGCAGCACAATGCCCATTTGCTGGCGCAGGCTGCTGCGTGTCACATCGCGCACATCATGGCCGTCAATGGTCAGACGGCCGTCGGTAATGTCCCAAAAACGGGGCAGCAGGTTGATAATCGTCGTCTTGCCCGCTCCGGTTGGCCCAACAATGGCAATCGTTTCGCCCGGCTGCGCTTCAATTGTCACCCCTTTCAACACCGGTTCACCCGAATTGTACTCCGCCCACACGTTCTCGAAGTGGACGTGGCCTTCAATTTTGGGCATCTCGATGGCGTCTGGTTTGTCCACCACGTCGGGCGTCTCATCCAGCAGGCCAAAAATGCGTTCCGCCCCGGCGATGGCGCTCTGGATGTTGGTCCACAGCACGGAAATTTGCTGCACCGGCCGGTTAAACTGCTGCGTGTAGGCGATAAAGGTGATAATCAGCCCCAGCGAAATGATAGTGCCAAACATATCCTGGCCGGTGAGGATGTAAAAACCGCCCATCCCGGCGACGATGGCCAGGCTGACGTAACCCAATGCTTCCAACGTTGGCGCCAGGGCGCTGGTGAACACCTGCGCCCGGATATTGGCGTCTCGGTTGGCGGCATTGCTGATCTGGAACTGGTCAATGTTCTCTTGCTCGCGGCTGAACGCCTGCACTTCACGCACCGACGAGATGCTCTCTTGCAGGTCGGCGTTGACCGAGCCGATTTCTTTGCGCGCCACGCGGAAAGCCTTGCGCGCCTGGCCGGAAAACCAGTTGGTGGCAATAAACATCAACGGCAGCGTTACCAGGCTAATCAGGGCAAAGGGCACGCTTTTGGTCAGCATGACATAGACGGTCCAGACGATGAGCAAAATGCCCTTGCAGCACACTTAACAGGCCAAAGCCCACCACCTGCTGCAATGTGTCCATGTCGTTGGTGAAGCGGCTCATGACATCGCCGGCTTCGTGGCGGGTGAAGTAGCCCAGCGACAGGCGTTGGACGTGTTCAAACACCCGCGCCCGCAAATCGCGCAGCACATGGAAACCGGCCCAACTCATCAGATAAAAGCCAATGCCGCTGAGCAGGGCGTTGCCCAGGTAAAGGCCGGTCACAATCAACATCAGCACGCCGATGCCCCGGATGGCGGTTTCGGCTGTGGCCGTAATGTCGGGTGTGGTGTACCAGCAGTTGCTCTGGAAAGCGGTTTCCGTCCCACTGCCTGCCTGACCGGTTAATTGATCCACTGGCAGGTTGGCGAAGAGGTCTTGCATGTTGCTGCCGGCGGCAAAGGGTGTGAGGTAACAATCTACCAACTGCCCGGTAAGGTCGGGGATGAGAACTTGCATGTAGGTGCTGGCGATTACCACCACGGCGATGACCAGCAGCGCCAGCGTGTAAGGGCGGAAGTAATGTCCCAGCCGTCGCAGTGTCGCGCTGACGCTGCGCGCCTTGCGTTCTTCGGTAAAAAGCATATCTTGTCGGTGAAACATAAGAAACTCCGGAATTTACGATTGTGAAGAGGGTACACCAATCGTCAATCGTCAATCCACAATCGCCACGTCTTCGGCGAGTTGGGAATGGTAGATTTCGGCGTAGATGGCGCTGTTTTCCATCAGTTCTTCGTGGTTGCCGATGGCGGCGATGCGGCCTTGGTCTAACACGATGATTTTGTCGGCGTTGAGGACGGTGCTGATGCGTTGGGCGATGACGAAACTGGTACGGCCGTGCATCAGTTTGTCCAACGCTTGCTGAATCAGGTATTCGGTGTTCAAGTCTACGCTGCTGGTGGAGTCGTCCAGGATGAGGATGTGGGGGTCCATCAGCAGGGCGCGGGCGATGGCGATGCGCTGTTTTTGCCCGCCGCTGAGAGTGGAACCGCGTTCGCCGACCGGCGTGTCGTAGCCTTCGGGGAAGCCGACGATGAAATCGTGGGCGGCGGCGGCCTGCGCGGCGGCGATCACTTCCTCATCGCTGGCGTCGGGGCGACCAAAGGCGATGTTGTCGCGGATGGTCCCGCTGAAGAGGGTGGTTTCTTGCAGGACGATGCCGATTTTCTGGCGCAGGCTTTCGATGGTTACATCGCGCACGTCGTGGCCGTCTACCAGGATGCGCCCTTCGCTAACATCATAGAAGCGGGGGATCAGGTTGATGACGGTGGATTTGCCGCTGCCGGTGGAACCGAGCAGGGCGATGGTCTGGCCGGGTTCGGCGCTGAAGCTGATGTCGCTGAGGACCGGTTCGCCGCCGCTGAAGTAGCGGAAGGTGACGTTATCGAATTCAACACGGCCGTCTACCGTCGCCAATTCCAGCGCCCCAGGTTTGTTTTCCACATCGTTTTTGGCGTCCAAAATCTCGAAGACGCGGGTGGCGCTGGCCGCAGCCTGGGCCATCAGGTTGATGATCATACCCAGTTGGCCCATGGGGATGAAGACGAAGGTGAGGTAGAGACTGAATTTTTGCCATTCGCCCAGCGTCAGACTGCCTTCCACAATTTGTACGCCCCCGAAGTAGAGAATGGCGGCCTGGCCTAGATTGGCGACCAGGAAGATAAACGGGAACAGAAAAGAGAAGGTGCGGCTGATACGGATGCGCTGCTCTAGTTCCGAATCGATGCTTGCGCCAAAACGCGCTTGTTCGCGTGGTTCGCTGGCGAAGGATTTGACGACTTTGAGGCCGGCCAGGTTTTCCTGCAGGATGGTGTTGACTTTGGAAAGGCGAATTTGCACCTCGCGGAAAAGGGGCTGTATGGCCGCGCCGAAGCCCATGAAGATGAACAGGGCGATGGGCAGCACCGGCAAAATCACCAGTGTCAGCTTGAAGTTGGTGAGCATGAGGATGATGAGTGTGCCGGTAAGTAAAATGAAGGCTTGCAGGGCCATGAGCAGCCCCTGGCCGAGAAAAAGGCGCAGCTTTTCTACGTCGTCGGTGGCGCGGATCATGAGTTGACCGGTGCGGTTTTTGTCGTGGTAGCTGAAGCTGAGGCGCTGGATTTTGTTGAACAAATCCTGGCGCAGCTCGAAGGCGATGTTTTCGGACAGCGCCTGGGAGAGGTAGGTGTGGGCGAAGGTGAAGAGGCCGCGGGCGATGGCGAAGAGGACAACGGCCGTTGTCGCGTAAAACAGAGCGGTCAGGGCGTTGTCCAGGTCTAGCTGCATAGCGGCCAGGTCCAGGCCCAGGCGTTGCGCCGCAATCTGCTGCACGCCGGGCGGCAGGTCGAGAATGGTTTTGTTGGCGCTGTTGGTGACGATGGTGTCTATGATGTTTTGCACCAACTGGGGCACGGCCAGTTGGGCGGCGGTGGCGATGATGAGGGTGATAACGGCCGTTATTGCCAGCCTCGGATACACCCCCACGTAGCGCACGGCGCGGCTGAGTGAATTGTCGCGGGGACGGCCGTTGCCTTTTCCCCGTCTTTGTTTTGGTTCTTGAGCTAATTGCATCGAAGTCTCCTGAGAGATTACGGATTACGGACAACGGATTACAGGATTACGGCTTACGGCCAACGGCCGATGCCTGGGTTGGTTGATTTTGTGCAAAAGTTGGCTTAGGGCGGTCTGCTGTTCGGCCGGTGTCAGGGCGTGGAAACAGCGGCCGATAGTTTGGAAATGTTGGCGCGCATGTTCGCGTACCAGTTCGCGCCCTTCGTCGGTCAGGCCGATGTTGAACTTGCGGCGATCGTCTTCATCCAGGCTGCGTTCTACCAGGCCATCTTCCTCCAGGGTGCGAATCAGGGCGCTGGCCGTGTTGCGGCTGACGCCGTGGCGCTCGCTGATTTCCGAAGGGTTCAGGTTTTGCCGCTCCCCCATCTGCTCGGCAAAGAAGAGGTAGATGAGTACCCGGTACTGGGCGAAGGAGCGCCCGGCCTCGTCCACACTCGATTCGCCCAGATGGTAGATGGTTTTGCTCACCAGGCGCAGTTCGTCCATCAGGCGCACGGCGGGCGCTTCAATGGTGGGGTCGAGCGACTGGATAAAGCTGACCCAGTGTTCTCGTTTTTCCGGATCATCTAACCACGATGGGTGTTGTGGCATGAAGCCTACCTTCTCTTCGTCAGTCATTTAGTAATAGATAGAATTATACGCCGCCGAACTATTCTGGCAACGGCCGTTTATGATTTACTCAACCGCCAGATAAACAGGGCATTCTTGCGGCCAGTTGGCAGAAGGAGGATTCCGCCGAAACGGCCAGTGTTTGGCAGCAGCGGCCGTTTGATCGGCGCAAAACTATGGCGGTGAACCGGACAGGGGCCAAATCGCGCCAACGCCGCCAGGTGCTGCGTCGTGCCGTATCCTTTGTGCTGCTGAAAGTTGTATTGGGGATAGAAGGGGTCTAGCTCGACCATCAGCCGGTCGCGGGTCACTTTCGCCAGGATGGAAGCGGCAGCGATGCTGAGGCTGAGGGCGTCACCGCGCACGACGGCTTGCTGCGGCAGGGGGATGGTTTGCAGGCGGATACGGCCGTCTATCAACAAATAGTCTGCCGCCGGGTTTAGTTGGGCAACGGCCGTGCCCATCGCCCGTTTTGTGGCCGCCATAATGCCTACCTCGTCAATCACCTCGGCCGGTTCCAGCCCAATGCCGTAGGCCAGGGCGTATCGCGTGATGCGGCCAAAGAGCCGTTCGCGCATGTGGGCGGTCAACTGCTTCGAGTCGTTCACCTCTTGCAGTTCGATTAAAGCCAGGGGATTGTTGAGGGGGAGAATAACGGCGGCGGCGGCCACCGGCCCGGCCAATGCGCCGCGCCCCGCTTCGTCTATACCGGCGATGTGGCGGTAAGGGGTGGTGGCGAGAACGGCCGTTTCCAGTTCCAGCGTCGCCACAGCAATCAGGTATGGTGAATGGTGACAGTAGACAAATCAATCATCTCTGCCGGGTGGTTGTATACGCCGGTCAGCAAATACCAACGAATGCGCACCGCTTCGATGATGTTCTTCAGATAGTCCAGCTTGCTCACGTGCGTACCCTCGGCGTCGGTCCAATCCGCGCCGACGACCTGGATTTCGTAGCCAAAGCGGCGGGCCAACGCCAGCGACTCATCGTCGAAACTCCAGCCATCCATGCGCGCCACGGCAAACACCCGCTGCGCCGCCTCGGCCGAAAACGCCTTGAAGCCGCAGCGCGTATCCCAAATGCCCGGCACGACCATCAACTGGATAAACAAATTGCCGGCGTTACCCAAAAAACGTTTGGGCCAGGGCTGCGGTACAGACTGGCGCGCCGCTGGCGCATCTTTGCCATCCCGCGAGGCGATGACCACCTGTGCGCCCTGGTCAAACAGCGGCTTCATCTTGTCGAAATGACTGATGTCGGTGGAATTGTCGGCGTCGGTGAAGAGGCGAATTTTGCCGGTGGCGGCTAACATGCCCTGGCGCACGGTGTAGCCCTTGCCCCGATTTTGCGGGCGGTCAATCCAGCGGATGTTGGCTTTGTCGGCGGCAAAGTCGGCTACAATCTGCGGCGTTTTGTCTCGTGGTCCATCCAGCACCACCAGCAGTTCCCAGGTGAAGGGCTGCGCCGATAGGTAAGCATGGGCGGCCACCAGGGTTTTGCCAATGCGTTTCTCTTCCGTGTAAGCCGGGATAATAACGGACAGATAAGGTTGCATCTCTTCTTCTCTTCTTTCCATAGCCAGATTCCACCACTCTTCATGACCAGGGATGAATCTTACCCGCCCTGGTAGGACCCGTCAACCGGTGTTTAGACGGCCGTCAGGCATTCGTGGTTAAAGCGTAGAATGCGCTAGAAATTCAGCTTTTGTCAGAAGTGGGACTTCCTTTTGGGGGCGGGGTCAGGCGGTTTTGCAAGGCGGCGTCGTCCAGGCGGCGCAGGGCCTGCACCTGGCGCCGTTTAGGCCACATTTTAAGGATGCCCCACAGCCCGGCCAACTGGCCGCGCAGCCGGGCGCGGGCCGCTTCGCCGCGCCAATGGCGTAGGGCCTCCTCCGTTATGTTCAGTTGGGCGCGGGTGATCAGCCACCAGTTTTGCCGCAGCAGGCTGGTGGGGTAATTTTTCCAGATGAGGTAGAGGAAGTTACGGCCGTCATAATAGCTGCCCGTCACCGCGCCGCCGGTAGCCTTGAGCTTGTGGTAGATAACGGCCGTTGGCGCATACCACACCTCCCAGCCCGCCAGATTCGCCCGCCAGCCCAGGTCCACATCCTCGCAAGAGAAGAAAAAATCGTCGTCCAGAAAGCCAATCTCGTCCAGCATGGCCCGCCGGTAAGCCGAGGAGCCGCCGCAGGCGCTAAAAACCATCTCCTCCTGGTCGAACTGGCCCGCGTCTGCCTGCCACACGCCGCGATTACCGGGGATCCCATCCAGTCGGTAAAAATCGCCGGCTGTGTGCAAATGGTCGCGCCGGTCGAACAGCAGCATTTTGCTGGCCACGCTGCCCGCCTGTGGGTGGCGTGCAAAAGCGGCCACCACCTCCGCCAGCCAATGGGGGTCGGCTTCAGTGTCGTTGTTGAGCAAGATGATGATTTCGCCCTGGGCGGCCTGCCAGCCGGCGTTGCACGCGCCGGTGAAGCCGCGATTTTGCGGTAGTTGCAGCAGCTTCACCTCCGGGTAATGCTCGGCCACGTAGGTCTGCGTGCCGTCGGTGGAGCCGTTGTCCACTAGCAGCGTTTCAAAATTGCGCCAGGTCTGGCGGCGCAAGGATTGCAAACAGTCGTCGAGGTGGTGACGGCCGTTCAAATGAGGAATCACAACGGAGATGGCAGGTTTCATGGATATGACGACTGAGCGACTATCAGAGTGTCCCGTAAATCCTGTAAATCTGTGTTCTCTGACTTACTTTTACAATTCATTTGTTCTAACAAGCAGTCCATTTAAGAGGTATTGACTGCCCCTATTGGGTGACGTGGTTGGTGATGTAATCGGCCAGGGCATCTTGCCACGGCCGTAATTCAATGCCAATGGCTTTACCAACGTTGTTGTTTAGGGCGGCGTAAGGCGGTGGCGTTGAAGCGCGTGGGTAATCTTTCAGTTGAATGGGCGTGTTCACCACGTCCGTCAACCCGGTTTGGTGCAAAATCTCGTTGGCAAATTCCCAGCGGGAACAGGCCCAGGCGTTGGTGAAGTGGTAGACGCCGTACTGGCGGGTTTCAATCAGTTGGGTGATGGCTGCCGCCAAATCATTGACATAAGTTGGATTGGCGACCTCGTCCACGACGACGCGCAGCTGGCCGCTTTCGCGGGCGCGGTTGAGGATGGCGTGAATGAAGTTACGGCCGCCGGGGGCAAACAGCCACGACAGGCGCACGATGTAGAAGCGGCTGAGCAGATTTTGACGTGAAATTCGGCGGCGGCTTTGGAACGGCCGTACCCATTCACCGGGTTCAGCGGCATCCATTCGTCGTAGCCAGACGGCCGGTCGCCGGCAAACACCTCGTTGCTGCTGATGTGCAGCATCTCCGCGCCGATTTCCTGGGCGGCCAGGGCAACGTTTTGCGTGCCCAGGCCATTGATGCGGTAAGCCAGCTCCGGGTTGCGGGCGCAGCCGTCTACGTCGGTATAGGCGGCGCAGTGGATAATCAGTTCGGGAAAGGCGGCGAGTACGGCCGTTTGCACGGCCGTGCGGTTGGTAATATCCAGTTCCGGCAAATCAAAGCCGGTAACATCATGGGACGCCAGGGCTTGCACCAGGGCTGTGCCCAACTGCCCCTTATGGCCGGTTAGCAAAATTTTCATCGGTTATCTCCAGGTGAAATCTGGCCCGATTATACCTGGGCTGGTGAGGCCAGGCGAAACTGCCAGCCGCGCCGTTTGCCGATAGGTGGCATCGCGTCAGGTTAAGCCATTCTAATGGCTTTATCCTGTTAGCTGATTTTCGGGTAAGCTAAGGAATGAAATTAAATAACATACGGAAGATTGGACCAATCTTCTGAGATTGGTCCAATCTAAACGTGTAAATTATTCAAATCTAACCTATGACGATGAAACAAAATCCAGGCGGTTCAGACCATCCTGTGCGGCGGTATCAACCACCGCTCCACCAGATACCGCAGCGCGAACGGCCGTTCAGCGAACAACCCACGCAAGCCTGGCAGACCGCGCCACCCTCGCTTGCGCCGCGCAGGACCCATTGGCTGGTACATTTGCTCATGGCCTTGTCGGTCATGCTGCTGCTGCTCTTTGGGTTGATGATCGTCGCCGCCGCCGTCTGGTTTGTGCAGGTCAGCGATTGGATTGTGCCCGGGGTAGTGGTCGCAGAGGTCAATTTGGGTGGGCAGAGCCGGGACACGGCCGTTGCCAACCTCCAATCCGCCTGGGACGCCCAACCTATCACGCTGGCCGCCGGTGAGGAAACGCGCCTGCTGTCGCCATCCAGCCTGGGTTTTTCGCTCGATGCCGCCGCCACCGCCGCCGCCGCCCATGCCCAGAGCCGTACCCTGGCAAGCTGGCAAGACTTTTGGCAAAACGACGGCCGTTTCTCTGTGGCTCCCATCTGGCGGTTTGATCACGCCGCCGCCGAGGCTGGTCTGAACGGCCTGGCGGCTGAGTTGGCCCGCCCACCGCAAGACGCCCGGTTGGAATTTAGCAACGGCCGTTTTGTCGCCTTGCCCGGCCAGCCCGGCCGTCAGTTGGACGCCGCCGCCACGCTGGCTTTGCTGGAACAGCAGGCAGGTGACGTGCTGGCAAACGGCCGTCTGGATTTGGCGCTGACGGCCGTGCCGCCCGCCATTGTAGATTTAAACAGCGTGGCCGCCCAGGCCAACACGTTGCTGGCCGCGCCCATCACTCTGCACGCCTACGACCCCATCGCCCACCAGGCCGTGGAATGGCTGCTGCCGCCGGAAACGTGGGGCGGCTGGCTGGTTGTAGATACGGCGGCAGTCGCTGCCGGGCAGTTCAATTGGTCGTTGGACCAGGCGCAGGTGGATGTTTATGTGCAGGCGCAGGCGGCTGGATTGGGCGAGGGGCGGTATATGGATGTGCGTCAGGCGGGAACGGCCGTAACCCAAGCCATCACCACCCACGCCAGCTACGTTCCTCTGCGCATCTACCACCGGCCGCGCCAGCACGTCGTGCAGTCCGGCGAGACGCTCTCCAGCATTGGCCGCGCCTACGGCATTCCTTATCCCTGGATACAGCAGGCCAACCCCAACCTGGGCGGGCTGTCCATCGGCCAGACCATCACCGTGCCCTCGCCCGATGATCTGCTGCCGCTGCCGCCGGTGGAAGGTAAGCGCATCATTGTCAGCATCGCCCAGCAGCGCGCCTGGGTGTATGAAAATGGGGCGCTGAAGTGGGAATGGCCGGTCAGCACCGGCATCGCCGACAGCCCGACTGCGCCGGGTATCTTCCAGATTCAAAGCCACGAAGCCAACGCCTACGCCGGCAACTGGGATTTGTGGATGCCGCAGTTTCTGGGCATTTACCGCCCCGTGCCCACCTCGGAATTTATGAATGGCTTCCATGGTTTTCCCACCCGCGGCGGCTCGCAACTGCTGTGGACCGGCGACCTGGGCCGTCCGGTGACATATGGCTGCATTTTGCTTAGTTCGCAAAACGCCGAACTGCTCTACAATTGGGCCGAAACTGGCGTTGTCGTCGAAATCCAACCCTGACCCAACTCCCAACTATCAACTCCCAACTATCAACTATCAACTATCAATTCCCCATGCACATCCACATCCTCACCCTTTTCCCCGATATGTTTCCGGCCTACCTCAACGAGAGCATCCTCAAGAAAGCACAGGCGATGGGGCAACTGACAGTCCATCTGCATAACATCCGCGACTACACCACCGACAAACACCACATCACCGACGAACCGCCGTTTGGCGGCGGCGGCGGCATGGTGCTGAAACCGGAGCCGATTTTTCGGGCGGTGGAGTCGTTAACGGCCGTCTCTCCGCCCTACCCGGTTATTCTCATGTCGCCGCAGGGACGGCCGTTTACCCAGGCCATCGCCCAAGAACTGGCCCAACACGACCGGTTGGCGCTGTTGTGCGGCCGTTATGAAGGGGTGGATGAGCGCGTGCGCCAACACCTGGTGACGGATGAAATTTCCATTGGTGATTATGTGCTGACCGGCGGCGAACTGGCGGCGATGGTCATTGTGGATGCGGTGACGCGCCTGCTGCCGGGCGTGTTGGGCGCGGTAGGCGCGGCCGAAACCGACAGCCACGCCACTGGCCTGCTGGAAGGTCCTCACTACACCAAACCGGCCGATTTCCGCGGCTGGCGCGTGCCTGAGGTGCTGCGCTCCGGCCACGCGGCCAACATCGCCCGCTGGCGGCGCGAAGAATCGCTGCGCCGCACCTGGCAGCGCCGGCCGGATATGCTGCTAACGGCCAATCTCAGCCAGGCCGACCGTTGGTTCCTGGCGCAACTGGCCGAAGACGATTGGTCCTGAGCTTGCCGAGAAGGATTGAGGAGCATTTATGCGCGGATGTTTACAAACCTTAGCTGCTGCGGTGGCGCTGTTTTTTGTGGCGACGGCCGTTTTGGCGCTGCTCGTCGTGAACGCGGCCCATGTGCTTACCAACCGGGCGGCGTTAAAGGAAGCCCTGGCCCTGGATGCGCTGCTGCGTCAGACGCTGCCCGGCGTGATCACCGGCGTGGTGGAAGAACAGGCCCGCGCCCAGGGGTTGCCCGCGCCAGATTTGGATACGGCCGTTCTCGCTGAGGCAATTTTGAACACACTGCCGCCGGGTTGGTTGGAGCAGGTGACGGAAACGGCCGTAGACGGCCTGCTCGATTACCTGGAAACCGGCGACCCTGCCCGCGCTATCATCACCGTAGACGTGACGCCGGTGATGACCCAATGGCAGGGGGAGGTTGGCCGCGAGGCGGTGCTTGCCATTGTGCAAAGCCTGCCCACCTGTACCGACTTGTCTTTTCTGGATTTAACGTCGGGCGATATACCTACCTGTGTGCCGCCCGGCATTCCGGTGGAGGAGTTGGCGATTCAGTTATACAGCGTGGTCAGCAGCACGGTGCTGCCGCAAATTGTCGGCGCGACGGCCGTTGTGCAGATTCCGCTGTTGTCGGCGGGCACGTTGGACGCCAACCAGTTGGCCGCTTTACAGCGCTTACAGCAGTGGTACGCTCTGGCGGCGCAGGCGTGGCTTGTATGGCTGCTGCCGCTGGCCTGTCTGCTGCTCATCGCGCTGCTGGCGGTGCGTTCGGCGGCGGATTGGGGTTATTGGTGGGGCACACCAATGGCCGCGGCGGGGCTGATCAGCTTGCTGCTGGCGGTGGCGCTGCCGGCTGTGGGCTTGTGGTGGATGCGCACGGCCGTTGCTGCGCCATCTGCTTCTGCCGGACTAAACGCTTTTTGGGGAGCGTTTGCCCAGCAAGGCGTCTTTTCACTGACTGTTCTGTGGGGTCGCCGTATGTTGTGGCAGGCTGGCAGCCTGCTGCTGGTTGGGCTGGTATTTGTCAGCTACGGCTTCCTGGCTTCCCGCCAATCCGCGCGCCAACCAGACTACCACGGTTTTTGAGGTCTCTCTGCCCTAACCTGGACAAGCCAACAGAGGAAGAGGATGCTTCGGCAAGCTCAGCACAGGCTCTCAGCATGACACCTCTTTGTGCTAAATTTATAAAGCACATATCGCCTGAAATGAACCATGCCAAATCTGCGTAATCTTTGACAAATATGCTTGCTCGCTGTGCAAGCTTCTGGCTTGTAAGGCAGCAATTCTCAATTTGCCCTGGTGTTATCGTAGGGGCGGGACGGCGCGAACAGGTAACAGCCGCAGCGAACAGCATTTTCCCGCGCCGTCTCGCCCAATGGGACCCAAAGAGGGGCGAGACAGGCGGGAGGCAGGCATTGGTGATGGGCAAAGATGCTGCACCGCCCCTACGGCTGGATTTCAAAATGCGAATTGCTGCTTGTAAGGGGTCGTGCTATCGAATCCGAGTCGCACAATATCCGGCGTTTCTCTTGAAATAATTGCCATTTTCTTTTATAAACGTATTGAGTTACGGTTGACCTGCCGGTTCAACGCGGCGTGCAGTCATCAAAAGTAAATCAATTGAATCATGTGACATACCGTATGGGGCGGTTTGTTATGTCGCACTCCGCACCGGTATTCCGCACTGAACGAGGAGGGTATCATGTGGAAACGTATGGCCTGGTTGATGTTGGTTACGATTTTGCCAGTTTGTTTTGTGTGGGCGCTGCTGGGCGGGGGAGGAGGGCAAACGGCCGCTGCCGCTCCTACCGATCCCCCTTTTATCATCATCAACGAAATCCACGCCGATCCGGCCGATGACATAACCGGTGACGCCAATGGCGACGGTATTCGCAGCGCCGACGATGACGAATTTGTCGAATTGGTCAACGTTGGCAATGATGTGTTGGATCTCAGCGGCTGGACGCTGCACGATGTCGCTTCGCCGACGAACCCGCGCCACACGTTCTGGTCGGGGACTGTGCTGCCACCGGGCTGCGCGGTCATCGTGTTTGGCGGCGGTAATCCTACCGGCGCGTTTGGCGGCAGTATTGTGCAGACAACAACCAGCCTGTCACTGAACAATACGAATGAAACGGTGACATTGAAAGATTTAACGGGCACGGCCGTCATCTCCTACACCTATGGCAGCGAGGGCGGTGACAATCAATCGCTCACCCGCAGCCCAGACCTCACCGGACCAAATCCACTCATCAAACATACCATCGCCGCCGGTTCAAGCACCTCCCTGTTTTCCCCCGGCACGCGGGTGGATGGCGCCCCCTTTGCTTCCTGCGAACTGCCGCCGATGGCCGACCTGTCCGTGAGTAAAACCGGCCCGCCAATCGCCGCGCCTGGGGAAAACGTGGTCTACCAGCTTCGGGTGCAAAATCTGGGCGACCTGACGGCCGTGCAAACCATTCTCACCGACACCCTGCCAACCGGCCTGACCTACATCGCCCACAGCGGCGGCTATCCGCTGACGCAGCCCGACGCCCACACGTTGGTCTGGCAGTTGGGCGATTTACCAGCCGCCGCCGACTGGCAATTTAGCCTGACGACGACGTTGGACACGGCCGTTTCCGGCGTCTTCACCAACACCATCCAGGCGGCCACAGCCACCTCTGAAACTACCCAGAGCAACAATCAGACTACGGCCGTAACCGTCATCAGCCGCCGCGATGTACTCATAGACGCCATTTACTACGACGCCTATGAAGGGCTGCTCGACGAGGCGATCGCCCTGCGCAACGTCAGCGCCCAGCCGATAGACGTGGGCGGCTGGCAGATCAGCGATGGAGCAGCGACGGCCGTTTTGCCAGCCAATACCTTCATCCCCGCTCAGACCGCCATTTGGTTAAGCAACGATGCCCTGGCGTTCCAACGGCAGTTCGGCCATGCCCCAGACCTGGCCAGAGTAACCGGCGGGCTGCCCATCCCGGCGCTTATCGGCGCCTGGCCTGGCTACGCCAACGATGGCGACGAAGTGCTGCTGCGTAATGCCGCCGGCGTTTGGGTGGATGTGTTGGTGTATGAAGCCGGCAATATCGGGCAGCCCGGTTGGTTGGGGCCGGCGGTGCAGCCTTACGCCGGCGGCGGATTGGCCGTGGCCGGCCAGATTCTTTACCGGATGCGCGATCAACTTACCGGTCAGCCGACGCCGGACACCGACACAGCCGCCGACTGGGCCCAATCTACCACCGACGTGATTAACGGCCGTAAAGTGCGCTACCCTGGTTGGGATTTAGACGCCTTTTTTTTCACCACACGGGTGACGGAAACGGCCGTCATCACTCTGGCCATCGCCCCAGACAACGCCTATCACGCCATCGTCAGCCAGATTGACCACGCCCAAAACAGCATCCACGCCGCGGCGCTGACCATCGAAAGCATTGCCATTAGCGATGCGCTGGTCCGGGCTGCCAATCGCGGCGTTGCCGTGTCGCTTCTCTTGGAAGGCGGGCCTCCTGGTGGCCTGAGCGATCAGGAAAAGTACATTTGTCAGCAGATTGAACAGGCATCTGGCGCGTGCTGGTTCATGATCAACGACGCGGCCAACAAAATTAATGACCGCTACAGCTATCTACATGCCAAATTCATGCTGCTGGACGACGAATGGGTCATCATTAGCAGCCAAAACTTCTCGCCAGACAGCCTGCCCGATGATGATAAGAGCGATGGAACCTGGGGGCGGCGCGGAGTGGTGCTGCTGACCAATGCGCCCACGGTGGTGCAGCACGTACAACTGCTGCACGACTACGATTTTGACCCCACCCATCATGCTGACGTTTTTCGTTGGTTGCCCACACCAGACTGGCTGCCGCCGCCCAACTTTGTGCCTATCACGGCGACCGGCGGCATTACGTACCCGGTGTTTTATCCTGCGCCCTCCGTTTTTACCGGCGTATTCCCATTGGAAATTGTGCAATCGCCGGAAAACAGCCTGCGCGATGTGGATGGATTATTGGGCCTGGTCAACCGGGCGGGAACCGGCGATGTGGTATGGGTGCAGCAGTTGTATGAACGGCCGTTTTGGGGGTCAGCAGCCACCGGTTCGCCAACCACCGACCCCAATCCCCGGCTGGAGGCATACATCGCCGCCGCCCGGCGTGGCGCCGACGTGCGCTTGCTGCTGGACAGCTTCTTCGACGCCCCGTCCAGCCCCACCAGCAACCGGGCGACGTGTGATTATGTGAACAATTTGGCCCTGCTAGAACGCCTACGGCTGGACTGCGCTCTGAACAACCCAACCGGCCTGGGAATTCATAACAAAATGGTGCTGGTTCGGCTGAACGGCCGTGGCTACGTCCACGTTGGCAGCCTGAACGGTTCCGAACAATCGCACAAGGACAACCGCGAATTAGCTCTGCAAGTTCAATCCGACGCCATGTTCGCCTTGCTGGCCGAAATGTTCATCCATGATTGGCCCCATCAGCTCTATTTGCCCATCGTCCTGAACAATTTCATCGGTCCAGCCGCCCATCCCCTCATCAGCGAAGTCTTGTATGATCCCCCCGGTCCCGACACGACCGAGTTTATCGAGCTGGTCAACCCCACGCCGCTGATTTGGGACCTAAGCCATTACAGCATCAGCGACGCGGTGAATCGTACAGATTTTGAAGACACGCGCCGTTTTCCGGCCGGCACATTCCTTTTGCCTGGTCGCGTCCTTGTTGTCGCCCTCAGCGCGGCCGATTTCTTTGCCGAATATGGCTTCTATCCCGATTTCGAGATATTGAATACGTCGGCATTAACGCCTGACCTGATTGATGATTTGTCTTGGGGAGACCCGGCAACCTTCTTACAATTGGGCAACCAGGGTGATGAAGTAATCTTGCGCAATGTGCAGGACCAGGTGGTGGATGTATTGACGTATGGTACGGGGAATTACCCTGGGGCGGTTGGCTGTCCGTTGGTTAGCTTACTCAATGCCAGCCTGGAACGCCTACCTTATTGGCGCGACACAGATAACTGTACGCTGGACTTCAGAGAGTGGCCTTTCCCCAATCCAGGCTCGCTACCATAAGCAAATAAGCCTGCGTCCTCTTTGAGGGCGCAGGCTTTTGAATCGCTTGCGGCTGCATAGACAAATTCTATGCACAATTGCTTGTTATAGCTTCCAGAAAAGTCTTTTCCTGCGGTTGTAAGGCCACTTGGAAAATCGCCCAGAGAACGATTTGGAAAATCGTTCGACAAATTGCGCGAAGATTTCTCTGGACAACTGTTCAAGCGACAAGAGAAATTGTTCCGTAATTAGGCGAGACTTGTACCTACCTGGACGATTGGTGAAATCGTTCCAAAACGGTCGGGTGGCCCTGGAAGTTAGTTACCAAATAGGTCTGCGGGGTCAACAGCCCGATCTCCGTCTGGATTGCCGGTTGGCGTACCTGCGCGGGTCGTGATCATACCCTCATAGATGACAGCCGGGGCTTCGTATAGCACGTTGTCTGATGTTGTGATGTTAGCAGAAATTGCCTCAGTTGTCGTCTGAGTATTGTTCATTGCCCTATCTCCTTGTTTGCTTCGATTAGGTAGCACAAGCGGCTCCTTCAAAATATTATGGTTATTATGGCGAATCTAAATAAGCGTGTCAATACAAAAAACGAGTATAAATTGCTGATCTTACAATGTAGGTTACTATTTTCCTAATCTGGAAACGGCTGGATTGTTCTACGGGGACTCAGAAAGCTAGGGGTTCGGCACGATGGCACGGGCAGCAACATCCAATTTTAAGCGGAACTCTGCCAGAAGCAGTCGTGACCAAAGTCCGTATCCTGTATTCCGTAGGGCGCTATCTGTGGCAAATGCCAACGGAAAATGGGATACGGACTTCGGTTTGCGGCTGCTAGGCATCGCATTGGCCGGATAGGCAGGCCAGTTCTTGCGCCGCCGTGGTCAGGTCTTCTTCTTCATAGCGGTAAATCTTGGAGAAATCAATTTCCGGGAATTTTGCCACCAACTGCTCATATTCTTCCCGGCCGATTTCCATGTAAGGCATCTGATCGTATTGGGCGTCGAAAGCCGGTAAGAAGGCCATGCCGCCCACCTTATCCTGGTGTTCCCAAATCCAACGGATGATGTCCAATACCTCATCTTGTTGGTAGGTGATGGTGACGCTGGGATTATGTTCGGTGTAATTGAGTTTGTTTTGCAGCCAGAATTCGCATTGTTCCAGGGCTGTGCGGTCGTTGCGCGTTACAGCGCCTTCGGGCGATTTAACCGGAAAGTGAATGACCCAGGTATTGGCATTGTCGCGGGTCTGGCCGTTTTCTGGATCCATGGGTACGGCCGCGTCTTGCAGCACTTTGCACACTGGGGAATGGGTTCCCACACGGACGTTGCGGATGTAATATTCGGCCCAACGGGCGTGCAAGCCGGAGGCGGAGTTGAGCAGTTGGGAGGAGTTGCCCGATGGTTTGACGCAGGTGGTGGACGCCGATTGATTGATGCCTAACATGGCAGCGTACTGCCGGTTTGTTTCGATGGCTACTTGTTGCAGGTTGGTCTGAACGTCCGGGTCTTGGGCGGCCGGGCTGTCCATTTGTCCGTTCAGGTCTATGCCAAGCAGCCGTTCTTCGACGCAGTTTTGCTGCCACTGCGGCCGCAGACCTGGAAAATAAGTCGCCATAGATTGAATCGTGCCGATGATGGTTGCCAGTTCTACCTTTTCTTTCAGGCTTTCGTAGGTGTCATTGAAGCGGGCGACGGCGCTGGAGAGGTTGCAGAATTGATACGGCCGTAACAAAATTTCACCACATGGATTCGTGCCAAACACCGCCGGCTGCCGCCGCGTCGGCCGGTTTTCCACCGCTGCCTTACGATTAAAAATGCCCGGTTCGCCGCGCCCCGATTCCACCATGTCCAGGACAAAGCGGGTGATTTCGGTTTGCGATAGTTCCCGTTCCGGCCAGACGGCCGAATTGTTGGCGTTCCAACGTTGGCTGTTGCTGCGCCAGAAGTCGCCATCTTTACAATGCAGCATTTCCAGGTCGTCGTAGTCGAACAGGGAGATCATGGCGGTGCGGCGCACGCCGCCAGACACGGCCGCGTCGCCGACGGCGCACATCATGTCATGGGCATCTAACGGCCGTATAAATCCCCCCTGCCGCGCCAAAATCCGGCTGCGGGCGAACTCCAACATCTTGCGCAGCGGTTCTGGCCCGGATGCCCGACCCCCTTTTACACGCAGGGGCGCGCCCGCCGGCCGCACCTGGGAGTAGTCAAACACCACGTCTTCGCCTTCAAACCAGGCCGTCAGGCCCGTGCGCACCGCATCGGCCCAGCCTTCGGAAGAATCCACCACGACGACGGTTTGCGGTGAGTTGCCTTTTTGCCGGGTGATGCGCGGAAACTGTTCCACGTACTGCCGCTCCACGGAAAAGCCGACGCCGCAGCCGCTCATGGAAATGATGAGCGCTTCGACAAATGAGTCTATGCTGTCCACCGGCATGTAGGAGCAGTTGTAAAGGGCGATGTTGTTGCGCCGGGCGGCCGGCCCGGCCATCGCCAGCAGGCGCATAGAGGGCATCACCTTCATTTGCAAAATGCCCTGGCGCAGGCGTTCGTAGGTTTCGGCCGGCAGACGGTAATCTGATAACTCTCGCAGGTAATTGACGGCCCGGTCTACGGTTTCGATCCAGGTTTCGCGTCGGCCTAGCTCGTAGCTAAAGCGAGAATACTTGTCATAAAACTGGAATTTTTGCAACTGCGTGGGAAAGTATTTGTCTGATTCAGCAAAGGCCTGGCGCACCTCTTCGGGCACGGGGCGATGCACACGCATTTTGGCGTGTTCGGCGCGGTAGAGAATGTAATGTTTGGCCGCCTCGTATTCACCGGCGGCTTGCAGCGCCATCTCGACGATGTCTTGGACGCCTTCCACGGTAGGGAGGCTGTATTTGGCGGCAACGACGTTGACCACTTGATGCGTCAGGTCTTCAACAGAGGTTTGGGGTGGGTTGGTCAGGCTGGCGAAACAGCGTTCCAGGGCGATCTGAATGCGGTCCGCGTCGAAGGGCACGATACGGCCGTCGCGCTTGACAATCTGTTTGGGTATGGCTACTTTAAAATAGATGCTGTCGGCCTGCAGAGGGCTGCTCCCATTGCTCCCCTTTTTCCCGTTGACGCCGCTTTTCTTTTGACTCGTTTCTTGTGGCAATTGAATTGTCGCGCCGTGATTTTCAGACATGAATACGCTCCTTTTAGCTTGAGATAAAGGTATCGGACACAAATATGGAGAACAGACCACCCCACAAGCTCTGAGGGATGCGCGAGCCTGCCTTACTTGGTCTGTAATAGACGATCGATTTCGGTACGGATGGATTCCAGGTCGTCGAGACCCAGATAGACGATGGCGTAACGAATATAAGCGACTTTGTCCAACTCTTTGAGTTTAACGATGATTTTGTCGCCCACGAGACGGCTTGGCACTTCTGCGCGTCCCAGTTGTTGCAGCTCGGCTTCAACTTCACCGGCCAGATTTTCGATGTCGGCGGCGGCTACCCGCCGTTTGGCGCAGGCCACCCGAACCCCGGCCAACACCTTATCGCGGGAAAACTCTTCCCGCGTGCCATCCCGCTTCACCAGCAAGGGAGTGGCTAAGATCGGCCGTTCATATGAGCTGTACCGTTGACCACAAACATCACATACTCGGCGGCGGCGCGTGCCGCCGCGGTTGTCGTGGCTGGTGTCTATGACACGGGTTTTGTCGTTGTTGCAGTAAGGGCATTTCACGGTAAAAAATCCTATGGTTTTGCTGCCCAGGTGTATCTTTGCTGGGCAGAAATCCATTTACACGCCAAATATGGGGGTATGGAACTGCTATAACCCTATATCTGGCGTGCGAGAGTGGCAGAATTATAGCATACGGCCGTCCCTGAAACAAGCGACTGAGACGTGAAAAAACCTTAAAAAATTAACGGCCGTTCTTGGAACAGTGCTTGGTGTTCAGTATCCAGTGTTCAGTGTTCAGTAGGCGCACCCCGAACACTGAACACTGGATACCGGTTACTGAATTAGCGTTTTTTGCGCAAAAAGGCAGGGACGTCGAGATCATTGACGCGATAGGCAGAGGAATCAGATTCATAACGGCTGCTGGGCGCCGGCGTGGCTGGTTGGCTGCTCACACTCACCGTCTCGCGGCGTAGGCTGCCACTGCTAGCTGACTGGCTGGCCGGCCGGGCCAAAGGGCGCATCATCGGCATAGAATGTTCAAAGCCGGTGGCGATGACCGTGATGCGAATGGCGTCGCCCATCGTCTCATCAATCACCGCGCCAAAAATCAGGTTCACGTCTGGGTGGGCCGTTTCGCGGATGATGGCCGCCGCCTGGTTGATCTCAAACAGGCTCAGGTCCGGGCCGCCGGTGACGTTAAAGAGGATGCCGCGCGCGCCGTCGATGGTGATGTCCAACAGGCGGCTGGCTAACGCCTGCTCGGCCGCTTTTTGGGCGCGGTCATCGCCGGAGCCGTGCCCCACGGCCATCAGCGCGGCGCCGCCCAGAGACATAATCGCCTTGACGTCGGCGAAGTCCAGGTTGATCAGACCGGGCACGGTGATGAGTTCGCTGATGCCCTGGATACCCTGCCGCAGCACGTCGTCGGCCAGTTTGAAGGAGTCGAGCAGGCTGATGCGCTTATCGGCCGTTTCCAGCAGCTTGTCGTTGGGAATGACGATCAGCGTGTCCACATGTTCCTTTAGCTCTTCGATACCGGCTTCGGCGGCGCGGGCACGGTGGGCGCCTTCAAAGGAAAACGGCCGTGTCACCACCCCAATCGTCAGCGCCCCTTCTTCACGCGCTACTTTAGCCACCGTCGGCGTCGCCCCGGTTCCTGTGCCGCCGCCCATACCGGCCGTCACAAACACCATATCGGAGCCTTGCAGCGCTTCATGCAGCTCTTCCACCGACTCTTCGGCCGCTTTCAGCCCCACTTCCGGGTTGCCGCCAGAGCCGAGGCCGCGCGTGGCCCGTTCGCCCAACTGCAACTTGTGCGGCGCCAGACTGGTTTGCAGCGCCTGACGGTCCGTATTCACGGCGATGAAATCCACACCGACGATGTTTTCTTCAATCATGCGGTTGATGGCGTTGCTGCCGCCGCCGCCCACGCCGACCACGCGAATCAGGGCGGTGCCCTCCGCTTCCGGCATTCTCTGTACTCTTTTTGCATATTCCTGTGCTTTCATTTTCACATCCCTCTGTTTATTTCAGCCAACAACCTTTTACAAAACTGGTACGTTGATGGAATTGGATTCATTAGCCGGGCAGCAGCGCCCGCAAAAAACTACCCATACGCCGTCCCCATAAGCCACTGTTTGGCCGGGGGCGGTACGATTCATGCCCGTCTGTGGCCCAATTAAGTAAACCAATCCCGGTGGCATAAGCGGGACTGTTCAGATTTTCCACCATGCCCACAATGTTTTTGGGCCGGGCCACTCGCGCCGGTACATTCAGCACCCGCTCGGCAATCTCGGTGATGCCGCGCAGTTGGGCCGTGCCGCCGGTGAGTACAATACCCGCCGGCAGCAGGCCATCATAGCCAGAGCGGCGAATTTCTTGCAGAATCAATTGGAAGATTTCCTCCGTGCGCGCTTCAATGACGTAGGCCAGGTCTTGCCGCCCCACCTGAATTTTCTCCCCGCCAAATGGCTCTACAGTGAACAAGAAATTGGGGTCAATTTGCGCTGGGCGGCAGTCGCCATGTTGGATTTTCACCTGTTCGGCCACGTCGTAGGGGGCGCGCAGGCCGATGGCGATGTCGTTGCTGATGTGGTAGCCGCCGATGGGAATGACGGTGGTGTGCCAGACTGTGCCCTGCATATACAGGGCGATATCGGTAGTACCGCCGCCGATGTCGGCGATGATGACGCCCATTTCCCGTTCGTTGGGTTCCAGCACCGCTTCGCCGGAGGCCAGCGCGTTGAGGACAAAGGTATCGGCGCGAATGCCCACATTATCCAGGCATTTGTTCAGGTTCATCACGGCCGGGCTGGCGGCGGTGACAATATGGGTCTCCGCTTCCAGCTTAAAACCGTGCATTCCCAGTGGGTTGCGAATGCCGTCCTGGTCGTCAATGGTGTAACTGCGCGGGATGAGGTGGACAATCTGGCGGTGGTGGGGCACGGCGATGGATTGGGCGGCGTCCAGGGCGCGGCCAATATCTTCGGCGGTGACGCCGCCATCGCTGCGGCCAATGGCGACGGCGCCCCGGTTGTTGCTGGAGCCAATGTGTTCGCCGGCCATGCTGACAATTGCCTGAGACAGGTTATAGCCAGAGGTTTGCTCAGCCTGCTCCACCGCTTTGGCGACGGCGATGGATGTTTCGCTGACATCCATGACCACACCTTTGCGCATTCCACGCGCCGCTTCAATGCCCATGCCGATGATTTGCAGCTTGCCCTGGCGTACTTCGCCAACCAGGGCGCAAATCTTGGTGGTGCCGATGTCAAGTCCAAAAACGATTTCTTCCATAAATCTTTGCCCTCCCAGTTTACGGGGCTTTGTAGTAGGGTTTAGCCTGGTTGCTCACGCTGACGTAGGCCGGCTGTATTTGCCGGACCTGTAAATCGGCGACGATGGTTTCGTAAACTGCCAATTTCTGGTTCATGTCGGTTCCTGTGCCAAAGTAGGCGCGCCAGCCACGGCCGTCTTGGTAGCTTAAACCACTCGCAGGCCGGTAATACAATTTGTCTATATTCGGCCGTAGCTGGCGCAATTGGAGCGCACCCAGGAGGACATCGTTGGGAATAAAACCGATGGCGGCGTGGGGGGACACGGCCGTTTCCCCGGTTCCTTCCATCTCATCCAGGCTTAGACTATCGGCGGAAGGTGTTGGCGGCGCCTCATACTCAATCGTCAAAAGCCCAATAGCCGGCGTGCGCGCCGGGATAAGTTCATACCGTTTGGTGATCCAGAACTGTTGGCCGCCCTCTTGCCAGACAGCAATGGGTGTATCTTCCACAATTTCAATCTCTACCTGGTTCGGCCAGGACAGCGTGACCTTGCTGGCAACCACGCCCGGCAGTTGGGCAATGCGCGCCGCCGCTTCGTTGGGGTCGGCGGCAAACACATGCGCGCCGCCCAATCCGCTGGCGGCCACAACCTCCGCCGGGGGAATGGAAATGGTACCCGTGACCGGAATGGTGGTCAGATAGAACTGCTCTTCGGTGGCGGCCAAATACAGGGCAAACACCGTAAACAGCAGCAGACCCAGGCTCAACCAGCGAGCCGAGAAAACAAAGCCTTTCAAGCCTTGCAGCGGCAGGGTAGTCGCCTGTCGCCGGTTGCGGCGGCGGCGATGGCGCGCTGTTGGCGGCACGGCCGGGGCAGCAATGCGCGGCGGCCGCAGAACATGGGCCGACTGCACCTGGCGCATTTGCGGCTGCTTGCGCAGACGTTGGCCCGGCGGGCGGCCTGACGGTTGGGAACGACGGGGTCGTTTGGGTTGTGGGTCTTGTGTCATAAGATTTCGGATTTTTGATTTCGGATTGCCTACTATCAACTCCCAACTATCAACTATCAACTCCTGCCGAGAAGCTGGTCTTGGTATTGGCTTTTTCAGTGTGCCGTTCCAACGCCAGTTCGATTAGTCTATCTAGCAACCGTGGGTAGGGCAGGCCGCTGGCTTCCCACAGTTTGGGATACATGGAAATGCGGGTGAAGCCGGGAATGGTGTTGATTTCGTTGATATAGAGTGCGCCGGTGTCCGTGTCTAGCAGCAAATCCACGCGGCCCATGCCGGCGCAGTCTATGGCCTGGTAGGCGCGCAGGGCCAGGGCTTGCACGGCAACGGCCGTTGCCGCATCCAGCTGCGCCGGAATGATCAGCTCCGAATAGTCATCGGAGTCTGGCGCGGCCAGGTACTTGGCCGTGTAGTCGTAAAAGTCGCGGCGCGGGCGGATTTCGCCCACCACGCTGGCAGCCGGGTTTTCGTTGCCCAGCACGGCCACTTCCAGTTCGCGCACATGGATGCCCTGTTCGACGACGATGCGCCGGTCGTATTGGGCCGCTTCACGCAGCCCTGCCTCTAGTTCGGCGCGATTTTGGCATTTGCTGATGCCCACGCTGGAGCCGAGGTTGGCCGGTTTGGTGAACATAGGGTAGCTCAGGATGGCTTCTAATTCGTCTAATACGGCCGTACCGCGCGCCTGCCATTCTTGCCGCGTGATCAGCTTCCAGGGCAGCACCGGCAGGCCATTGGCCGCCATGACATGTTTAAAGATCGCCTTGTCCATGCCCACCGCCGAGCCAACCACGCCCGCGCCGACGTAGGGTAAATCGGCCAATTCCAGCAAACCTTGTACCGTGCCGTCTTCGCCATAGGTGCCATGCAGCACAGGGATCAGGACGTCCAGATGGGTGACGGCCGTTACCCCGGCGGCCTGCACACCATCTTCGCGTAGTTCCATCAGGCCAGATGCCTGGGGGTCGGGCAGCAGGGCGGCTGTTTGCACGGCCGTATGCCCTTCGGCCAGCGCTGCCATCACCTCGCCGGTCAGCCAACGGCCGTCGCGCGTGATGCCCACCGGCACTACGTCGTACTTCGCCCGGTCCAATGCGTCCATCACCGACTGCGCCGACAGCAGCGACACTTCATGCTCGCCTGACCGCCCGCCAAAGATGACGCCAACCTGGATTTTGCCTGGATTTTCCATAGAGAGTTGTTAGTTGTTAGTTGGGAGTTGATAGTGGATAGTTGTTAGTGGACAGCTTCTTGCTATCAACTAACAACTATCCACTCCCAACTATTCATTAAATTGCCACTCGCCTACCAATTCCACTTCCAATTCCATCTCCACGCCGAACTGCTCGCGCACGCGGTGCCAGGCTTCGGCGATGAGGCTGCGAATGTCTTCGGCCGTGGCGTCGCCGTCGCTGACGAAGAAGTTGGCGTGCTTTTCGGAAATACGCACCGCGCCGACCTGAAAACCTTTGAGACCGGCCGTATCAATCAGATAGCCCGCGTAATAGTTGGGCGGGTTTTTGAACATGGATCCCATGCTGGCGCCGCCGGGCTGCGTTTGCTTGCGATAGGCAGTGAAGCCGTCGGCGCGGGCGGTCAACACGCTGACCGGTTCTGGCGTTAATTGCAGCTCGGCCGCAAGCACGACGCGCCGCGCCAGGTTGCGCCCCTGCTCCCGCTTCAGCAGGCTGTCGCGGTAGCTGTATTTCAGCTCTTCTTTGCTGTACAGTTTGGCCCCGCGTCCCGGTTCCCAGATGTTGGCCGCCAGCAAATTGCCGGCCATGTCGCCGCCGTGCGCGCCAGAATTGCCCACCACCGCGCCGCCCAACGTGCCGGGGATGCTGATGGCCCATTCCAGCCCACCCAACCCCTTGCCCACGCACTGCCGCGCCAGCGAGGAGAGGTTCATGCCAGACTCGACGGTGCAGACGACGTGGGCGCCGGTGTGACGGAAGCGCACGGTTTTGGCGCGGTTCATGATGATCAGCCCGCGCACGCCTTCGTCGGCGACCAGGATGTTGGAGCCGCCGCCGAGGATGAAGTAGGGAATGTGTTGGGCATAAGCCAGTTCTACGGCCGTTTGCAGTTCCAGCGCGTTTTCTACCGTCAGAAACATTTCCGCCGGGCCGCCGACCCGCGCCGACGTATACTTCGCCAGCGGCACGCCCAACTCGAACCGCTCGCCAAAAATCTCCCGGTATTGGCTCTGGATTGCTTCAAGTACAGATGTCTTTAAATTCATGCCCCTTAATCCTGTGGTAGATAGAGCGAGAGCGAGAGCGAGAGCGAGAGCGAGAGGAGAGATTCCCTTACTCTAGCTCTCGCTCTAGCTCTGTACTCGCTTCTTCAATCCTTCCAATACCCACTGCCCAACTTCGTTGCCATCGCCTGCGCCCAGGGTCAGGATGACGTCGTGGGGGCGGATGCGGTCTAGCAGGTAGTCGGCGGCGGCGCGCCGGTCGGGGATGTGGATGGCGTGGGGATGGCTCATGGCCTGGAGGACAACGGCCGTATCCATGCCCAACGTATCCTGTTCCCGACTGCGATAAATATCCAACGCGATCACCCGGTCGGCCTGATCAAAACTTTTGGCGAACTGCTCCAGCAGCAAGCGGGTGCGGCTGTAGGTGTGTGGCTGCCACACCGCCCACAAACGGCGGCCGGGAAAGCGCTGCCGCGCCGCGGCCAGAGTCGCCTGAATCTCGGTGGGGTGGTGGGCGTAATCGTCAATCACCGTCACCCGACCCACCTCGCCCAAAACCTGGAAGCGCCGGCCCATACCGCCAAATTCGGCCAACGCCTGGCGAATTGTGGAAAAATCCACGCCTAAATCCAACCCGACGATGATGGCCGCCAGGGCGTTGCGCACGTTGTGTTCGCCAGGCACGCGCAGCCGCGCCAGCCCGATCAACTGCCCATCTTCCTCAACGACAAAATCCATGCCGCCCAGTTGGTTGGGGCGGCAGTCCAGCGCCAGGAAATCGGCGGACACGGCCGTTTCCTCATTTGCCAGGGCATAGGTGGTAATTTCCACGTCGGACAGCGGCAGGTTTTGCAGCAGGGCTTGCACGCCAGCATCGTCGGCGCAGGCGATCAGCCGGCCGCCATCGGGCAGCAGGCCGATAAATTCGCGGAACGCGCCCACGTAATCCGCCTCGGTGGGGAAGAGGTCTGGGTGGTCGTGTTCCACGCTGGTGATGACGGCTACTTCCGGGCGCAAGCCCAGGAACATGTGGTCGTATTCGTCGGCTTCAATCACAAAATAGTCGCCTTCACCGTAACGGCCGTTGCTTTCTATGCTCGGCAGCGTGCCACCAACAATCACCGTCGGGTCCAGGTCGGCCTGGAGCAAAATCTGGGCGATCATGCCGGTGGTGGTGGTTTTGCCGTGCGAACCGGCCACGGCAATGCCGATGTGGTCGGCCATGAGCTGGCCTAAAAAGTCGGCCCGTTTGAGAACGGGAATACCTTGCGCCCGCGCCGCGGCTACCTCCAGGTTGCTTTCAGGCACGGCCGAAGAGATGAACAGCGCATCGGCTGCGGCGATGTTTTCGGCCCGATGGCCCAGGTAGATGGTGGCGCCGGTGGCGGCGAGAACGGCCGTTAACTCATTCGTTTGCATATCTGATCCAGAAACCACAAACCCTTTGCCCAACAGCACACGCGCCACAGCGGACATTCCCGATCCGCCAATGCCAACCAGATGAATGTGCATTCCTTGCCGCAGTTTAAACTCTGTACCCATCCTAAATCATCACAACAATCACAAATAAAAATACAATGACCACCAAAAAGGGCAGATAGGGGGCCAAAAAAGGTATCGGTAAATTATTGAGCAGCGGTACTACATCTGTGGGTCGCACAATAAACGCAAACGGATATTGCACACCCGGAGGCAGGCGGACCCAACTGCCCGGTGACTGCAATTGGAATTCCAAGAAAGCCAGCATGGCCCCCACGATTAAGTACCCGTTCACCCCGCCGACCAACATACCCATCAGCTTGTCCTGGAAGTTGTCGCGCACGCGCAGTTTACCGGTCAGGCGGGCGCCGGCCAGAGCGGGTCCCTGGTAGCTAAAAAAGGCGATGAGCAGATAGATGGCCGCATAGAGATAAAAGACCTGGCGGCGCATCGCGTCGGTGTCTAGCGTGCCACCGCCGCCCACAAACGAGGCCAGATAGGTGCCAAACTGGTTGATGGCGAACAGCGCCAGAATCAAACCAGAGGTAGCGATAACCTCTCTGGTCCAGCCGCGTAACGCGCCGACGACGGCAAAAAGCATCACCATAATCCAGAAGAAGGCGCTAATGCTAATCACGCGGTGGCTCCTTTTGCTTCAGACACGGCCGTCTGATAGATAACCTGGGCCAGCCGGGCGGCTGCTTCGGGCACGGCCAGGGCGCGGGCGGCGGCGCGCATCTGCGCCAGGCGCGCCGGGTTCTGAAACAGGCTCGCAATGAGCGGGCTGAGTTCTTCTGGCAGGCGCTCGTCGGTTAACTGCACGGCCGCGCCGCGTTCGGTCAGGTAATCAGCGTTGACCTTCTGGTAGCGCCAGGCGAAGGCCAGCGGAACCAGAATTGTGGGCAGACCAAAGGCCGGGCTTTCGCCCAACATGCTGGCTCCGGCGCGGGCCACAGCCAGATCGGCGGCGCGGAAGGCAGCCCCCATTTGCTCGTGCAGATAGGGATAGGGGCGATACCACGGCCGCAAGGCGTCTGGCAGCGTATTGGCATATGCCTCCACCTGCGGCCAGGTCAGGTCGCCGCTGACATGGATGATCTGGCAGTAGGCCAGCAGGTCTGGCAGGGCGTCCATCAGCGCTTGGTTGATGTTCCAGGAGCCGCGGCTGCCGCCAAAGACGAACAGGGTGGGGCGACCGGGTTGTAGATCGAATTGGGCCAGGGCTTCCGCCTGGCTGATGTGGCTGGCGGCGCGAATTTCCGGCCGCAGCGGGTAGCCGGTGACGACCATTTTTTCGGCCGGGACGAATTCGCTGGACAGGTGGGTGGTGCAGGCGACCTTGTGCGCCAGGGGCATGACGGTTTTGATGGCCGAACCCGGTTCCACGTCTGGCAAGAAGATGACGATGGGCACGCCGTGCAGGCGGGCCGCCAGGGCTACAGGCGCGGCCATGTAGCCGCCAGTCATCAGCATGACGTCGGGTTTGAATTGCCGCATTAATCGTGCGGCCGTGCCTACGCTCCAGGTCAGTTTCGCCACGTTTTTCACCCTCGTTATCAGAGGAACACCCACCACTGCGCCGCCGCGGATGGTTTTTAATGTCAGGCCCGCGCGTGGAACCAGTTTTTCTTCCATTTCACCGCACGCGCCGACCCACAAGATTTGCTCCCGGCTGACGCCGAGGGCTTGTAATTCAGAAACGGCCGTTAAAGCCGGATAAATGCCGCCGCCAGTCCCCCCGGCGCATACCAATACCTTCATAATTGTGAATTGTGAATTGTGAACTAGAAATTCACAATTCAGACTTTTTTCTCCGGTTGCACGCGCCGTTCTATGGCGGCGTCGCGGGAGATGTTGAGCAGAATGCCGATGCCCAGCATGGAAAACAGCAGCGATGAGCCGCCATAACTGAGGAAGGGCAGCGGGATGCCGGTGAATGGGATGATGGCGGTGATGACGGAAATGTTGATCAATGCCTGAAATGTCAGCCAGCAGGTAATGCCCAGGGCCAGCAGCGAGCCGTAGATGTCGCGGGCGTTTAGAGCGATGCGAATGCCGCGCCAGGCCAACATCGCCAGCAGGCTGATGAAGACCAGTGCGCCGACCAGCCCCAATTCCTCGCCTAAAATGGCAAAAACGCCGTCGGTGTGGGCGGCCGGCAGTGGGCCAAATTTCTGTGTGCTTTCGCCGATGCCCACGCCGAACCAGCCGCCGCGCCCCAGGGCAATGAGCGTCTGCTGCACGTGCCAACCCGCCTGGGCCGGGTCGCGCAGGGTTTCGCGGTAGGCGTCTACGCGGGCGGCGGCGTGGGGCAGGGCGTTGATGAGAATGATAAAAACCACACCGCCGGCCAATACGGCCACGCCGAACTGCCGCCAATCGGCCCCGGCGATGAAGAAGAGGGCGAAGCAGATCAGGGCGATGAGTACGGCCGTGCTCAAATCTGGCTGGCGCACAATCAGGGCGCATACCAGGCCGGTAATCACCGAGAAGGGCAGCAAGCCATACGTCAGGTCCTTGATGCGATCTCCTTTGGAAGAGAGCCAGTGGGCGATGTACAAAATAGTCGCCAGTTTTGCTACCTCGGAAGGCTGGTAAGAGCCTTCATAAATACCGCGCTGCGCGCCGAAAATAGACTCGCCGAAGAAAAGAACCACCACCAGCCCGGCCAATGTCAGACCCAGAAAGGGCACAGAAATGTAACGAAAGGCGTGGTAGTCGAACTGCATGATCAGGATGATACCAACCAGCCCTAACAGCATCGCCACAAACTGGCGTTCAAAATAATAGGTTGGTTCATCTTTGAACAGCAGGCCATAATCAAAGGTGGTAGAGTAAACCATCATCATGCCGACAATGAGCAAACCGGCAGCCGTGAGCAGCAGCCAATAATCGAACAGGAAGCGTTGTCCTGGCCGGACGCGGTTGGTTTGTTTGCGGACAACATTGATGCTTGTCATGATTGATGGTCCTTTTTCTAAATCTCTGCTTCGTGTTAGTACTCGTCTAAACGTTTAACTCTTTCCGAGAGGTTGAACTTAAAGTTCGGCCACGAGCACTCTAAAATGCTCGCCGCGTTCGGCGAAATCGGTGAAGGCGTCGTAGCTGGTTCCGCCAGGCGAGAGCAGTACAATGTCGCCGGGTTTGGCGAGGTGGGCGGCGGTGGCTACGGCCGTTGCCAACCCTTCCACCCGCGTCATCTGCGTATAGCCGGCCTCGGCCAGCCGCCTTTCCAACATCGCCGCCAGGTCGCCAAACAAAACAACATGTTTCACCCGCTCCGTTACCTGGCGCGTCCATTCGTCCCACTGCATGTCTTTATCGCGGCCGCCAGCCAGCAGTATCAGCGGCTCGTCAAATGAAGCCAGCGCCGCCAGCGCCCGTTCCGGCGCGGTGGCGATGGAGTCGTTGATATAGCGTGCGCCGCGCAGTTCGCGCACCAGTTCCAGCCGGTGTTCCACCCCTCTGAAGGTACGAATCGCCTGGCGCATGGCCTCGGCCGGAATGCCTACCGTGTCGGCCAGGGTGACGGCCGCCAGGACGTTGAGGACGTTGTGTTGGCCGGGCAGGTGGATATCGCTGAGGGGGCAAACGGCCGTTTCCCGGCCATTTTTCAGCCAGATGTATTCGTCGCGCACAAATGCGCCATCGGCAACCGCGCCGCGCCGGCTAAAGGTGCGCAGCCGTCCACGCACTTCACCCGCCAGCGACATGGCGCCGGCGTCGTCGGCGGCCAGCACGGCCACATCGTCGGCCGATTGGTAACGTAAGATGTTGGCTTTGGCGTTGGCGTAGGCGGCCATCGTCTTGTGGCGGTCCAGATGGTTGGGCGTGACGTTCAGCACAGCGGCCACACGTGGGCTTTGCGTCCAGATTTCTAGCTGGAAACTGGAAAGTTCCTGCACCACCATGTCGTCGGGCTGCATTTTGTGCAGGTCGGCAATCAGCGGGCGGCCGATGTTGCCGCCAACCCAGGTGCGCCGCCCGGCAACCTGCCCCATGACGCCGGTGAGGGCAGTGGTGGTGGTTTTGCCGGCCGAACCGGTGATGCCGATAACGGCCGTAGGCGCTCGTTTCATAAATTCCTGCGAATCGTTGGTAATCGTTATGCCCCGTTGCCGGGCGGCCAGGACCAGCGGCGCGTCAGCGGGCACACCGCCGCTGATCGCCAACACGTCCATCTCTTCTAATAAGCTCATAGGATGTTCTCCTAAGACATATGTCAGATTCAAATCATGCAAATCAGCCAGGCTGCCGGCCAGTTTTTCTGGCGGGCGCAAGTCAGAAATTGTTACCTGTGCGCCCACCTCGGCGGCAAACCGCGCCAGCGCCTTTCCCTGCCGCGCCAGCCCTAAAATCAGTAGTCGTTTGCCGCTTAATTTGTCCATTAAATCAGAGCCAGCGCCATCCCTACCATCGTCGCCAAAATGGCTACCAGCCACCAGCGCTGCACAATTTGTGTTTCGCTCCAGCCGATTAGCTCAAAATGATGGTGGAGAGGGGCCATCTTAAACAGCCGTTTACCGCCGGTGCGCTTGAAATACAACACTTGCAGCGTTGTGGAAAGCATTGAAGCGTAAGGCACGACAGCGATAACCGGCAGAATAAGCCATTGATTGGTCATCAGAGCCACAACGCCCAGCGCGCCGCCCAGCGCCTGGGAACCGACGTCGCCCATAAACATTTGCGCCGGTTTGGCGTTGTACCACAGAAAGGCAAAACAAGCGCCCACCGTGACCATAGAGAAGGTCAGTAAAAAATTTTGGCCTTGCAGGGCAGCGATGATGCCATAGGCGATGAAGGCGGTGGCGGCGATGATTCCGGCCAGCCCATCCAGCCCATCGGTGATGTTGACAGCGTTGGCTGTGCCGGTGATGATGATGACGGCGATGGGAATATACAGAATGCCGATGTCTATCAGGAAGGGCACGGTGGGCACGCCGACGTAGCCATGCCCATTGTTGACCATCCAATACAGCAGCACGGCGGCAACCAGGGCGATACCCAACTGCCACCAGATTTTTACCCGGGCGCGCATCCCTTTTTCGCCATGTGGTCGTGGGCGAAAGCCTAAATAATCGTCTACGCCACCCAGAATCGAGTAGGCAACCATAACGCCCAGGGGAATGATCACGCTTTCGGCGATTTCTAGCTCTTGTAAAAAAACGACGATGTTAACGACCAGACTAACCAACACCACCCAGCCGACGATGAGGATGCCGCCCATGGCCGGCGTACCCATTTTCGCCATGTGGGTTTGTGGTCCCTCGATGCGAATTTGCGCGCCTAATTTGAGCCGCCGCATCGCCTCGATAAACGGTCCACCCCAGATGACGGCCAGCAGAAAAGTCATGGTGGCGACGGTGAGGGCGAATATCATCAGCCTTCTCCCAACGCGGCCACAATGCGGCTCATGTTCATGCCCAACGACCCTTTGATGAGGATCATGTCTTGGGGCGCGATGATTTCTTGCAGGGCGGCGACGGCCGTTGCCAGATCATCCACCATGAATACCCGGTCCGGGGCCATGCCCACCTTTAGCGCTTCTTCGCCCAGCCACCGGGCGCGCTGCCCGACTGTCAGCAGCACGTGGGCCACTTCGGCTGCCCGGCGGCCCACCAGCCGATGCGACGCCTCTTCCATGTAGCCCAACTCTAGCATATCGCCCAACACGGCCAGACGACGGCCGTCTAAATCATGCAGCAGGTTCAGGGCGGCCATGGCCGAGTCTGGGCTGGAGTTGTAGGTATCGTCTATGATGATGGAGCCACGTGGACCGGGCACAGCCACCAGCCGCAGCTGCGCCCGCGAATCGGCCAGCCCGCTGATGATCTGGTCCCAAGACAAGCCTTCGACCAGGCCAACGGCCGTTGCCCGCAGCGCCGTATGCACACTGTGCCGTCCAATCAACGGAACTTGTAGACTGAGCGCTTCCCGGTCATGGTGCAGGGTGAAGCGAATGCCTTCCAGCCCCATGGAGTGGATGTTGTCGGCCCACACATCGGCCGCCGGATTGAGGCCATAGGTGAAAATACGCGCCGGGGTATGGGCGGCCATGCCCATCACCCGGTCGTCGTCTTTGTTCAGAACAGCCGTGCCCTGCGCCGGCAGGCTCTCGACCAATTCTTGCTTGGCGGCGACGATGGCTTCCAGGCTGCCGGCCCGTTCCAGATGCACCGGCCCAACCATGGTGATGACGCCCACCACCGGTTTTGCCAGCTCGCACAGGCGGGCGATTTCGCCGGGGGTGTACATGCCCATTTCCAGGACGGCGTATTGGTGATACGGCCGTAACGCCAGCAGCACTGGTGGCAATCCCAATACGCTGTTGCGGTTGCCCGGCGATTTTAAGGTGGGATAGTGGCGCGCCAGCACCGAATAAACCAGTTCTTTGGTTGAGGTTTTGCCTACGCTGCCGGTAATGGCAATGACCCGCGGCGTAAAGCGCGCGCGCCATGCCTGGGCCACCGCCTGCATCGCCGCCACGGGGTCGTCTACCACCAGGCAGAGGGGCGGCTGAAATGTGAACGTTGGTCTTGGTTGGCCGCTGCGCAGGTCTATGGTGTGGTGGCTGCCGGGCAGCGGCCGGGCGACGATGGCCGCCTGCGACCCCTGGGCAAAGGCGGCGGCCACGTAATCGTGGCCGTCTACGTGTTCGCCTTTCAGGGCGACAAACACGCTGCCAGCCACCGCTTCGCGGCTGTCCACCACAACGCAAGAAACGGCCGGTTCGTGGCCGGTCGTTTCGTACTGCGTCAGCACCTCTAAAAAATCACCAAGACTTAACATAATTGTGAATTGTGAATTGTGAATTGTGAAGTAAAGAGAACTTCACAATTCACCATTCATCCTTCTTAATTTCTCAGGGCCATGACATCTTCCTGCTGGCGCATGTTGTCGGGGGGAATGCCCAGCAAGACGACCAATTCGTTCGCCAGTTTGGCGAAGGTTGGTGCGGCGGTGGTGGACCCCCAGGGAGAGACCTGGGGTTTGTCCAGCTTAATGAACACAATAATCTCCGGGTTGTCGGCGGGCAGCCAGCCGATAAAAGAGGCGATGGTGTCTTCTTGCAAGTAGACGCCGTTTTCGGCGATTTGCGCCGTGCCGGTTTTGCCGGCGATGGTGTAGCCGTCTACTCTGGCTTCGGGGACTTCGCTGGCAACGGCCGTTACCGCCATGGCCGTGACCTGCCGCGCCGTTTCCTGGCTGATGGGGCGGCTAAGGACCGCCGGTTGGTGGATAAATGTGCCGTTGGCGGTATGAACCTCTTGCACCACGTAAGGCTGCATCAACTCCCCGCCGTTGGCGATGGCCGATACAGAAGCGATCATTTGCAGCGGTGTTACCGCCAGACTTTGGCCGTAAGAGTTGGTCGCCATGAATGACTCTGTCCACAATGCGTCGCCGGGCAGGGGCATCAATCCGCCCGCCTCCGACATAATGTCTATGCCGGTAGGGCTGCCAAAGTTGAAGCGGCGCATGTAATCATAATAGGTGTCCGCGCCCATCCAGGTGGTAATGGTCGCCGCGCCCACGTTGAGCGAGCGGGACAGCAGCGTGGTCATGTCTACCGTGCCATGCGCGGCGCGGTCCCAGTTCACCGTGCGATGGCCGCCCACCCACAATTCGCCGGAATCGTAATAAGTTGTTTGCGGCGTCACTGCGCCTGAATCCAAAGCGGCCGCCATCGTAATCAACTTCATGACCGAGCCAGGTTCGAATTGGCGGCTGACGATGGGATTAAACAACATCTCTTCTGGCGCTTTGTAAAAACCATCGGGTGTAAAACATGGTTCGCTGGCCATGGCCAGAATGGCCCCCGTCTTTGGTTCCATCACGATGATGGTGCCGCTTTCCGCGCCCCATTCCACCATTGCTTCTTTAAGGTGTTTTTCCACCATATATTGCACCGAGCGGTCAATGGTCAACACCATGTCCGCGCCTTCGCGGGCAATGACGCTCTGCTGCACGTAAAAAGGCGAAATGTTGATTGTGGCGCTGGCCGCTTCCCCGGCCAACTCGGTCTGGTAATAGCCCTCAATGCCCGCCCCGCCGTTGCCGTCGAAGTCTACGTAGCCCAGGGTGTGGCACATCAGATCGCCCTGAGGATAAAAACGCCGGGGCAGGGGGTCAATTTGTAGGCCACCGTACTGCGCGTTTACCTGCCGCACGCGTTCGGCGATGTCTGAGGAGACGCGCCCGGCTAACATGACAAAGGGAGCGCTGGATTGCAGCGCGCCCATGATTTCGTGTCGGGGTTGTTCCAGGATGACGGCCAGCTGATTGGCTACTTCGTCGGGGTTGATCACCAGGTTGGGGGAAACGCCAATCTGGTAGTCGGCGCCGTTGGCGGCCAGGACGGCGCCGTTGCGGTCGTAGATAACGCCACGCTCCGGGCGGGCGATGACGACCAACTCATCGGCTGTTTTGGCGGCCCATTCTTCGCCCTGGATGATCTGGAAAGCGACCAAACGACCGATGATGATGACGGTTGTAAACACCAGACCGATCACGATAATCCACATGCGGCGTAATTGACTGTTATTCACCGGCTTCTCCTTGGATCAGGTCGCCCACGCTGTCGCGAAAGGCCAACCAGAAGGCTTCTTCGATGGTTTCTGGCGGCGAGACCGGGGCAGCTTGGGGGGTGGCGGCGGGGTCGGGTGAAAGTTGGGGCGGCACGGCCGTTGCGTGGGGGTATTCAGGAATCAACAGATATTCGATGTCGCCCGGTTTTGCTTCGACAAAGCCCATCGCTTGCGCCTGCTGCTGTAATCGTCCCAACGATTGTGATTCGGCAATGGTTCTTTCGATAGCAGCGTTGTCCCGTTTCAGCGTTTCCAGGTCGTTTTGCATCATCTGCACGCGGCGGCCGGTGACGGCAATGTGGCTGGCCTGGTTGAGGTAAATTGCCCCCAGGATGGCGAGCAGAACCAGGATGATGCCCCAGCCGATGGCCGCCTGCGCTTCTGTAAGCCAGTTCAAACGTTTGGCTGTTTCTCGTTTTTGTCTCATCGAATTTGTCGTCATACGCTGTTTTTCTCGACGACCCGCA
The DNA here is from genome assembly GCA_016716065.1 of Candidatus Leptovillus gracilis. Lineage (NCBI taxonomy): Bacteria > Bacillati > Chloroflexota > Ardenticatenia > Promineifilales (SeqCode) > Promineifilaceae (SeqCode) > Candidatus Leptovillus > Candidatus Leptovillus gracilis. The sequence continues at coordinate 774,109 of JADJXA010000001.1, read as the reverse complement.
GGCGCGCGCTGCGACTGCGCGGGTTATTTTCTATTTCGGCGGCGGTTGCCTGGACGGCTTTACGGGTGATCAGGCGCAGAGGCGCTTTGCCACCACATGTGCAAACCGGCTGTTCCGGCGGACAGGTGCAGGCCTGACTCTGCTGGCGGAACAGCCGCTTAACAAATCGGTCTTCCAATGAGTGGAAGCTGATGACGGCCAGCCTTCCCCCCGGTTTTAGCAGGCTGATGGCCGCCGGTACGCCGGTCTCCACAGCGGCCAATTCCTGATTCACGGCGATGCGCAGCGCCTGAAAAATTTGCGTCGCCGGATGAATGCGGCGGCGCTGGCTGCCTGTGCGCCCGGCGATGAGGTCGGCCAGTTGGGTGGTGCTGGTGAGTGGCCGGTTGGCGACGATGAGTCGGGCGTAGGCGCGGCTCTGTTTTTCTTCGCCGTAGCGCCAAAAAATATCGGTCAGTTCTACTTCTGTCAGGTTGTTAAGCAGGTCGGCGGCTGTTTCGCCTTGTGTCTGGTCGAAGCGCATGTCTAGCGGCCCCTCTTGCCTGAAGGCGAAACCGCGCGCGCCGTCGTCTAACTGCCGGGATGATAGACCCAGGTCGAGCAAGATGCCGTCTAGCGGGGCAAAGCCCAACGTGGGGGCGATCTGGGCCATGTTGGCGTAGCTGTCGTTGACGAATGTCACCCGGCTGCCGTATTCGGCTAGGCGTTGGCGGGCGAAGGCAATGGCTTCCGGGTCGCGGTCGAAACCGAGGACACGGCCGTTAGGCGCTGATGCGGCTAAAATTCCGGCTGTGTGTCCGCCAGCGCCTAGTGTGCCATCCAGGTAACGGCCGTCTGGCTGTGGACGCAGCAGGTTCAGCACTTCTTGGTAAAGGACAGGCGTATGGGTCATTTGGTTGACGATTGACGATCTCAATCGCTCATTGTGAATTCTTAGATTCCCAGGTCTTGCCACCGGGCGGCGTCGCTGCTGTCGTTGATGGCGCTGCGGATGGACTGCCAGGCGTCTGGGTTCCACAGTTCCACGTAGTTATACATCCCGGCGATGATCACATCACCGTCTATGGCGGCAAATTCGCGCAGGTAGGGGGGCAGTAAAATGCGCCCCTGGCGGTCGGGTTCCAGGTCTACTGCGCCGGAAAAGACACGCCGCCGGAAAGCGCGCACGTCTTCATCGCCTAACGGCCGTTCAGCAATTTTATCCGCCAGCTGCCGCCAACCTTCTACGGTGAAGATCATCAGGTTTTGGTCGAAGCCGCGCGTAACCACCAGCCCGCCGGCCATTTCGCCGCGTAACTTGGCGGGAATGGTCAGCCGACCTTTGGTGTCTATGGTGTGCGTAAATTCACCTAAAAGCATGATGTTCCGTCGCGTATTCCGGCTTTTTCTGGCCGGTGTTATCTATTTAGCGAGACCTATAGGGTCTAATCTGGGTAGAATACTGCTAGAACATTCGTTCTGTTTGCCCCATTTTAACACGGTTTTGGTAGGTTTATGCGGCCATAATGCCCCACAATGCCCCACTTTTCACCACGTTAGGCCAACAGTATACACCAAAGCCCCATTTATGTGAAGATGGGCGGGCGAACTTTTAAGGTCAATGTTTTCGGGAAGGGATTTGGGTGGATAGTCGGTGGTGATAACGGGTTAAGAAGAGGCTGGATGAGGAACGGCCGTTGTGGTTTAACGGATCGCCATATATTGACAAAAACTTTGCAAGATATATAATTGCACTATTATTGTCCAATTACAAAGGTGAGACATGGCGAAAAAATTGAAAATAGGCGATCTGGCCCCCAATGGATTGGCTCTATCCGTTACGGGCGAACCGGTGGAATTGCAGACTTTATGGGCCAACGGCCCGACGCTGCTGACGTTTTTACGGCACTTTGGTTGAATTTTTTGCCGTGAATGGCTGGCTCAGTTAGAGCTGCATCGTGAGGAAATTGAAAAGGCCGGGCTGAAAGTGGTGGCTGTGGCGTTGGGGGAACCGAAACACGCCGAACGTTACTGCGGCAATCTGGCTCCCAGCATAGACTGTTACTGCAATCAGACGGCCGATGTGTATGAAGTGTATGGGCTGCAACGCGCCGGCGTCGCTTCTATGTTGAACCCGGGCATGGCGAAAGCGGCCGTGCGCGCCGCCGCCAGAGGACATGTTCAGGGGAAAGCAACCGGTGATGTGAAGATGCTGCCGGGCACGTTTATTGTGGACACCCAGGGCGTCATCCGCTATGCCTATTACAGCAGCCACGCCGGGGATCACCCTGATTTGCAGGAATTGACGAGAAAATTGACGATTGACGATTTGTCCTGAGCTTCCCGAAGGATTGACGATTTCTATACCATCTGCTTATAGACCACTTTGGGGTATTTTTCGCGGTAGTAGTTGAATTCGTGTTCGGAGTTGAACAGACCTACCAGACGGCCGTCGCCATCCTTCGTCTGCATCATGCCGCTGTAGCGCCAGGGCAGATTTTCGATCTCCTGTGGATCACCCTCGACAAAGCGGCATAACTGGTGCGGCAGCATCTCCAGCCGTACCATCACGCCATATTCTGTCTCCAGACGTGCTTTCACCACGTCGAATTGCAGCACGCCCACCACCGCCAGAATCGGGTCGCGGCGCTGCGCGTCCACCTCGTACAAAACCTGCATCGCGCCCTCGGTTTCCAATTGGTGAATGGCCTTCAGAAACTGCTTTTGCTTGCCGATGTCCAAATTGATCAGCCGGCCAAAATGCTCGGCGGCGAAGCGGGGAATAGGGGCAAAGTTGAACGCTTTACCGGCGCTGATGGTGTCGCCGATGTTAAAGTTGCGGTTGCCCGGCAGTCCGATAATGTCCCCGGCATACGCTTCTTCCACCACTTCGCGCTCGTCGGCAAAAAATTTGTAGGGAATAGGCAGGCGAATGCTTTTGGCTGTGCGCGCATGGTTCACCACCATGTTACGCTCGAAACGGCCGCTGCAAATCCGCAAAAAGGCGACGCTGTCGCGGTGTTTGGGGTTCATGTTCGCCTGAATTTTAAAGACGAAGCCGGAAAAATCGTGGTTGAAGGGGTCAATACGGCCGTGATCGCTCGGATACGCGCCGGGGCCAGGGGCAAAACGCACAAAATCATCCAAAAACAACTGCACGCCAAAATTGGTCAACGCACTGCCAAAATAAACCGGCGTCTGTTCGCCGCGCAAAAAGGCGTCCTGGTCAAAATCCATGCCCATCTCGTCCAGCAAGGCCACGTTGGTATAGAAGTCATCAATCTGCGTGTCGTTCAGGTTTTGGCGTAGGCGCGGGTCTTCCAGGGTGGTGATGGTTTCTGGCGAAATGGTCTGGTTGCGCACCGTGCGGTCATACATATGGACCTGCTGTGTGCGGCGGTCATAGACGCCCTTAAAGCGGTCGCCGTCGCCGACCGGCCAGTTGATGGGCACGGGCTGCATCCCCAGCACCGTTTCCACTTCATCCAGCAGGGCCAATGGGTCCAGCGCCGGCCGATCCATCTTATTGATGAAGGTGAACATGGGAATACCGCGCTGGCGACAAACCGCGAATAATTTGCGCGTTTGCGTTTCCACGCCTTTGGCGGCGTCCAGCACCATGACGGCGCTGTCGGCGGCCATCAATGTGCGGTAGGTGTCTTCGGAAAAGTCCTGATGGCCGGGTGTGTCCAGCAGGTTGACAACGTGGCCCTGGTAAGGGAATTGCAGCACGGTGGAGGTGATGGAAATGCCACGCTCTTGCTCCATCGCCATCCAGTCGGACGTGGCGCTGCGTTGGTTGCGCCGCGCGCGCACGCTGCCGGCCAGATGGATGGCGTTGCCATAGAGCAGTAGCTTTTCTGTCAGGGTGGTTTTCCCCGCGTCCGGGTGGGAAATGATGGCGAATGTGCGCCGGACATCAATGGCTTCTTTGAGATCGCCGTTGGCATTGGTTGTTTGTTCTATCATGAAAATTCTCCGGGGGCGTGAAAAACGGCCACGGTAATCTGTCGCCGTGACCGTCCAAGGCCCTCTTGCAGATTCTAAAGATAACATGAAATGGGTGAATGGGAAAGGTTGGGAGGCCGGTTGGTTGGTTGGCGGCAAAGAGAACCAACCAACCGGCCAGCTGACCTTTTGCTTACGGCCGTTTTCCATTTGCCACTTATCTTTAAGTTGCGTATGATCGCCCTGTAACCACAGTGAGTTTCATATTTAGAGGAGAACATGATGAGCAACGATTCACTCCCCATTAGCCCAGAGCTTTTAGAAATTTTGCGCTGCCCCAAAGCGGTGCAGTCGAAGGAATACGGCAGCGATCCTGGCCGGCTGGAACTGGTGCATGGCTGCTGGCTGGTCTCGGCCGATTCTGGCCTGAAGTACCCCATTCGTGATGGCATTCCAGTGATGTTGATTGAAGAAGGCGAAAAGTGGAAGGATACGGCCGTAGCCGACCTGCCCGTGCCACCCCCGGCGGCGTAATCCGTAATCGGAACACGGAACACAGAGGTATAAAGGGATGAAAACGATTCTACAAATCGAAGACAATCTCGCCAACAAGCTGCTGATTGAGCGTGTTTTGGAGCCCCATCCCTATCGCCTGCTGCACGCACCCGATGGCGAAACGGGGGTTTCCCTGGCGATAGATGAGAAGCCCGACCTCATCCTCATTGATATGGGCTTGCCCGATCTGGATGGTCAGACGGTCGTCACCCTGTTAAAACAGATCCCAGATCTGGAACACGTGCCTATTGTGGCCGTCACGGCCTGGCCGGTCGAAACGGCCGAGCGCATGGCCCGGCGTTACGGCTGTGATGGCTGTATTACCAAACCCATTGACGTGAAACAATTCCCTGCGCAAATTGCGGCATTTCTGCAAAATGATTGATGCGTGGGTTTGCGTTAGCATAGGGTGTCAGCCGGCATTTTCCCCTCTAACCACCCTGCTGCATTGTTGCCCAAACTGTGCTCAGCCCCACTGAGGCGTGTATGAACCTTGTCCCCGCCAGTCAATTCTCCTACGATGAACTGGTCGCCGCTTACAACCAGACGCGAGTGGATTACCTGGTGCCCATGCCCATGAATGCGGCCCGTTTGCAGGAATATGCTCGTGTCTATGACGTGCAGTTGGAACGATCCGCGGTGGCCGTAAAAGGGGATGTGATGTTGGGTTTGGGTATGTTGGGAGTGCGAGACGGCCGTACCTGGATTTCGCGCCTGGGGGTTTTGCCAGACGGCCGTCGCCAGGGAACCGGCCAGGCGCTTATGGACCAACTGATGCAGCATTCGCACGATCTGCACGTGGCAACGATCTGGCTGGAAGTGATCAAAGGCAACACCCCGGCCCATACCCTTTTTTGCAAATGCGGCTTCAGCGAAACCCGCGAACTCATCGTTGCCCGCCGCGCCCCCAACTTGCACGCCGAACTACCCGAAGACATCCGCGTGAGGAATGTCATCCCCCTCGGCCACGACGACGCCATTATGCTGCTCTCCCATCGCCGTCAGGTCCCCAACTGGCTCAACGAGATAGAATCCCTTCACCACGTCAAGAATTTATCGGCGCTGGTGGTGGAATTGTTGGATGGTGGCCGCGGCTGGGTAACCTACCACGCCGGGCTGTTGCAGTTGACACGCATCAATGTCGAAGTAACGGCCGGCGACCCGGTCGAGGTTGCCGCCGCCATTCTGCATATTCTGCACCAACGCCACAAACGGCAAGACACCATCACCGAAAACATCCTCGACGATGACACCTGGCAAGGCTATAAAGCTGCCGGGTATTTTGAAGCCTTCCGCCGCATCGAAATGAAAAAACCTTTGGTTTAAGCTGTTGTAGGATTTACGATTTACGATTGGCGATTTACGATTGGCTTGCCCCCTGACAAGCTATGAGAAAATCCCAAATCTTTTTCTTAATATCTATGGCTATTCGCTGTAAGCGGTATTCCATACCTGAACACCGAACACTGAACACTGAACACTGAACACCGCACACGGAAAACGGTATCCCCCATGACCATGACCCAGACCCCAGACGTAAGCGCCGCCGCCGCCCGATTGGCCGGCATTGTCAAACAGACCCCCGTTATGACTTCGCGCACGCTCAACGAGCGGACCGGCTGCGAGATTTATTTAAAGTGCGAAAATTTCCAGCGTGTCGGCGCGTTTAAGTTCCGCGGCGCGTATAACGCCGTCAGCCAGCTTAGCGACGCGGAAAAAGCGGCCGGCGTCATCACCCATTCCAGCGGCAACCACGCGCAAGGGCTGGCTCTGGCAGCCAAATTGTTGGGCGTCAAAGCGGTCATCGTCATGCCGGACAATGCCCCGGCAATTAAAAAGGCAGCAACGGCCGCTTATGGCGCAGAAATTGTGACCTGCACGGCCGTTACCCGCGAAACCGTCACCGCCAACCTCATCGCCCAACATGGCTACACCCTCATCCATCCCTACGACAACGACGAGATCATCGCCGGGCAGGGCACGGCCGCCTGGGAATTGTTCCAGGAAATAGGGCCGCTGGACGCCCTGTTTGCGCCTGTTGGTGGCGGCGGGCTGATCAGCGGCTCGGCGTTGGCGGCGGCGGCGTTAGCGCCAGGCTGCCGCGTGGTGGGTGTGGAGCCGCAAGCCGGCGCGGACGCCAATCGCTCCTGGCGCGAAAACCGCATCGTCACCCTGGACGACGCCCCGGACACCATCGCCGACGGCTTACGCACCCGCTTCATTGGCCAGCGCAATCTGCCCATCATGCGCCGCTGCGTGGCCGATATGACGGCCGTATCTGAAGACGACATCCTGACGACCCTCGAATTTCTTTGGACGCGCCTCAAACTGCTGGTGGAACCCAGTTCGGCCGTTGCCCTGGCCCCGCTGTTCACCGGGCAATATCCGCTGCCCGGCCAGCGCGTCGGCGTCATTCTCAGCGGCGGCAACGCCGACATCCCCGCCGTCGCCGCCCGGCTGTGGGGCGAACCAACGCCCCGGCCGGCCCTGGCCGCCGTGCACAACGCCGCCTTCCGGCGGCCGGTGGAAAAGGCGCAAAAACGGCCGCGTGTGCTGGTGTGCGATCCATTGGACGCCGCCGGCATGGAACTGCTGGCAAAAACGGCCGTTGTAGATGTGAAACCCGGCCTCAGCGATGAAGACCTGCTGCCGATCATCGGCGGCTACCAGGCTATTGTCGTCGGGCAGGAGACGCGGCTGACAGAACACGTCATTGAGCAGGGCTACAATTTGCGCGTCATCGGCTGCTCTGGGGCGCGGCTGGACAACATAGACGTGAGTACGGCGCGCAGCATGGGCATTCAGGTGGTCAACGTGCCCAGCAGCAGTTCCGTAGCCATCGCCGAAAATGTATTGTCGTGGATGTTGACCCTGGCTTATCGCTTTGCCGACGGCCGTTTGGCCGGTAAAACCCTGGGTCTGATTGGTTTTGGGCAGGTGGGCAGCGAAGTGGCCCGCCGCGCCCGCGCCTTCGACATGCGCGTCCTGGTCAACCAGCCGCGCCTGACGCCCGAACTGGCCCTCTCCGCCGGCGTGGAGGCCACCGACCTGGTAGCCCTGCTGCAAGAATCGGATTTTGTGAGCCTGCACGTGCCCTTTAAAGCGGAAACCGAGACCATCATCGGCGCCGAGGAATTGGCGCTGATGAAGCCGTCGGCCAGCGTCATCAATCCCGGCCATACCGATTTGGTGGACGAGGCGGCGCTGCTAGAGGCATTGGCAAACGGCCGTCTCTCCGACGCCGCCGTGCCCGAACTGCCAGTCGAAGTGGGCGAAGCGACCGAGACTGCCCGGCTGCTGCGCGCCCAGCCACGCGCCATGGTCGTGCCCCATGTCAGCACCATCATCGGCAATCGTCAGCGCGACGTCGCGCTGACGGTGGCCCGACAAATTACGGCCGTGCTGGAGAAAAAACAGCCCGGCGAGACGCTTTCCCTGGAACTGGTCCCCACCGAACTGGTCATCCCCCACGAGCAGGTGGATGAAAAACGGGTGGCGCGGCTGATGGGCCGCCTGGAGGCCGATGGCCTGCTGGTGAATCCGCCGGTGACGACGTTCTGGAACGGCCGTTACATTGTTTTAGATGGGGCCACGCGCTCTACCGCCTTTAAATGGTTAGGCTATCCGTACCTCATCGTCCAGGTTGTGCCGCCCGACGATAACCGCTTTGAGCTGCATACCTGGTATCACGTTATCTCCAGCGGCCAAAAAGTGGCAAAACGGCCGTTTACTGAACTGCAAGAACATCTGGCGGCCATCCCTGGCTTGCGCCTGCACCCCATCGCCGCCCCCGAAATCGGCCACATCTTCGACGACCCGACCACGCTTTGTTATTTCCTGGATAGGGATGGGGAAACGGCCGTTGCTCAGGCCGCGCCTGGTTCTGACCGCCTGACAGTGATGAATGAATTGGTCGCCAGCTACACCCGCTGGGGCAACGTGGAGCGCACCCTGCTGACCGACTTGCCGCGCTTGCGGGTACAGTTTCCACAGATGACGGCCGTTGCCATTTTCCCCCAATTCCAGCCGGAGATGGTCTTCGAGGTCGCCAGCCGTGGCGAACTGGTCCCCGCCGGGTTAACCCGCTTTGTCATACCTGGCCGCGTCCTGCGCCTGAACGCCGACCTGTCCCGCCTGAAGCAAGACGAGCCCCTGCCGGCCAAACGCGCCTGGTTCAACCAATTCCTGGAAGAAAAACTGGCCCACAGCCGCCTGCGCTACTACGAAGAACCGGTGATTTTATTGGATGAATAGGGCTGATTGGCTGCCAAATTTCATTTTCGGGACGACAAAAACAGATCTGAGTAAAGAACAGATTTGGCGCACCTCTGGAAAACCCTGTTTATTATTCCCAGCTGTGGTTGCCATTCTTCAGAGGGTTGATACTCTCAGTTAGCTAACTGCCTCTATTGAGTTCCCTCTTTTTAAATTCTTATCAATTCCCATGATTGTTTACCCTTGACGCGGGGAACGGCCGTATGTTACAGTATGCGCGTGGTCACAATAAGCCATAAATCGAGTAAGTTTACGGTGAGCAGCATGATGTTAAAGGGAATGTGTTCAACAAAGTCTGGCGACGGTCCATCTCCTTGTCGCATTGCGTCTGCACGCCGATAACTTGACATAAGATTGATATAGTCGAGGCCGCAGCGCACCAATGCCTGCGGCCTTTTTATTTTCCGGCGCGTTGTCACCACAACGCCCGGCCGAAAAGGGCGCAGGAGTTATCCGCAGCGCCCTTTTTTATTGGCAAACGTCAAGCGTCAGGTGTGAGGCGTAAAAATAACACCTGAACCCATGACGCAAAAGGAGTAACAGATGATTCAAGCAATAATCTTTGACATTGGCGGGGTGTTGGTCCGCACCGGCGACCACCGCCACCGTCGGGAATGGGAAGCGCGCCTGGGTCTGGCCGAGCGTGAATCGGAAGAGATTGTCTTTGGCGGCGAAATGGGCACAAAGGCGCAGCGCGGCGACATTAGCGACGAGGCGTTGTGGGTCTGGGTTGGTCAGCGGCTTAACCTGAGCCAGAGCGATCTGGCGGCGTTTCGGCGCAGCTTTTGGGCCGGAGATGTGCTGGATACAGACCTGGTGGCCTTCATTCGCAAGCTGAGGCCGCGTTACCAGACGGCCGTTATCAGCAACGCCACCGATGGCCTACACGCCGCCCTGGCCGACAAATTCCACATCGCCGACGCCTTCGACCTCATCGTCGGCTCGGCGGTTGAACGGGTGATGAAACCAGACCCGGAAATTTTTACCCGCACCCTGGCGCGCCTGGGCCGCGCGCCGGCCGAAGCTGTTTTTGTAGACGATTTTGCCCACAACATCAAAGCGGCGCGCGATCTGGGCCTGCACACCATTCATTTCCAGCCCGGCACAGACATCCCGGCGGAACTGGCGCAGCTCGGCGTAACGCCCTAAAAAAATCAGGAGAGCATGATGATTACCGAACAAGCAAGTACAACAACATTACCGGCCGGATTTATTGTACGGCCAGCGCAAATGAACGATATTGAGACGGCCGTTGCCCTGTTCAACGCCGCCTCCATTGCCCAATCCGGCCGCGCCGAGTTCACCATCGAAGATATTCGCGGCGAGTGGGAAACTGAAGATTTCCACCTGGACACGGCCACCCGCGTCGTTGTTTCGCCGCTGGGTGAATTGGCGGGCTATGTGGAAGTGTGGGACACACACTCGCTGCCCGTTTCCCCCTGGGTGTGGGGCCGCGTCCATCCGCAGTTTGAAGGGCTGGGTATCGGCACGTTCCTGCTGGAATGGGCGGAGGTGCGCTGCCGCGAAGTTTTTCCCCGCGTGCCTGCCGAAGCCCTGGTGACGATGCGCGCCGGGGCCATCAGCACCCATGAGCCATCCCAAGCGCTGTTGGCTGGCTATGGCATGGTCCCAACGCGCTCATTCTATACCATGAAGATTGAGCTGCCGACGGAACCGGCAACGGCCGTAATCCCGGCCAACATCCACATCATCACCCTGCCCAACCGGGACGACCTGCGCGCCGTTATGAATGCCACCACCGACGCCTTCCGCGACCATTGGGGTTTCGTCTCTTCCCCGGAAGAAGAAGAACTGCGCCATTGGCAGCAGTGGATCGGCCGCGACCATCTCTTTGACCCGTCCTTGTGGTTTCTGGCGATGGCTGGCGACGAAGTGGCCGGAGTCTCGCTGTGCCGCATCAACTCCTACGAGGACCCGGCGATGGGTTGGGTGAATACATTGGGCGTGCGACGGCCGTGGCGGCGCAATGGGCTGGCCCTGGCGCTGCTGCAACACTCCTTTGCCGAATTGTACCGGCGTGGGCGGCGCTCGGTAGGGCTGGGCGTAGACGCCAGCAGCCTGACTGGGGCCACCCGGCTGTATGAAAAAGCGGGCATGTTCATCGCCCGCCAGTTCATCAATTACGAAAAGGAACTGCGCCCCGGCATAGACCTGCGCACGCAGACTTTGCACGAATAGGTTTGTATTCAGGAGTTGCGTAACGACAATCAAGTCCCCGGCGTTGGCAAAGCGCCGGGGACCTTTCATTGTTGCCTGGAAAAGAGCAAAGGTTATAATCCGTCTTGTTTATTCATAAAATGAGTAGTTGATTTTTGATTATGACGCTGAAAACCTCTTCCTTGACCATCGAACATGCTTTGTTGGGTTTTTTGCGCGGCCAGCCCAAACACGGTTACGCTATCCACCAGGAGCTAACCGACTCGGCCGGATTAGGGCCGGTGTGGCAGATTAAGTTGAGCCAGTTGTACGCCCTGCTGGACAAGCTGGAAAGCGCCGCGTATGTCTTCACCGTCACCGAGCCACAGGAGAACAAGCCACCGCGCAAGCTGTTTCACCTGACGGCCGTCGGCGAGGCCGCCTTTCTGGCCTGGGTGGAGAGTCCGGTGGCGCACGGCCGTTCCCTGCGTCTGGAGTTCCTGGTGAAGCTGTACTTTGCCCGGCGGGAAGGGACGGATGTAGAGTCCCGCCTGTTGGCGGCGCAGCGGGTGCGCTGCCAGGAATGGTTGGCGGCGCAGGAGTCGCGGGCTGCGGGTGAGGCGCAAAACGCAGGGGAGTACGGCCGTCTTGTCCATCAATTTCGTTTGGGCCAGATTCAAGCCATGCTGGACTGGCTCAACAGTTTTCAGGAGTAGGGGGTATGGCCATACCCCCTACTCTTTGTGTTAAACTCTTTTTCACGGAGCAATCTTATGAAAATCAAACCAACATTCCTGTTCATTTTATTGTTGGCGCTGGCGGCGTGCCGCCCATCGGCAGCAGAGCAGCCCGCCCCCGCTGCGGAAACTGCGCCAACGGCCGTTCCCGATCCAACAATCGCCCCCGACCCAACATCTCGCTTTACCATTCAGGCAGACGAGGCAGTGCGCGGGGCGGTAATGGCCGTTTACACCACCCTTTTCCCTGACGAACAACCCGACTTCGTCGCTGCCGCCGCCGATCTGCTGGTTACAGCTGGCGCCGCCGAAAATGCCGCTTATTTCCTGCCCGGCGTCGCCCTGGTCGCCCAAACTGCAAGCGCCGACGCGGCCGATTTTATCACCTTTGCCATCTCCCCAGACGGACAGCAGGCGCTTATTGACATCGGCGCGCTGCCCGCCAGCGTCACCGTCACCGACCAGGCGGGCAATACGGTGGCAGTGCCGCAGCCGGTGCGCCGGGTGATCAGCGCCCACGGGCCGACCACTTTTCTGGTTTACGGCGTCGGCGCGGGCGACCGGTTGGTGGCCGCCAGTTACCTGGGCGCGCGCGACCCCGCCGGGGCGGCAGCAATGGCTCGCATGGACCCCCGTTTTGAAGAAATTAAAGGGGACGACGCCTTTGCTCAGCGCAGTTTTAACGTGGAAACGGCCGCCACACTTGCCCCTGACCTGATTTTGGGCGCGGCTCGTTCCGAATGGTTGGGCACAACGGCCGAGTTGGGTGTGCCCACCATCCTTTTTGAAGCTGAGACCCCGGAACGTTTGCAAGAAGCTATCCGCCTCAGCGGCCAACTGTTTGGCCCCCATGCCGCCGCCCAGGCTGAGGCGTGGATCGCCTATTACGAGGCCATCCTGAATACTGTTCGGGAAGAAACAGCCGCTGTTCCCGCCGACCAGCGCGTGCGCGTCCTCTTCACCGGCTCTGATCCACTGCAAGCAGCCAGCGGCGAGATGTACCAGACCAGCCTCATTGAGGCGGCCGGGGGCGAATCTGTCAGCGTTGACCTGCCCGGCTACTGGAACGATGTCAATCTGGAGCAAATCGCTGTCTGGAACCCGGATGTTATCGTCATTCCTCCCTATGGTGGCGCAACCATTGCAGCCATTACCGACAGCCCGGAATGGCAGGTATTAGACGCGGTGCAGAACGGCCGTGTCTACCAAATGCCCAAATTAGTCGCCCCCTGGGACACGCCCGCGCCCGATTCAGTGTTGGGCATTGTCTGGCTGGCCGAAAGGCTGCACCCCGGCGTTGTGAGCCTGTCGTGTGCCGCTGAAACAAGAATCTTCTACAATATCTTCTATGGCTACGACATCACCGCTGAAGAAATCGCCGCCTTATGCGGCAGTGAATAAACATCTCACTGCAGCGCGGGCTTCTATACGGCGCTATGGTTTGCCCGCGCTGCTGCTGTTCCTGCCAGTTTTCTTGTTCTTGTTGGCGCTTGGCCTGGGGCGCTACCCCATAACGATTGCCGACGTGGGGCGTGTTTTGCTTTCGCCCCTGTTCCCCGGCGTGGCCGACCATGTGGACCAGACGGCGGCGCTGCTGGTGCTGCGCATCCGGCTGCCACGGGCGCTGGCGGCGCTGCTGATTGGGGCCAGCCTGGCCAGCACGGGCGCTGCCTTTCAGGGCATCTTCAAAAATCCCCTGGTTGATTCTAATATCCTGGGCGTGACCTCTGGCGCGGGTTTTGGCGCGGCGTTGGCTTTGCTGCTGCTGGCGCCAGCCTGGCTGGTGCAGACCTCGGCTTTCTTTTTTGGCTTATTGGCCGTGTCGCTGGCTTTTTTTGGCAGCCGTTTGTATCACAGCGCGCCTATTTTGGTGTTGACGCTGATGGGTATTTTGGTCGGTTCGCTCTTTGGCTCGCTGACCTCGCTGCTAAAGTATGTCGCCGATCCGCTGGACGCGCTGCCGGCGATTACTTTTTGGCTGTTGGGCAGCCTGGCCAGTGTTACCTGGCGCAGCATTCCGGCGCTGCTGCTGATCACGGCCGTTGGCGCGCTCTTTCTCTGGCTGGTGCGCTGGCGGCTGAATGTATTGTCGCTGGGTGAGGCCGAAGCGGCGACTCTGGGCATGAACCCCACCCGGTTGAAGTTGGCGATTATTGTGACGGCGACGTTGATGACGGCCGTAGCCGTCTCCATCAGCGGCGTCATTGGTTGGGTGGGGTTGGTTATCCCCCACGCCGGGCGCATTCTGGTGGGGCCAGACCACAAACGGCTGATTCCGGCGACCCTCAGTCTAGGGGCCAGTTTCCTGCTGCTGATTGACCTCATCGCCCGTACTCTGCTGCCCGGCGAAGTGCCGCTTGGCGTCCTCACCGGGCTGATCGGCGTGCCTATCCTCATTGTCCTGCTGCGACGCAACCGCACGGGGTGGTGAGGTGGGTAGTGTTCAGTGTTCAGTAGGCAGTGGGTAGTATGAAATTAGAAGCGCAAGATGTCGGATTTGCCTATACGCCGGGGACGGCCGTGCTGCATGATGTGTCGTTGGCATTGGCTGCCGGGGAAATTCTGTTCCTGCTGGGGCGCAATGGCAGCGGCAAAACCACGCTGCTTTCCTGTCTGGGCGGCGTACAGAAGCCGACGCAGGGGCGGGTGTTGTTGGATGGCCGGCCGCTGCATGAATACAACGCCGGTGAACGGGCGCGGCGTGTGGGGCTTATTCCGCAGTTACACATGCCGGCCTTTGCCTACAGCGTGCGCGAGATGGTGTTGATGGGGCGCGCGCCCCATTTGCGGCTGTTTGGTTCGCCATCGGCGGCTGACCGGGCTATTGCTGATGAGGCGTTGGAGAATGTGGGGCTGCAAGCGCTGCGGGAACGGCCGTATACCGAAATTAGCGGCGGCGAGCGGCAGCTTACCCTCATCGCCCGGGGGCTGGCGCAGCAGTGCGACGTGCTGCTGATGGACGAACCATCGGCCCACCTGGATATGAGCAATCAGCATCGCGTATTAGAAATGGTAGACCAATTGGCGCGGCAGGGATTGTCTTTTATCATCTCATCGCACGCGCCGAACAACGCTTTGGAGTACGCCGGCCGGGTGCTGCTGCTGTACCGGGGGCGGGTGATGGCCTATGGCCGACCGACAGAGACGTTGACCGAGCCGCTGCTTTCGACCGCCTATGGACTGCGTATGGAGATGTTGTACGACCACAGGAATGGGCAGGATGTGCCGCGTGCAGTTCTGGCGCAGCGGCCGCTGACCCTGCCCGCCGCTGCCCTGGATTGGCCGGATTCGCCGCTGGCGCAAGCCTTTCAAAATGGGCGCAATGCGCCGCAGTTGTTCATTGTTACCGGGCTGAGCGGCGTGGGCAAGACAACCTGGTGCGGCGACCTGGCGCAGCGGGCGCGGGCGCGGGGTCTGCGGGTGGCCGGATTGTGGTCGCCAGGGGTGTTTGCGCACGGCCGTAAACTGGGCATTGACCTGGTGAATTTGCACACCGAGGAACGGCGGCGGTTGGCAAACCTGCGTGGTTCGGCAGCCGCGGCCGTGTCTACGACGCAGTGGGCCTTTGACCCGGAGGCCCTGGCCTGGGGCAACAGGGTGATGGCTGATGCGCCAGACCATGACCTGCTGATTCTGGACGAGTTAGGTCCGCTGGAATTTGGGCGAGGTGAGGGGTTGATGGCCGGTTTGCAGGTGATTGACGACGGCCGTTACCGGGTGGCTTGTGTGGTAATACGGCCGTCGCTGCTGCCAGAAGCCCAGGCGCGTTGGCCGCACGCCCAGATCATTAACCCACCACCGCCCGCCTCCCACGAGCCATCGCCGAACCTGGTTTAGGAATAGCATACGGAAGATTGGACAAATCTTCTGAGATTTGTCCAATCTGAACGCCTGCGGTTCTGGGCCAACACGATTTGCTATAAAGCGGTTCCATCTGCTAAAATGCAGAGACAAATCAACAGGCGATGAGGCTCGCCATCTCACGTTCGTGAGTCAATTGCCAGGTCTACCGGCTGATAGCCTCTACCAACGGAGTTATTCGTGGGTAGAGGTTTTTTTGTTGTTTGGCCCACCGCGATGAGGACAGGCAAACAGATGGTAACAGAATCAAACAGCCCATTAAACAGCCCATTAAACAGCCCATCTCCCAGCTTTGTCAGAACCCATCGGTCCATGGCTACCTGGTCGCAGGTGATTGAATCGTATGAAGCTGTGCCCCAGGCTTTTCAGAGCGCGTGTGAACGGCCGTTAGCCACCATCCAACCCTTCCCCCACGTCGTTTTTGCGCCAGTGATCAACAGCATGCGGCGCAAAACAACCGAAAGACTGCTCTGCGAGCTGGATGATACGCTTTATGTGTGGGAGCGCGTGGGCAGCCAAATTGTCGCCGCCAGTTACCCGTTAGCCCATGTCAGCGACCTGGAAATCGGCCAAATTCTGCTGTATTCATGGTTGACTATCAGCGGCCTGACCGATGCCGGGCAGCCAACATCGGTTATCATCGAATTTAACACCGTATCGCGGCCGGTTTATGAACCGTTTATACACAAAATTCGACCGGAGGCTCAAGATACCTCTGAGGAGCAATGGAAGGCGCAGCGGGCCAGATTTAATTATTTGGATACGGTCAACTACAAATTTATGAATTATGCCCGCGAAAGTCTGGTGCGCGGTGAACAGGTGATTCATACCATTTGGCAGCCCAAAATGAGCCGGCCGATTCTGACATTGTTTGGCCGGTCGTTCAATCGCACAGTATCTCTGGCGCACCTCGCCATTCTGACGGACAAAGAGGTCATTTTTATTGGTGATGATAACCGTTTTGCGGAGGCCAGGAGTGGACACTATGGCGGCGTTTGGCAGTATATTCGGCTGCGTCACATCATGTCGGCTGCCGTAACGGAGCAGGCTGATGGCTTGTTCACCTTAACGCTCCGTCTTTCGCCCGGCGGTCGGCAGTTGGATAAGCTGTTCACGGCCGTTAATCAATTCGCCTTAACCCAATTCCAGGAACAGCTAGAGCGGATGATAGGCGCGCTATGATTCGCTACTGTCCGCATTGCTGGGTGGAAAACGCCTATGAAGCCCAAACCTGCACCGCCTGCGGCGCGTCGCTGGCGGAAACGGGCAAAGATTTCACCGACCGGCTTATGGACGCCATCGGCCACCCTGAACCAACCCGCGCCGTCATTGCAGCTGAGATTTTGGGTCGCCTGGGGGCAGAACGCGCCGTGCCACCGCTGCTGGTCCGTCTGGCCCGCCAACCCGACAGCATGGACGTGACAACGGCCGTTGCCCACACCCTGGGTCTCCTTGGCGCGCTGCCGGCCGTGCCCGGATTGGCAGTGGTATTGTTGGATGGTACACGGCCGTTACCCGCCCGTTTAGCCGCCGCCGAAGCATTGGCCGCTATTGGCGGCCCAGCCGCGCAGCAGGCATTGGCAGACGCTGCCGCTTTAGCCCAGTTGCCGCACTTACTGCGCCGCGTGATTCACACAACACAGGAGGCTGCAGAAAACAGATGACCGCCCGCCACACGCCCTACTTTAACCTGCTGGATGCCCTGAAAACACCCGGCTGCGCCCTGTGTACATTGGGGCGAACGGCCGTTGCCAATTTTATGGACAGTATGCTCTATGAATACGTCAACGACACCGAGATGCAGCAAAGATTGACTGAGGCGCACGGCTTTTGTGCCACCCACAGCCGACTCTTGTTAACCTATCATAATGCTCTGGGCATCACCATTCTCTACAATGCTATTTTCCGTCAACTGGAAACGGAACTGCCACAAGGGCAGGAAGAAAGCGCCAGCTGGTTCGACCGGCTGGCGGGGCAAATGGGGCACGACAGCAGCCCCAAACACCTGGCCGCCCACGCTCCTTGCCCCGCCTGTCAGATACGCGACGAGACGGCCGAACGCGCCCTGAATGTGCTGCATGCCCATCAGCAGGACGCCGACCTGGCAGCCGCCTGGCAAACCAGTGATGGCTTATGCCTGCCACACCTACGGCAGGCATTAGACACCCTTGACGGGCCGGCGTATGCTATGCTGCTGTCGCACCAACGCCAGATATGGCAAACCTTGCGCGTCCAGTTGTCCGAATTCATCCGCAAAAACGATCATCGTTTTCAGCACGAAGGATTTAGCGAAGAAAGTGACGCCTGGCGGCGCGCCGTGGAATTCACCAGCGGTGCGCTGGATGTTTTTTAAATAGAACCATGTCTGAAAATCACCTCCACGCCACCCCCGAAGAAGAAGTCTGTCCGCAGTATCGGCTGCGGCGGGATGTAAAAACGCGCGCCGAGAGGACCTTATGACGACGGCCGCACTTCGGGAATTACTGCAAACAGCCGTTACCCACCTGACCCAGCATCCGCCCACCGCGCTACTGGCGGCCCGCCTGCAAGAATTGCAAAGCCGTCTCACCGCCGGGCGCTTCCACCTGGCCGTGTTGGGCCAATTCAAACGAGGCAAAAGCAGCCTGCTGAATGCCTTGTTGGGCGAGCCATTTCTGCCAACGGCCGTTGTGCCCCTGACCGCCATTCCCACGCTTATCACGCATGGGCCGGAGCGCATCGTGGAGGTGGTGTTTCATGATGGCCGGGTAACGGCCGTGCCGCCATCGGCCCTGGAGCAATACGTTACAGAAACGGGCAACCCCGGCAACGTGCTGGGCGTGGCCCGCGTGGACGTGCGCCATCCGGCGCGGCTGTTGGCGCAAGGCGTGGTGCTGATAGACACACCGGGCATTGGCTCTACCCTGGGCCACAACACGGAAACGACCCTGGATTTTCTGGCCGAAGTAGACGCCGCCTTGTTTTTGCTCTCGGCCGACCCGCCAATAACGGCCGTTGAAGTAGAGTTCCTCAAAGCGGTGCAGCAGCACGTGAGCCAGCTCTTCTTTTTGCTCAATAAAGTGGATTACCTGACACCGGTCGAGCAGGCCCAGGCGCTGGGCTTTTTGGCCGACACCCTGCGCCAACAGGCGCAGCTAAACGGCGACCTGATGTTGTTTCCCATCTCGGCGCGTCTGGCTTTGGCGGCCCGGCAGCAGGATGATGCCGACGGCTGGCAGGCCAGCGGGCTGGCGGCCGTCGAAGCGCGGTTATTTTATTTTCTAAATCAGGAAAAACAGGCAGCGTTGGCGCAAGCCATTGCCGCTAAAGCAGTAGACGCGCTGCACGAAGCGCAGCAGCTGCTGCAAACGGAACGCCGGGCGCTGACTATGCCCCTGGACGAACTACAACAAAAGCGCGACGCCTTCCAGGAAACCCTGGTAGCCGCCCGCCAAAAGGATACCTCGTCTTCTCAATCGCTTGCAGCCGCTCGGCGCTCAGTTGGCTTTACGCAACACGGAGCATCTACGTTGGGCAGTGGTGCAAAACACTGGGCAGGTGATGCGTCAGTATCAGGCGCATCTGGATACCCGCTGGCAAGAGACGATTGAAGCGACGGCGCTGGTGTTGGAAACGGCCGTCACCCAACGCGCCCAACATGCCGCCACCAGCGCCGACGCTCTGGCCGATTTAGACACGTTGATGGCTGCGGTTCACGCTCTGACCGAAGCGTTGTCAGATTTGTGACCGTTTTTATTTCTACAACTACAAGGAGTTTTGTCAATGAATACCAAGATTCAATTTTGGGCAAACAGGGACTGTACCCACCCATTGGATACCGATTTTTTACGCGGTGGCGATGGGTGTGGACGCCCTGGCAGCGCTCATATTCGGCCGTCTGTATGACCGGCATGGGTTGTCGGTTTTAATAGGCGTCGCGTTCTTGTCTGCTTTTTTTGCGCCATTGGTGTTTACCACCAGCCTGTGGGCGGCGCTGGCGGGCATGGTTGTGTGGGGCGTCAGCATGGGGGCGCAGGAATCGGTGATGCGCGCCGCTGTGGCCGGCATGGTTTCCCCCGACAGGCGCGGCTCGGCCTATGGGGTGTTTAATACCGGTTATGGGCTGGCCTGGTTTGCCGGCAGCGCGCTGATGGGGGTGTTGTACGACATTTCCCTGCCCGCTCTCATTGCTTTTTCGGTCCTCAGCCAACTGGCGGCCGTGCCGGTGTTGTACCGTCTGACCAAGCAAGAAAGCATATGACGTTTTACAGTATTCTGTTTGCCAGACCAGAAGATCGGCCAACCGGCGAAAGTTCTGAAGCGCCGGACTTTTTTACCGACTTGAATCTGGATCAGATTGTTGCGGCGGTGACGGCCGGTAAGCAGGAATATGAACTGACGCCCCTCTTTTATGCGCCGTTAACGGCCGTTGACGCCATCCTTTACCGTCAGGAAATTGCCCAGGATTTGGCGGATGAGACGCTCATGGCCGACATCAACACCTTTGCCGACCAGATGAGTCTGATACGGCGCTATCTGGGAATGTTGGCTAAGCTCTATTACCAGCGACACAGAGAAGGTTGGTTTTTGGAGGCGGTGCTAACTTACGGCGCCGCCGTAACCCAACTGGCGATTGATCTGGGCGCTGCCTCGCTGCGGTCACCTGGCTTGTTGGCTTTTCGTGACTATATGACCGCCTACGCCGCTTCGGCGGAATTTACGCTGCTGCTGGCCGAAGCGCGGCAGGTTCGCGCCGAACTGGCGGCCATCACCTACGGCATCATTATCCATGACAGCGTCGTCAAAGTCTGCCATTATGAAGGGGAAAGTGATTACAGCGTCGAAGTTGAGGCGACGTTCGCCAAGTTCAAACAGGGCGCGGTAAAAGATTACCGGTCCAAGCTGACCATTGCCTCCGGCATGAACCACGTCGAAGCGAAGATATTGGATTTGGTTGCCAAATTGCACCCGGAAGCTTTCGACCATCTTTCCCAGTTTTGCGGCCGGCATACCCATTTTCTCGATGAAACTATTCGTACATTTGACCGGGAAGTTCAGTTTTACATCGCTTACCTGAGCTTTATCGCCGACATCCAACGCGCCGGACTCTCTTTTTGTTACCCGCAGATTTCCTGGCAGCGTAAAGAGGTGTACGATTACGCTGGGTTTGATCTGGCCCTGGCGGCAAAGCGCGTCCATGAAGATGCGCCGGTGGTGGTGAATGACTTTTACCTCAAAGACGGAGAGCGTATTCTGATCGTTTCTGGCCCGAACCAGGGCGGCAAAACAACCTTCGCCCGCACTTTCGGCCAGCTTCATTACCTGGCCAGCCTGGGCTGCCCGGTTCCTGGTCGTCAGGCGCAGCTTTATCTGTGCGACCGGATTTTCACCCATTTTGAACGGGAAGAGAACATGAGCAATCTGCGCGGCAAATTGCAGGATGATCTGGTGCGCATTGACGCCATTTTAAAGCAGGCAACGCCGCACAGCATCCTGATCATGAATGAAATTTTTGCCTCTACCACGCTGCAAGACGCGCTTTTTCTCAGCCAACAAATCGAAGAGAGGATCATGCAGTTGGATTTATTGTGTGTGTGGGTGACGTTTATTGACGAGTTGGCGACCGCCGGTGAGAAAACGGTGAGCATGGTCAGTACGGTGGCGCCAGACAATCCGGCCGAGCGCACCTACAAAATTTTGCGGCGGTCGGCCGATGGGCTGGCTTATGCCATGTCTATTGCTGAGAAACATGGCCTGACGTATGCAAGTATTATGGAGCGTATTCCCGCGTGAAAGCTTTTCTGATGTTTCCGGAGCAGGATTTTGATTGGCAACGGCCGTTGCTCCCTCACCACCAACCGCTCATTCAGGACCTGGAGCTAAACACTCTTTTTCAGGCGATGGCCCAAGACGACGACTATATTTTTGAAGTGTCGAAAAAGGCTGTTTTAGCCAGCACACGGGATGTGGACGTGATTCGCTACCGCCAAAGCATCTTGCAAGACTGTTTGAACAATACGGCCGTGGTCCGCGCCATCTACCAAATTCCCATCGAAGCCATCCTCAACAAACGGCGCGGTTGGATGGGCATTTACACCAGCTACCCCAGCGGCATCCTCAACAGTGCAGTGGAAATGGTGCAAATGTTTATGGAGCTGCTGAAAAAACTCAAGCAGATCGCCAATACACACGCCGGACAATTCCAATCCGAAGGCTTTGCGCGATTTTTTGCCATGATTCAGACAGAATTAAACGATGACTATTTTTCCCTGGTGCAAGACCATCTGAAAGCGTTAAAATTCCGCGATGGCGTGCTGCTCAGCGCCACCGTGGGCAGGGGGAATGAAGGAACGGATTACGTGCTGCGCCAACCCAACGACAACGACCAAAACTGGCTGGAGCGTGTGTTCTCCCCCAAAGCGCCGGTTTACAGCTTTCGCCTCCACCCCCGCGACGACCATGGCGCCCGCGCCGTGGCCGACCTGAAAAACCGGGGTATCAACCTGGTCGCCAACGCCCTGGCGCAATCTTCCGACCATATAGACAGCTTTTTCAAAATGCTGCGGGCTGAACTGGCGTTTTACGTGGGCTGTTTGAATCTGGCCGACCAGCTTAAGCAGATGGGCGCGCCGACTGCCTTTCCTGTACCGGTGGACAGCACCGAACGGCGGCATACCTACGGCGGCTTGTATGACCTTTGTCTGGCCCTGACCCTGAAGCAAAACATCATTGGCAACGATGGCGCCGCCGACGGCAAAGATCTGGTGATGATCACCGGCGCCAACCAGGGTGGTAAATCTACCTTTTTGCGTAGTATTGGTCTGGCGCAGTTGATGATGCAGTGCGGTCTGTTCGTCCCGGCAGACTCTTTCCGCGCCAATGTCTGCGAGGCAATCTTCACCCACTTCAAGCGGGAAGAAGACGCCTCCATGACCAGCGGTAAGCTGGATGAAGAACTCAGCCGGATGAGTCTCATTGTAGACGCCATCACGCCCCATTCGATGTTGTTGTTCAATGAGTCTTTCGCCGCAACAAATGAACGGGAAGGCTCGGAAATCGGCCGGCAAATCATCAGCGCCTTGTTGGAAAAACGAATCAAAATTTTCTTTGTGACCCATCTCTACGAACTGGCGCACGGCTTTTACCGGCGCGGCATGGCCAATGCTTTTTTCTTGCGGGCGGAAAGGCAAGAGGACGGCGAACGCACCTTCAAAGTCACCAGGGGGTCGCCTTTGCAGACGAGTTTTGGCATAGATTTGTACAACAATATCTTTGGTAAAGACCAGGCATCTCTCGCAAACTTGTCCAATCTGCGTGAAACATGAACCGATTTTTATTCATCGCTCTGGGTGCGGCGTTTGGCGCGAATGCCCGCTATCTAATAGGTCTGTGGGCCGGGAACCGGCTGGGGGCAGATTTTCCCTATGGCACGTTGATTGTGAACATCAGCGGCAGCTTTGTGCTGGGCTTTTTGTTGACGCTGGGCACAGGGCGGCTGCAACTGTCGCCAGAGGCGCGGCTGCTGCTGGCAGTGGGCTTTTTGGGTTCGTTCACCACATTTTCTTCTTATGCGGTGGAGAGCCTGACCCTGTGGCGCGAGGCTGGTTTTTGGCGCAGCTTGTTGAATGTCGCGGCGAACAATCTGGTGGGTTTGGTGGCTGTCGCCCTGGGGGTGACGCTGGCCCGTTGGCTGTCGGGCGGAGGATAAAAGGATGCAGTTACAAGGTAAGGCGCTGCGGGTTATCATTTATATTGGTGAAAGTGATCGGTATCAGGGTAAGCCGTTGTACATGGCGCTGCTGCAATTCCTGAAGAAGGAAGGGGCCGCCGGGGCAACGGCCGTGCGTGGGTTGGCCGGGTTTGGCGTGCACAGCCGCATCCACACCGCCACCATTCTGGACCTTTCGGCCGATTTGCCCATGCGCCTGGAGTGGATAGACCAGCCGGAGACGGTGGAGCGGCTGCTGCCCCAGGTGCGCCAAATGGTGGATGATGGCCTGATCACGGTGGAAGAAGTGGACGTGCTGCAATATGCACCTGGCCGCCGCCCAGACCCATTGGCCCAACCGGTGCGTGACGTGATGCGCACAGAAGTGATTTTGGTCGGCCCGGATACGCCGGTGGCCGAAGTGGTGACGCTGCTGCTGCAAAAAGGGTATCGCAGTTTGCCGGTGGTGGATGGCAACGGCCGTCTCCAGGGTATCATCACCGACGGCGACCTGCTGCGCCGGGCCGGCCTGAGTATGCGCTTAGATTTGCAGGCCGAACTGCCGCCCGCCGACTGGCAGCGGCAGTTGGCGGACTTACGGGCGCAGGGGGGCACGGCCATTGACCTGATGACCAGCCCGGTGATTACAATCTCGTCTACAGCCCCGCTGCGCCAGGCCGTGGAGCAAATGACGGCCCATAACTTGAAACGGCTGCCGGTGGTGGATGGGGGGCGTCCTGGCAGCGGCCGTCTGGTCGGCTGGATCAGCCGGGTAGACATTTTGCGCACGCTGGAATACCACCAACCGGCCGTTGAGACACACATGGAGTCGTCGCCTGTTGGCGCGACTATCGGCGAGATGATGTACCGCGACGTGCCGACCGTCTCGCCGCAGGCCACCCTGGAAGAAGTCTTGCAGGCGTTGGAACACGACCGCCGCCGCCGGGCGGTGGTGGTAGACGCCAGCCAGCAGGTGGTTGGGATTATCAGCGATGGGGATCTGCTGCGCCGCAGCCGGCAGGCGGCCAACCCCAGCTTGCTGGCTCGCCTGCGCCGCCTGGTTGGCGGCCAGCCGACCGATGAACCGCTGCCTTTGTTGGCGGCTGCGGAAACGGCCGTTGACCTGATGACTGCCCCGGTGATCACCATTTCCATTGAAGCGACGCCGAACGAGGCGCTGAGCCTGATGATGCAGCACGGGGTCAAACGGCTGCCGGTGGTGGATGGGAACGGCCGTTTGACCGGCTTGTTGGGGCGAGCCAGCTTGCTGCGCGCCCTGGTAAATGGGGCGTAATGCAAAATTCCCCGGCGCTGCCGCAGCGCCGGGGAATTGATAACAAAAAAGAGGAGCCCCAAGTAACCTTCTAGTCACCTTTTTACCTTGACCACCTGTTTTTTACAGTTGAGCCAATAGCATGGACTCAAACACTCGTAACAAAACTCGGTCGTTTTTCCCGAATGTCTGTTCTTAGCTTCAGAACAGCTGCTTACCCATAGAGCAAGCGATTTGTTTTCTGGAGCCAAGACCCAGTTTTCCGGGTTAGCCACATCTACTTCGTAAACTTCCCCAAGATAAACCTAAAATCTAATTCGGGTTTTTGTTTACGTTGTCTGTAGATGCTTTCTTGGTAAAAAGTGCTTTCCAATTTCTCGGAGCTTCCTCAGTACCTTGAGCTTTTACCCTCAAGATAGAAATAGTATAAATGATGAATGTCACGCGCCCACATGATAAATGTCATGCCATAGGCGTGACATTTATCATGAGATAGAGGTCAATGGTCAATCCTTCGGCAAGCTCAGGACCAATCGTCAATCCGAAATCCAAAATCCCCAATCCGAAATCGTCTTAGGGTTCATATATTTTTAACCTGGTGAGATTGGACCAATCTCCAAGATTGGTCCAATCTGGAAACTCCAAAGTTAATTGCAAACGAACCCTTACGGCTGGCTAACGCAGCGAAAGCCGACGGTGCTGCTGATAAATTCTGGGGTGAGTGAACTGCGGTTGGCGGCGCGGATGCGGTCGGCTTCGTTGTTGAGGGGCCAGGCGCCGCCGCGAATGACGCGGGTAAGGCCGGTTTCTGGGCCGGTGGGGTTGAAGGATGGACTGGTGGCGTAATAGGTTTCGCTGTACCAATCGGCCGTCCATTCCCACATGCTGCCGGCCATGCCAAAAATGTTGAAGGCGCTCTGGCCGTTCGGCAGGGCGTCTACCGGCTTGAGGTTGTCGAACTTTTCGCTGTTGAAGACGGCGCGCAGTTGGGTGGGCGCTTCGTTGCCCCAGGGATAGAGACGGCCGTCATCCCCTCTGGCGGCATATTCCCACTCAGCCTCGGTGGGCAGGCGCGCGCCAACGGCCTCGCAGTACGCTTTGGCCCCGTACCAGCTAATGTGGTTGATAGGAAAAGCGGCAAAGCCGGTGAGCGGCGTGAATTGTACTTTGCCATCTCCCAGGTCTTCTTCCAGCAAATAGCTGATGATGCCGGTGCGGCTGCGCGGCAGCACGCAGTCGAAGCCGTCGCAGGCTTGCCGGTAGGTACCTAGTCGGTTTAGGAATGTGGCATATTGGGCGACGGTGACTTCGTACTGGTCCATGTAATAGTTGTCCAGAGTAACTTCGTGTTGGGGCTTTTCATCGGAGGCGGCAAACACGTCGTCGTCGTTGGAACCCATCACGAAGGTTCCGCCAGGGATGAGGCGCATGACCATGCCGTCGGCGGTGCGGGTGATGGCGGTGGGCAGCGTGTCTGGCGTGGGCGTCGGGGTGACGGTGGGGGTTTCTGTGGGCGTGGGGCTGAGGGTGGGCGTGGGGGTGTCTGTGGGGGTCGTGGTGGGCGTGGGGGTGTCTGTGGGCGGCTGCGTGGCAGTGGGGCTGGGTGTTTGGGCAATGATGGCGGCGGCTAAGGCTTCAGAGGTGAGGGCTACGGCCGTTTCCGACACAAACGTCGGTGGATTGGCGACTTGCTGCTGGGTGGCGCGTTGAAAAAGTATGCCGGTGATGATCATAGCAGCGGCTAATAGAACCAACGCCCCGCCAAGCAGCCTGGTGTTGCGAGAGATGGGCGGTGATTGATACGGCGAGCGATAGACAACGCTGGCGCTGGGCATTGTGCGGGTGATGGTAAAGGGCACGAGCGGCGGGGCGGTGTTGGTTTGTGCAGCGGCGGAAGCGGTGTTTTGCTGCACCACAGCCACATCGGCGACAGTGAGTTGGCGCAGTTGGTAGTGCGCCTGCCATTCGTTTAATGCCTGACGCAGGCGCTGTAAGGGGGCCGGATAACCACCGGTGAGCTGGTGAATGTAGGTGACGACGTCTTGAACGGCCGTCGCTGCTGTTCCCTGGCGCATCAAGGTGGCAACTTCGGCCGGGGTTAATGGCTGAAGCGCCAGGTGGGGGATGCTCTCGAAGGGGGTGAAGGTATCGGGACGGCCGTTTGCCGCCGGGTAGGTGAGGCTGAACAAGGTGTAGGCGTGGGCATGGGCGTGGATGAGCCGGTAGAATGCTTCGAAGGTATTGGCGGCAAATACGTCGGCCGCCATCTGATCATAGACAACGTTGAGGTTGTCGCAGAGAAAGAGCAGGTTACGGCCGTCCAACTGGCGCAGCGCCGGCTGCAGCAGGTGGTCCTGAAACGCTTTGTAGGGGTTGACGACAAACTCTTGCTGCTTTGGTTCTGGCAGGGGAATGCCGTGCTGCTGGAGTTGGGCTACGGCCGTTTGCGCCAGATCGTGCAGGAAAATGCTCAGGCTGTCGCGCAGCAGCCGGGCAAAATCTATATAGACGAGGATGAATTGGGGTCCCAGGCGGCCGGCGGCGATTTCCTGGAATACGGCCGTTTTGCCAATTCGCGCCGGGCCGTACAGCAGCAGCGGTTCGGTTGGCGAACGCCGCGCCAGATGCTTTTCCAGCCAGACAAATACCTCGTCCCGGCCGACAAACGGTTGCGCGTCCGGCGGCCGTTGGCTGGCCTCTTGCGTTTGCCCGATGGCGATGTCGGAGTTGATGGGCTGCGTTGGCTGCGTCAAAGGAATCTCCCTGCCCGGCGTGGTTTCATCGTCAATGGGGTGTAAGAGTTCAGGCAGCGGTCACCAGGACAGACCGGGCGACGTTGAAGCCAATTATCTGGGCCTGGCCGTTTACTTCGATAGTCAGAGGGCCGTCGAAGGGGGCAACGGCCGTTACCTGCACCAACGTGCCCGGCGTCAATCCCAAATCGGCCAGGTGGCGCAGCATTTCGCTGTTGTCGTCGTCGTAGATGCGAGCGACCTGCACCTGTTCGCCGATGGCGACGTGGGCTAACGGCCGTGTGTCCAACACCACCATGCTGCCATCTGGTGCGGGGATGGGGTCGCCATGTGGATCCAGCGTTGGGTGGCCCAATGCGGCGGCGATGCGCTCTTCCAACTTCTCGCTGATGACGTGTTCCAGCAAATCAGCCTGTTCATGCACTTCGTCCCAGCTAAACCCCAAGGCTTCCATCAGGTACAATTCCAACAGCCTGTGGTGACGAATCACCTCAAGGGCGATTTTTGTACCGCTTTCTGTCAGTGTGGCGCCATAATGTTTCTCGTAATTCACTAATTTCAGGCCATCCAGGCGGCGCAGCATACTGGTAACGGAAGCGGGATTTACCTGCCGCGCCTCAGCAATGCGCGATGTACTCACCGGGCTTGCGCTTTCGGCCAACATGTAAATCGTTTTCAGGTAATCTTCAATCGCCTGATGGTTCAGGTTGTCTCGTTGGCCTGAGGAACTGTTTTCTAAGGCTTCAATACGCGGCATATCGTCTTTCTGCTTGCCC
Organism: Candidatus Leptovillus gracilis; assembly: GCA_016716065.1. NCBI lineage: Bacteria > Bacillati > Chloroflexota > Ardenticatenia > Promineifilales (SeqCode) > Promineifilaceae (SeqCode) > Candidatus Leptovillus > Candidatus Leptovillus gracilis. The sequence continues at coordinate 746,108 of JADJXA010000001.1, read as the reverse complement.
TGATGGGCGTGGTAGGCGGCGCGCCCAGCCGTGGGAAAGCCGCAAATGACACAGGTATCGTGGTGGAAAATTAGCATAATGGCGGGGGCTTGTCAATTGGCGCAGGCAGATCACCGGTTTGGCTAAGTACGGCCGTTGCCGTTATACTCGCCATCACCAAAGCTACCCTGGAACTAAGCATGAAACAAATCTGGATTAGCAAAGCCGGGCCGCCGGAAGTTCTCAAGCTGCAAGACGCGCCAGACCCCATCCCGCGTACTGGTGAAGTGCGGCTGCGTGTGCAGGCTGTCGGCGTCAATTTTGCCGATATTTTAGGGCGGATGGGCGTTTACCCGGATGCTCCCAGGCTGCCTTATGTGCCAGGTTATGAAGTAGCCGGGGTTGTAGACGTGATTGGCCAGGGTGTGCCCAATCTCAAAGAAGGGGATGGCGCAATGGCCCTGACGCGCTTTGGTGGTTACAGCGACGTGGTTTGTGTGCCCTACAAGCAGGTGTTCAAACGGTTAGAGTGGATGCCGGTGGAAGATGGCGCAGCCATTCCGGTGAACTACCTCACGGCTTACCAGATGTTGATGGTCATGGGTTCGCTGCATCCTGGCGATAAGGTGTTGATTCATGGCGCGGCCGGCGGTGTGGGGGTGGCGGCGTTGGACATATGCCGCATCATCGGCGCGGAAACGTTTGGCACGGCGTCGCCGGAGAAACACGAGTTTTTGCGGGCGCGCGGCCTGGACCACGCCATTGATTACCGCAATATGGATTATGAACGGGTGATCAATGACCTGACGGCCGGCAAAGGGCTGCACATTGTCTTAGACCCCTTGGGCGGAAAACATTGGCAAAAGAATTATCGCCTGCTGATGCCTACCGGTCGGTTGGTTCATTTGGGCGTCAGCGCTATTGCCAATGGCAAACGGCGCTCGCGGTGGGAGATGTTTAAGACGATGGTGCAGGTCCCCATATATACGCCGTTTTCGCTGATGCGCGATAACAAGGCGGTGTTGGGCGTGAACCTGGGGCACATGTGGGACCACGCGGATTTGCTGCGCGGCTGGATGCGGCAGATTGTGTCCTGGTATGATGAGGCGCTGTTTCGGCCGCACATAGACAAAACGTATCGTTTTGACGATGTGGCCGCTGCCCATCATTATCTTCAGGATCGCAAGAATGTCGGTAAAGTATTGTTGAAGCCGTCGTGATAAGGGCGGGGCGCGTTTGGGTCGCCCCGCCCTCAGTTTGTCAGGCAGTGCGGCGGCGCTGCCATTCCAGGCCAATGCCGGCGGCGACAAGACCAAGACCGATGAAGGCAAAAACGGCCGTGCCCATTGCCCCACTGCCAGAATTCGCCGCAGCGCCCGATTCCGGCAGCACCGGCGGCAGTGGCAGCCCCGGATAAATGGGGTAAACCGGGATGATGGGGGAATACAGACGCGCGACACAGAAGTCCACATTCAGAGCCAGTGGTTTATCTTTGTCAATCGCTGCATAGACCGGGTTGGTGGAAGTAACGTACCACTCCGAATTAGGCTGGGCGGTGACGCGCCAATAGCCAAATCCGGCGGCCACCAGGCCATATGTGCCATTGTCGCCGCTGTACAGCGTGACTTTCCAATCATTGCCGGTGTTCATAAATTCCAAATTCACCCCGGCCACCGGAACCTCGCCGGGCACGCCAGTATTGACGCATTTGCCATCCCCATTCACGTCCTGGTAAACAGACCCCCGCACAGAACCATTCTCTTGCGCACTGACCATGCTGACGCCTATTACCAGGAAAAGAAGCAGCGCCACACCAATTGTCCAAACTTTTTTCATCCGAACCTCCTTGTTTTTTAATGAAGACCATGAAGTTTTTGTAACCTTTAGTACCTTACGAGCCAGCTGTTTGTACAGCGAACAAGAATATCGTCAAAGATTGCGCAGATTACGCAGATTTTTGTCGGCAATCCGCGTAATCTTTGATAACCCTTTTTGGTTCTGGCTTGTCCAGGTTAAGGTCTAATGATCATTATGGGTTTCCAGACACTTTGGCTGTCGCCATCGGTTTGGCGACAACTACCAGGCGGTGAGAGTTGTCGGTATAGGGCCAGCAGGTGACGATGGTGATGCGCTCGTCTTCCGTAGGGGCGATCCATTGGGCGTTTTCCAGGCGTACCGCCAGCGGCTGGCCACGTTCTAGCAAGATTTGTATGTCCGTAACCTGATAGGTGTAGGTTTGATCGGCGTCGTAGAGGATGATCTCGTCCCTTTGTCCAGGTCTATCACGTCGCGGAACACTTCGCCGTAGACGTTGTGATGCCCGTTCAGCACGGTATTGCCGGGCTGACCAAGCAGGGCGCTGTTGTCGTGCCAACCGGCGATGAAGGCGTCGGGCACGAGCCATTGGTAGTAGGTTTGGCCGCCGCTTTGTACGGCCGTTACCCCAATCTCTTCCACCGGCGCATCCAGGTCAATGTCAGGGATGACGATGCGTACCGGTTTGCCGGGACGCGGCCCCTGTTCCAGCGCTTCGGCCAGGGTCATGACGCTGCCGTTATTGCTGCCAGACATTTCCTGGGTGGTTTCAGGCAGCAGGGAGGTCGCTGTATCGGAAGGGGGCACGGCCGTTGGCAGCACCGCTACCGCTGCCGGGGTAGGGATCATCAGTTCTGGTGGCAGCAGGTTGTTGATGGCCGCGTAAACGGGCCTGGGGATGCTGGCAGGGATGAGAAGCCACACGGCCGTAACCGCCGCCACAATGACCAGACCAAGGCTGATTAAGACAACGCTTAGAGGTACGCGCACTTCGTTTTTAGGATGAGATGTTTGCCCAGACATGCCCGTAGTATAAACGAGAGATACGCTTATGTAAAGATTGGGAGCGTGTGGTGTTCAGTGTTCAGTATTCAGTGTTGGGTGTTCAGCTATTCTGGCCAGGTCGCCTGTACCAGTTGGGGCAGGATTTCGCCGGACAGACCTGTGAGGACAAAGGTGGCATAGGGGCTGAGGGGTGTGGGCTGGGGGTTGATCTCGATGATGGTCGCGCCGCTTTGCAGCGCTTCCAGCGGCAGCGAGGCGGCCGGCTGAACCATAGCTGATGTACCAACAGAGAGAAAAACCTCACAGGCGCGGGCGGCGCTGACGGCCGTTGCCAGGGCCGCATAAGGCAAATCTTCGCCAAACCAGACTACGTCGGGCCGCAAGTAGCTGCCACAGTGGGGGCAGCGGGGTGGAATGTCGTTGGTGGGCGGCCAGGTGGGGATAAGACGGCCGTCGGCAAAACATTTGCTGCGGGTGATATTGCCATGCAGTTCAATCACCTGCTGGCTGCCGGCGCGGCCGTGCAAGCCATCCACATTTTGGGTGATCAGCGCAAACTGCGGGACCAACTGTGCCATCGTCACCAGCGCCAGGTGGCCGGGGTTGGGCTGCGCCTGGGCCACCAATTCGCGCCGCCAGGCGTACCACTCCCACACCAAACGTGGATCGCGCCGGAAAGCAGCCGGCGTTGCCAATTCCTGTGGGTCATACTGCGCCCACAACCCTGTCTGCGCTTGCCTGAACGTGGGCACACCGCTCTCGGCGGAAATGCCTGCCCCGGTCAACACCGTCACCCGCTGCGCCCCACGCAGCCGAGCAATTAATTCAGCCGGAAAATGATCATAGTCCATGTAACCCCCTCTGGGTGTTGAATGGTCGGCGCTTTAAAGGCCCAGGATTAATTTTGCCAGCGAGAAGTAGATCAACAGGCCGGTGGCGTCTACGATGGTGGTAATCATCGGGCCGCTGATAACGGTGGGATCAATATGAAAGCGGTCGGCCAAGATGGGGACCACCGTGGCCACCGTGGTTGCCCAAACAACAACGGCTGCCAGGGTGAGACCAACCACCAGAGCAATCTCGAAACCAGCGCCCCAGGTGAAGGCGCGCAGCAGTCCCACGCCGGTCATGGCCAGACCCAGCAGCAGGCCGACAGAGATTTCGCGCTTCATCGCCTGCCACAGGTTGCTCATGCGCACTTCGTCCAGGGTGATGGCGCGGATGATGGTGGCAACGGTTTGTGAGCCGGCGTTACCCCCCGTACCAATAATGAGCGGGATAAAGAGAGAGAGGATGATGACCTCTTGTAAATCTTCCTGGAAAACATTGATCACTGTGCCGGTGAGGGTTGACGCGATAAAAAGCAGGAGCAGCCAGCCAATGCGTTTGCGCACAATTTGCAGGACGGAGACGGCGAAGTAAGGTTGGTCCAACGGTTCGGAACCACCCAGCCGTTGGATGTCTTCGGTGGCTTCTTCTTCCAGAACGTCAATGACGTCATCATGGGTGACAGCGCCGAGGAAACGGCCGTCTTCATCCACCACCGGCATGGAATAAAAGTCGTAGCGAGCGACCATTTCGGCCAATTCTTCCTGGTCGGCCGTCACTGTCACGGCCACCACCTGGTCGTTCATAATGTGATCAATCGGCGTGTCGGCCGAGGCCAGCAGCAGTTCACGCAGCGGCACAACGCCAATCAGCCGGTCGTCCCGGTCTACCACGTACAGATAATGCAGCGATTCAGCGTCTTGCAGGGTGCGCAGATATTGCAGCGTTTCGTCTACCGTCCAGAAGCGGCGCAAGGCTGCCACGTCGCGGGTCATCAGGCGGCCGGCCGTTTCATCCTGATAGCCGAGCAGCTCCTGAACTTCGGCCGCTTCCTCTGGCTCCATCAGCATGATCAACCGGTCAGACACGTCGTTGGGCAAATCGTCCAGAAATTCAGCGGCGTCGTCTGTGGGCAGCTCGTCGAGCAGGTCGGCCAGTTTTTCTTCATCTACTCTTTCCAGCAGTTCCTGGCGCACCAGGCTGCCGGTTTCGTCCAACACCTCACTGCCTACTTCAATCGAGAGCAGTTCAAAGACAATCACCGCTTTTTCTGGCGGCAAGCCGTCGAGCAAATCGGCAATGTCGGCCGGATGAATGTCGGCCAATATCTGGCGCAGGCTGTTGAAGTCTATGGTATCAATGAGCGCTTCAAGTTCGCTCACGGTCGGTAGTGTCAGGCCTTGTTGTTCCATGATGAGACCTCCTCAGATCGTAAGAATTTGCGGTATATTCTGGTACACTATAGCCGACAAGATAGCAAGGTGACAAAAAAGTGATCGCTTTTTGGTTTTATTATTTAAGTGCGTTCTTGATGGTGGCGATGCCGCTGGTGGCCGGTTGGTGGATTCACCGGAAACGGCGGGCTAGCTGGGGTTTGTACCTCATTGGTATGGTGACTTTTATTGGCTCGCAGGTGCTGCACATCCCCTTCAACTGGTTGGTGTTGCAGCGCTGGGAACTGCTGCCGACGGATACGGCCGTCCTCGCCAACCTCATCATCCTGGCCCTGTTTTTGGGGCTGTCGGCCGGCGTCTTTGAAGAAGGCGCGCGTTACCTCACCTACCGTTTTTGGGCCAGGGATGCCCGTACCTGGGGAACCGGCCTGATGTTGGGCGCCGGCCACGGTGGGATCGAATCTATCCTCGTCGGGGCATCCGTTGGCGCCAACGCCATCGTCTTGGGCGCTATGAGCCAGGGGCAGTTGCCAAGCATGGTCCCCGCCGACCAGATGGGATTGGTGCAAACCCAAATTACCGCCATGTTAGACGCCCCTTTCGCCCTGGTGATGATGGGGGCGCTGGAGCGCTTGTTTGCCATCACCGCCCACCTGGCGATGTCGTTGTTGGTGATGCAGGCTTTTGTGCGGCGGCAAATTGGCTGGCTGGGGCTTTCCATTCTGTGGCATACCCTGCTGAATTTTGTGGCGGTGGTTGCCGTTGTTACCTGGAACGTCTACATCACCGAAGCGTTAATCGGCGTGATGGCCCTGCTGAGCCTGGGCATCATCTTTTGGCTGCGCACGCCGGAACCGGTGGAGCCAGAATTGGAGCCGCTGCCGCCGCCCGCGCCCATCCAACCCCACGCCGGCCCATTTTCCGACGATACCCTGGAAAAGAGTAGATATACTTGACAAGGTGACAAGGTGACATCTGACAAGGTGACAAAATGTCAGATTATGCCCTTTGCGCGTATATAACATTTGACGAGAAGTCTGATGATTAGAACAGAAAATTTAACCAAAAAATTTGGCGAACATCTGGCCGTAGACCGCCTGACTTTAGAGATTGGTGAAGGTGAAGTGTTCGGCTTTTTAGGCCCAAACGGGGCCGGCAAAACGACGACAGTGCGGATGCTGACCAGCCTCATCGCCCCCACCGGTGGTACGGCTGCCGTGATGGGCTACCAGGTGGGCCGGGACGACCAGGAAATCCGGCGCAACGTGGGCATCCTAACAGAAACGCCGGGCCTGTATGATCGCCTGTCTGCCTGGCGCAATATGACGATTTTTGCCACGCTGTATGAGGTGAAAGACGTGCCTGGCCAGGTGGAGAAGTACCTGCGGATGTTGGGGCTGTGGGAACGCCGCCACGACGAGGCGGGCACTTTTAGTAAGGGGATGCGGCAAAAATTAGCCATCGCCCGCGCGCTGCTGCACGAGCCGCGCATCCTCTTTCTGGATGAACCCACGTCGGGCTTAGACCCGGAGGCGGCCAAACTGGTGCGCGACTTTATTGAGGAGCTGAGCGAGCAGGGCCGCACGATTTTTATCTGTACCCATAATCTGGACGAGGCGGAACGGCTGTGCAACCGGTTGGCGGTGTTCAAGACGCGGCTGCGGGTGGTGGATACAACGGCCGGATTGCGGCAGCAGTTGTATGGGCGGCAGGTGGTGTTTCATTTGGCGGAAACGGCCGTTGCCTACCTCCCCCTCCTGCAAAACCTGCCCTACCTGCATCGCAGCGAAGCCATCGAAAACAAGCTCATCGTCGCCCTGGATGACCCTGAAAGCCACAACCCGGACCTTATCCGCCTGTTAGTGCAGGCCGGGGCCAACCTGCGCTTTGTCGGTGAACTGCGCCATTCGCTAGAAGACATTTACCTGCAGCTGGTCAACCAGACTGAATGACCGATTGAAAGGCAGACTGCTATGCAAAAGATAACAACCATCATCCGTAAAGAGTGGGCCGAGGTGTTTAAAAATCGGCTGGTCTTGTTTACCGTCGCCTTTTTGCCGCTCATCCTCACGGCGCTGCCGCTGCTGACGCTCTACTTCACCAACCAATTACCCAACGAAGTCAACAACGTGGACGCCGAAACGCTGCAATTTTTTGGCGATATGTGCATCGGTTTATCGGAATTGGACTGTACGGCCGTCTACATGCTCAACCTCTACACCCTCATGTTCATGATTCTGCCGGTAGCCATCCCCGTCACCATCGCCGCCTACAGCATCGTCGGCGAAAAAACGGCCCGCAGCCTGGAGCCGCTGCTGGCAACGCCCATCACCACCACCGAATTATTGGTGGGCAAAATGGTGGCGGCGTGCGTACCAGCCGTCGCTGTAACGTGGCTGGCTTTCATCATCTATATCATCGGCGCTCGCTTTATGGTGAGCGCAGCGGTGTTCGCCAGGGCGATGGACCCCATGTGGTTGTTAGCCATTTTTGTCGTCAGCCCACTGCTGACGCTGTTTGCCGTTACAGTGGCGGTGATGGTCTCGTCGCGGGTGACAGACCCGCGTGTCGCCGAGCAGTTGTCGGCCCTGGTGATTTTGCCCATTATTTTCCTGCTGATAGGGCAATCGGTGGGCTGGCTGCTGGTGAATGCGACGCTGGTGGTGTGGATGGCGGCTATTTTGCTGGTGGCAGACAGCCTGTTGGTGTATCTGAGCGTCCGATTATTCCAGCGTGAAGTGATACTGACGCGCTGGAAATAACGCCATTTGCGCGAAAATTGGCATTCGTTATAATCCGTAGGCTGCCTTGTGGCAGATTCCCGTATGTTTATGGGCAATTGATTTTACATCTTACACATACTCGGACTGGAACGGGTGTGCTTGCGTTATGTTGTGCTGGGGATTAACGGCCGTCTGGCCTCCCCAAGACCCGGTCACACCATATAGGCCTGGCAAGCTCCGCGCCGGATTGATGGGTATGGAAGAAAAACACAATTAAAAGGAGAATTACCCCATGGCCGTTGTTTCTATGAAAGCGCTTTTAGAAACAGGCGTTCACTTTGGGCACCGCACCCGTCGCTGGAACCCCAAAATGAAGCCCTATATCTTTACCGAGCGCAATGGTATTCACATTTTAGATTTACAGCAGACGATTGTTCTCATTGAGGACGCTTACAACCTGGTGCGCGACGCCGTCGCCAATGGCGGCGAGGTCTTGTTTGTCGGTACCAAGCGGCAAGCGCAAGACACTGTCGCCCACGAAGCGGCGCGTGGGCAGCAGCCTTACGTCAATGACCGCTGGTTGGGTGGCACGTTGACCAACTGGTCCACCATCAGCCAGCGCATCACCTACCTGGACAAGCTGGAAAAACGCCGCGACGCCGGCGAGTTTGATTTGCTGAAAAAGAAAGAACGCTTGCAACTGGAAGGCGTCATTGAAAAGCTCAACCTGCGTCTGGGCGGTATTCGCAAGATGCGTGGGCTGCCGGCATTGATGTTTGTGGTAGACGTGAACTATGAGGAAACGGCCGTGCGTGAAGCCAACATCCTCAAAATCCCCGTCATCGGCGTGGTAGATACCAATAGCAACCCCGACCCCATTGATTACATCATCCCCTCCAACGACGACGCCATCCGCGCCATCAAGCTCATCGTGGGCAAAATGGCCGACGCCGCCCTCGAAGGTCGGGCCATGCGCAAAGACACCCTGGTCGAAGCCATCACCGATTACGACAGATACGCCTACGAAAAAGATTATGACGGCGTCGAAGACATAGACGACGAAATCCTCTTAGGCGCTTCTACCCTGGCTAAAATTCGGGGCGTAGAAGAAACCGATGATGACGTCCTGGACGAAGCAGCCGTGCTGCTCGCCGATGACGACGACGTTGATAGCGACTTTAGTCTGGATGAAGAAAACGAGTAGGGCTTGTAGAGGATCAAATGCCATTAAGACCTGGCAGGTTGCCAAAAACCTGCCAGGTCTAACCAAGTAACAGAATTAGGAGACACGTTTCGTTATGAATATCACAGCACAAATGGTCAAAGAGCTGCGCGAAGCCACCGGCGCTGGCGTTCTGGAAGCCAAAAAAGCCCTGGAAGCCCACGATGGCGACTTCGACAAAGCCGCCGATTTGCTGCGCGAAAAAGGCGCGGCTCGCGCTGCCAAACGCGCCGATCGGCAAGCCAACGAAGGCATGATTGAATTGTACGCCCATCCGGGCAACCGGGTTGGGGTTATTGTGGAACTGAACTGCGAGACCGATTTCGTCGCCCGTAATGATCAGTTTCGTGAACTGGCGCACAACCTGGCCTTGCACATTGCCGCCATGAGTCCTCGCTATATGAACGTCGAAGACGTGCCGCGGGAAGACCTGGACCGCGAGTTGGAAGTATTGCGCAATCAGGCGTTGGCCGAAGGTAAACCGGAAGCGATTGTAGACAAAATTGTCAGCGGCCGTCTGAGCAAGTTCTATGAAGAGTTTTGTCTGCTGGAGCAGCCGTTTGTTAAAGACGACAGCATCAAAATTAAAGACATGGTGACGGACGCCATCCGCACCACCGGCGAAAATATCAAAATTCGCCGCTTTGCCCGTTATGAATTGGGCGAAGCGCTCTAAACAAACTTGTTAAAAGGGCGTTCCTGAGAACGCCCTTTTTTCTCGCCTTTCTCTCGAGTGTAAACCAACATGAGCGAACCCAAATACAAACGAGTCCTGCTGAAGATGGGTGGGGAATCCCTGAGCGGCCCCAGCGGTTTTGGCATTGATCCGCAGCGCGCGGCCGAGATGGCCGAGGTGGTGAAAGGTGTGCAAGATATCGGCGTTGAAGTGGCTGTGGTCATTGGCGCCGGCAACTTGTGGCGCGGTTCCATTGGCATGGAACATGGCATGGAGCGCTCTACAGCCGACCACATGGGTATGATTGCCACGGTGATGAATGCGCTGGCCTTGCAAGACGCGCTGGAGCGGTTGGGCGTGGTAACGCGGGTGCAAACAGCCATTGAAATGCGCACGGTGGCCGAACCGTACATCCGTTTGCGCGCCATGCGCCACCTGGAAAAGGGGCGGGTGGTTATTTTTGGCGGCGGCACGGGCAACCCTTACTTCACCACAGATTCGGCCGGGGCTTTGCGAGCCATGGAAATTAACGCCGATGTGCTGATCAAGGCGACCAAAGTGGATGCTATCTACGATGACGACCCGGTGAAAAACCCGGCGGCGCGCCGTTTTGACCGGATTTCTTACATTGATTTCCTGAATTTGCGGCTGCGGGTGATGGACAGCACGGCCGTTTCCCTCTGTATGGACAACAACATGCCCATCGTCGTCCTTAACCTGTGGCAGAACGGCGCTGTCAGGCGGCTGCTTTCTGGCGAAACTGTTGGGACCACGATCTGTAACATCTAAAAAAAACCAGCAGTATGAACACATAGCTTGTCGTGGTATCATTGAACGGCAAATGCCCGACTCTTTATTGCTGGCGCATAGCAGCTAACGGAGGTTCAAATGATTCGTGAAGTATTGCAAGATGCTGAAAGCCGTATGCGCGGCGCAATCACCTCGCTGCAGGCTGATTTGGCTGCTTTTCGGACAGGTAGAGCGTCTCCCCATTTGTTGGACAAGATCATTGTGGAGATGTATGGCGTGGAGATGGCCCTGAACCAGATGGCGGTGATTTCGGTTCCCGAACCGCAGCAGTTGACGATACGGCCGTATGACGCCAAATCCATCTCGGCCATCGAGCGCGCCCTGCTGAAATCGGACCTGGGCATTATGCCCAACAACGACGGCAAGATCATCCGCCTCAATCTGCCGCGCCTCTCCGAAGAGCGCCGCCGTGATCTGAGCCGCCTGGTTGGCCGCCGGGTAGAGGAAGCCAAAGTGGCGGCGCGCAACGTGCGCCGCGATGCCTTAAATGATTTGCGTGATCTCGAAAAAGAAAAAATGATCTCTGAAGATGATTTTTTCCGCAGTCAGGATGAGTTGCAAGAGCTAACCGATAAATACATCAAAGAAATTGACGCGATTAGCGAGAAGAAAGAAGCCGAGATAATGGAAGTTTAAGGTATGGGAGCCAGACCGCAGTCATCGCTCGACCTCACCGGGTATCGTGTGCCCACACACATTGCGATTATTATGGATGGGAACGGCCGTTGGGCGCGTCAGCGTAGCCTGCCCCGGCAGGCCGGGCATAGACAAGGCGCCGAAAACCTGCGCCGCGTCATCAATGCCTGCGTCGAATTTGGCGTTCAAATTCTCACCATTTACGCCTTCTCCACCGAAAATTGGGGCCGGCCAGAAAAAGAAGTGCGCGGGCTGATGCGCATTATTGCCCGTGTTTTAGACCAGGAGATTGGCGATCTGTGTGCTCAGGGCGTTTGCCTGCATCACTTAGGCGACCTTACCGGCATTGACCCCAAACTACAAGACAAAGTACGCCGGGCCATCGAGCTAACCAAAGATAATAAAACGCTGATCCTCAATGTCGCTTTCAATTACGGCGGCCGCGCCGAAATCCTGCACGCCATCAAACAAATTTTGGCTGATGGCGTTGCGCCAGATGAACTAACCGAAGAGATGTTTAGCTCTTACCTGTTTACCGCTGGCCTGCCAGACCCCGACCTGGTGATTCGCACCAGTGGTGAACTGCGTGTCAGCAACTTCCTGATCTGGCAGGCTGCCTACGCGGAATATTACGCCCCTGCCACCTATTGGCCGGATTTCGGCCGGGAAGAACTGTACGACGCGATAGTCACCTATAATCACCGCGAGCGTCGCTTTGGTCTGGTAACAGAAGAAACCTAAACCTGATCAGGAACTCTGTGCCCCTATGTTGTGGCAGCGCGCCCTCATTGCTCTTACGCTTGGCCCTCTCTCGCTTTACCTGGTTTATCTGGGCGGGTGGTTCTACTTTGTGCCCATTACCCTCATCATCGTGCTGGCCGCTTATGAATTTGGTCAGATGATGCAGCGCATGGGACTGCATGTTTCCTTGTGGATTTTAACGCCGGCCGTACTGTTGCAGCTTCTCAACGGCCAGTGGCCCAACACCCCGTTGATTGAGTTGGGTATTGTTGTCAGTTTACTCGTCATGCTGGCTTACGTTCTGTGGTTGTACGAAAGCCGCCAGAGCGATACGGCGCCTATGGATTGGATGGCGATGCTGGGTGGGGTGCTGTTGTTGGGTTGGATTGGCAGCCATTTCTTGCGCCTGCGTGGGTTGGAAACGGCCGCCTGGCAGTGGACAATTCTGGCGTTGGTTAGCACCTGGGCGGCCGATTCGGGGGCGTATCTGGTTGGCAAGTTCATGGCCGGCAAGGTTTTGGGGCGGCATCCGCTTTCGCCGCGCCTCAGCCCCAACAAGACAGTAGAAGGTTATGGCGGTGGAATTGTTCTCGGCACGTTGATGACCCTGTTGTTTGCTTATTTTTTGCAGCTTCCCTGGGCGACGGCCGTTATCTTGGGTCTGTTAGCTTCTATCGTCAGCCCACTAGGCGATTTGGGCATCTCCTTGCTGAAACGCGAAGCCAAAGTGAAAGATTCTGGCGCCATTTTTGGCGTTCACGGGGGCGCATTAGACCGTATTGATTCTGTTCTCTGGTCTGTTATGATGGCCTACTATCTGGTTATGTTAACCATTTGATTGATATCGTTCCGACAATTTTCTGACGACCACTAATCCCACTATTCCCATTTTTCCGAGCGAACCATAGCAAGGAGTGCGAGTCATGTCGCAAATCACGACGATTGAACGCTTTATTCTCGACAACCAGCCCCAATATGCCAAAGGCGATCTTACCGGCTTGTTGTATGATCTGGCTTTAGCCGCCAAAATGATTGCCCACAAAGTCAATCGCGCTGGTCTGGTAGATATTCTGGGGCGCGTCGGAGCCATCAACGTCCAGGGAGAAGACCAACAAAAGCTCGATGTCTATGCCGACAGCGTCATTTACCGCCTCTGCGACCACACGGGACGTTTGTGCATTATGGCCTCGGAAGAGCATGAAGAGCTGCTGACCATTCCGGCGCGTTATGAAAAAGGCAGCTATGTCCTGGTGTATGATCCGTTGGACGGCTCCTCGAACATAGATGTAAATGTCAGCATCGGCACAATTTTTGGCGTTTACCGCTGTATAGACATGGAACGGCGCGGCCGGGTGGAAGATGTGTTGCAGCCGGGGCGGAACCTGGTTGCTGCTGGCTACATTTTGTTTGGCTCCAGCACGATGATGGTTTACAGTACAGGCAATGGGGTGCATGGTTTTACGCTGGACCCGGAGATTGGCGAGTTTTTGCTGTCGCACAAGAATATGATGGCCCCGGAGCCGCCGGGTTATATTAGCATGAACAGCGCTTATTACGGCCGTTGGTCTCCCGGCGTACAGAAATATCTCCGTTGGCTGCAAGGCCAGGAGCCAGATTCCCCGCCGTCCCTGTCGGCGCGCTACATCGGCTCACTGGTGGCCGATTTCCATCGCAATCTGCTGCGCGGCGGAATCTTTTGTTACCCGGCCGAAACCGGCAAACCTAACGGCAAAATTCGCCTGCTGTATGAAGCCGCGCCGCTGGCCTTTTTGATGGAACAAGCCGGTGGGTCGGCCACCGACGGGCAGCGACCCATCTTAGACATTGTGCCCACCGAGCCTCATCAGCGCACGCCATTTTTTGCCGGCAATCGCGGCCTGATAGAAAAATTGCACGAGTTTATGGCTGAAGATCAGCTGGAGGTGAATAGAGGGGGTTAGAAATAATTAAATTCATTGACGCTTACCAGGGGGCATGTTATACTTTTTTTCACCACCAGAGTGGTTTCCGTGTATATGTCCTCACCACGAAAGATGATTGACACAACAGGTTCATCAGCCTGATCTGGTTTATGGCATACAAATCCCCATCTTGGTTAACAACGGCAAGACTAGCTGCACGCAAATAGGGTGGATTGAGCGACTTCACGACACATTTGGAGTATCTTACTGCTTAACCTTTTAAAACCACGCGACGGTTTTGTGGGGCCAAACCCTTATCATGCCCCACTTACCTCAAGCATTTAGTTCCCAAATTTCTGGCGAATTTATGATGTGATGCCCACATTCAACGAAGGTGGCGTGTTGCTACCAATCGCTAAACACGTGAATTGGAGAGTATAGGATGGATATCGCAGAGCTTGAAGCACTGAAAATTGGCGAGTTACGCGACATCGCTCGTGAAAAAAACGTAACTGGCTTTAGCACAATGAAAAAGCAAGACCTGGTTTTTCACATAATGCGGGTCAACGCAGAATCGGAAGGGCTAGACTTTCGCGGCGGCGTTTTAGAAATCGTCGAAGATGACAAACAGAATATGGGGTTCTTGCGCTCCCATAATTACCTGCCCGGCGCCGAAGACATTTACGTCTCCAGCTCCCAAATCCGTCGTTTAGGTCTGCGTAATGGCGATATGGTGCTGGGTCAGGTGCGGGTCCCTAAAGAGAACGAAAAGTATTACAGTTTGCTGCGCGTTGAGACCGTTAATGGCATGAGTCCCGAGCTAGCCAAAAAACGGCCGCGTTATGAACATTTAACCCCCATCTTCCCTGACCAAAAGTTAAAACTGGAAACAAACCCCAACATCTTGTCTACGCGCTTGCTTGACCTGATTGCTCCTATTGGTCGCGGGCAGCGCGGCCTGATTGTTTCTCCGCCTAAATCTGGTAAAACGACGGTGCTGAAGGACATGGCGAATGGCATCCTGGAAAACTACAGTGACGTTCATTTGATGGTGGCTTTGATCGGCGAGCGCCCTGAAGAAGTCACCGACATGCAGCGTTCGATTGAAGGGGAAGTGGTTAGTTCTACCTTTGATGAACCGGTGCGCCAGCACTGCCGGGTGGCGGAAATGGCTCTGGAACGGGCCAAACGTCTGGTAGAAGGTGGACGCGATGTGATTATCTTGTTAGATTCCATCACCCGTCTGGCTCGCGCTTATAACCTGACGGTGCAGCCGAGCGGCCGTACACTATCTGGTGGCCTTGATCCTTCCGCTTTGTATCCGCCCAAGCGCTTTTTTGGCGCGGCGCGTAATTTGGAAGAGGGGGGCAGCCTGACGATCATCGCCACTTGCCTGGTGGATACTGGCAGCCGCATGGACGACGTCATTTACGAAGAGTTTAAGGGCACAGGCAACATGGAACTGCTGCTCAGCCGTCGTTTACAAGAGCGGCGCATTTTCCCGGCGTATGATATTGAACGTTCCAGCACCCGTCGTGAAGATTTGCTGCTGTCTGGCGATGAGTTGGCGCGGGTGTATACCATGCGCCGGATGTTGGGCCACCTGATGGATACGCCCGGCTACGACATCAGCAGCGCCACGTCGGCCGTGTTCCAACGGATGCGCGGCACAAAGACGAACTATGAATTTTTGGAATCTTTGACGAAAGATATGATGTAGCAGCTGAGGTGACTGGTTGTAAACGGCCGTTCCTCTATTCTGAACGGTTATAGAGAAAGCGGGTCAGGTCTCCCTGGCCCGCTTTTGCGCTTCTAATGCTTTATGGTAGCATCCACGTCGCTTAAGGGAAGAAGATTATGGATGAAGAAAGAAGCCTCGCCGAGAGAGTCGGCGGTTATGTGGTGCTGCTGGTTGTGACGGCCTTTCTCTTTTTTGGTTGGCGCGCCGGTTTAGCTGGTGGGTTGGCAGAAACAGCAGGGGATACGGCCGTTGCCGCAGGCCAACCGGCCAGCATAACGACCCTACCCCAGACCAACAACCCCCCTCAACAAACGCTGTATGACTTTGCCACCGGTGATTTGCCGGTCATCCAAGATGGCAGCCTGGACCCCAACTTTAACGCCCACACCTATCAGGGCGAACAACCGCAGCACACGTTCCAGATATACGTGGTACAGCGCGGTGATACGCCCAACGGCATCGCCGAACGTTTTGGCATCAAAACCGAGACCCTGTTGGGCGGGAATCCACAGCTAAGCCAGGAGGCCAGCCTGCTGCAAACTGGCGTGGAGATCATCATTTTGCCCATAGATGGCGTGCTGCACGATGTTCAGCCTGGCGATACGCTGGAGCGCATCGCGGAACAGTATGCCATTCCAGTGGAAGATATTGTCGCCTACGAAAGTAACAACCTGGAGTTTCCTTACCGCCTCTATGCCGAAAGCAAGATTATGGTCCCTGGCGCGGTGCGCGAGGTGTTCGTCTGGACGCCGCCAGACCTGGCGTCGGTGGGCGGCACGTCCCGCGAGGGCAGCAGCATTAAACCGCTGATTGTGGGCACGGGATCTTTCCAATACCCGGTGAACGGCCGTAATTTCAGCCAATACTTCTGGTATGGGCATCCTGGTCTGGACATCGCCCTGGGTGATGGCTCGCCGGTATATGCGGCCGATACAGGCACGGTGACCTATGCGGGTTGGAATGTGTATGGCTATGGCAATCTAATCGTCGTCAATCATGGCAACGGGTTCGAGACGTTTTACGCCCATCTCAGCGGAATTAATGTTTCGCCGGGCCAGATTGTCTACAAGGGTAATGTGATTGGGTTAAGCGGCAATACCGGCAATTCGTCTGGGCCGCATATTCATTTTGAAATCCGTATCAACGGCGTGCAAGATAATCCCTGCTGGTATCTGGGCTGTTCTTAACGCAGCTCACTTTGGAAGATGATTGAACACAGGGATAGAGGGCTTCTCTGTCTCCTGTGCTGCCGTAGGGCGGGGGCACGGCCGTTTCCCCCGTTCCCCTTCCCTTCCCAACCTGATACAATTGCGCCTTTCACGCCATAGGCGTGTAAGATAGATAGTTGGCTGGTTGGTTTGTGGACCGAACGAAACAAACCAACAAACTATCCAACCATCCAACTCCGAGGCGCATTTTGAACAAACGAACTCTGTGGCTGGGCGCGGCCGTTCTCATCAGCGCTCTTTTTTTGTGGGTGGCCCTGGATGGGCTGGAGCTGGCCGAAGTTTGGGCCGACGTGCGTACCGCCAACTACTGGTGGCTGCTGCCCAGCGTGGCCGTCTACTTTGTGGCCGTCTGGGCGCGCACCTGGCGCTGGGATTATATGCTGCGGCCGCTGAAGCACATTCCAGTGCGTCGCCTCTTTCCTGTCGTGGTCATCGGTTACATGGGCAACAATGTCTACCCCTTTCGCGCCGGTGAAGTGCTGCGTTCCTTTGTCCTCTATCAGCGCGAAGAAGTGCCGATGAGCGCCAGTCTGGCCACGGTGATTGTTGAGCGTGTGTTTGATGGGCTGGTTATGCTCATCTTTGTCTTTGTCGCCCTCCCCTTCACCCCCATTCCCGGCGACAATACCACTGTGCGCGCCACCGTCATCTTTGCCAGCGCCGCTTTTTTTATCGCTCTGGTTGTCTTTTTTACTCTGGCAGCCATGCCGGACCGGTTTTACCGGTTGGCGCAGTGGGGTTTAGGGCTGACCGGCAATTTGCTCAGTGAAAAAGGGCGCAGCAGCCTGCTTGGTATTTTGCAACGGTTTCTCGCCGGGCTGGAATCGCTGCGCAGTTTCCGCAATGTGTTGATGATCTTTTTCACCTCCATCGTCATCTGGCTGCTGGAGACGGTGAAATATTGGTTTGTGATGCACGCCTTCGACTTTCAGGTGACGTTTTTTGCTCTGATGCTGATGAACGGCGTGGTCAATCTGGCGACGACTCTGCCATCCGCCCCCGGCTATGTGGGCACGTTTGACACGCCAGGCATCGAAGTGCTGAAATTGTACAGCGTGCCGGCCAACACGGCCGCCGCCTATACCCTGGTCCTGCACGCCGCCCTGTGGCTGCCCATCACCCTGCTGGGCTTCTATTACATGCTCCGCGAAGGGCTGAGCTGGGCGGACATCGGCAAGGCGGCGGAGATGAAGGAAAGCCGTGAGCCGTGAGCCGAACACGGAATACGGAACACGGAATACGGAACCCCAAAAGGACACACACTTATGCAGATAGCCATCATTGGAGCCGGGGTTGCCGGTCTGTCGGCGGCCTATGACTTGTTGGCCGCCGGACATCAGGTAACGCTCTACGAAGCTACTGACCATACAGGCGGGCTGGCGTCTGGGTTTAAGGACCAGAACTGGGACTGGCCGCTGGAGAAGTTTTACCACCACATTTTCCAGTCGGATAAGGCCATCATTCAACTGGTGGATGAACTTGGTTTCAACGATAAGTTGTTTTTTCCTCGCCCCACGACCTCGGTCATGTATGATGGGAAAATCGTGCCCTTCGATTCCCCCTGGCGTTGGATTACCTTTCCCGGCTTCAATTTGTTGGACGTGGCCCGCTTTGGCCTGGTCAGCGCCTATTTGCGCTTTACGGAGCCGTGGCGCCGGTTGGAGCAGCAGACGGCCGATGCCTGGCTGCGCCGCTGGTATGGCGACAAAATCTACCAGACGACCTGGCGGCCGCTCCTGATCGGTAAGTTTGGGCCTTATTATCAGGAGGTGAATATGGCTTGGATGTGGGCGCGGCTGCATGTGCGCACACCGAAACTGGGCTATTTTGTGGGCGGTTTCCAGGCGTTTATTGACCAGTTAACGGCCGTTGTCCAACAGCGTGGCGGCCAGATTTTGCTCAATACGCCGGTCAGCCATATTGCCCAGACGGTGAACGGCCGTCTCACCCTCACCACCCCCACCACCGCCGCCGGCGAAGCGCCCTTTGACCGCGTTCTGGCCACCACATCGCCTCATTTGTTAGCCCGGCTGGCGCCCGATTTGCCGGCCGATTATCTGGGGCAGCTTCTTAATCTGAAGAGCATGGGCGCAGTGGTGCTGACGTTGGCGTTAAAACGGCCGTTACTCCCCGACCACCTCACCTATTGGCTTAACATCCCTTCCAGTTCACCCGACAAAAGCCAGAACACCGTCCCCTTCCTGGCCCTGGTAGAACACACCAATTACATCAGCCGCGAGCATTACGGTGGCGACCACATCATCTATTGCGGCGATTACGTTGCGCCCGACCACGCCTATTTCCAGATGAGCGACGAGGAATTGACCCACCTTTTCACCGGCGTCCTCACCCAATTCAACCCCGATTTCCGCCCCGATTGGGTGCGCCGAAGCTGGGTCTTCCGCGAGAAATATGCCCAACCCGTGCCGCTGCTCCACCATTCAGCCCACATCCCCGACCTGCAAACGCCGCTTCCTGGCCTCTATTTCGCCAGCATGAGCCAGGTTTACCCCTGGGACCGGGGCACCAATTACGCAGTGGAAATCGGCCGTCAGGCGGCAAAGTTGATAGTTGAGAGTTGATAGTCAAAAGCTAACAACTTTCAGCTTATCGGCGAAACGTATAGATTAAGTACCAATGTAAGTTGGCAAGACTAAGGTAAATCGCGTATCTTAAGACACAACGATCAACAAAATGGGGCGCATGGCTGGACCTGTCTCCCATTCATTTAAGGAGTAGTTTGATGAAAATAATCGTAGTTGGCACTGGTTTCGTGGGGCGCCCCATGCGGCTGTTTTGTCTGAATATGGCCACGAAGTGTGGGCTTACGACATTGACGAGAAGCGTATCAACGCTTATAAAACGGGCCAGGCGGCCCAAATCGAACGTTATGTCAACGAGCCAGGTCTGGCCGCGGCCATTGCCGAAAATATAGATCGCTACCTGTTCTTCACCACCGACATCACCCACCTGGCAGAAGGGACCGACATCTTCTTCTTTTGCCTGAATACGCCGCCCAATCGGGATGGCTCCACCGACCTGAGTTACTATCTCAACGCCGCCCACAGCGTCGCCGAGCTGCTGGCGCAGCGACAGAACAAAAAGCGGGTGCTGTTGGTGAACAAAAGCACTGTGCCGGTAGGTTCGGTGCGCCTGCTGCAAAACGTGATGGAACAGCACGGCGTAGAGAACTTCGGCGTGGCTTCCAACCCGGAATTTCTGGCGCAAGGGAATGCCATGGATGGCTCACGCAAGCCAGACCGGGTTGTGGTGGGCGCGGATACCGAGGAGGATTTTGTTCTTCTGCGTCGCATCTATTCCCACTTTGTCAACCACGTGCGTATTCGCTACCTGGAAACAACGCCGGAAACGGCCGAAGCCATCAAGTACACCGGCAACACCTTGCTGCTGACCTATATCTCCTTCTGGAATGGCGTCGGCGCACGGCTGGCGGAAACCTTCCCCAACATTCGCATGGAAGACCTGAAGATCGGCGTCACGGCCGATTCGCGCATCAGCACGTGGGGGTCTTATGTGAGCAACGGGGCTGGTGGAAGCTGCTTCGGCAAAGACATCCAATCGTTGATTTACCAGTTGAACCAAAACGGCCGTTCCACCGATTTGCTCCAGGCTGTCTACAACATCAACGAATTCCAGAAAACGTATCTGGTAGACCGCGCTGTCCACGAAGCCGCTTTCAACTTTAACAACAAGCGCGTGGCCCTGCTGGGGTTGGCCTTCAAAAAACGCACCAACGACATGCGCGACTCAGCCGCCCTCAAAGCGGTCGAAGCGCTGCTGGGGCGCGGCGTCGGCGAAATCCGCGCCTTTGATCCATTGGCGACATCTGCGGCGCAGGAATATTGGTTCAACCCGGAAAAGAACCACCTGTTCGAGCGTATCAGCTATCACCAAACCGCCAGAGAGGCCATTGAAGGCAGCGATGCCGTCTTTATTTCCACCGATTGGGAAGAGTTTCGCGGTATCGCCCGCACGATTGAAACGACGGTCAGCGCGCCCTATTTGGTGATTGACGGCCGTCGCATGATTTCCGACTTCACCTCGCTGGTGGCCAACGGCTACGATTACCTGCCCGTTGGCGGCGCTTATCTAAAAGGCGCGCTCAAACCGGCCAGCCATACCAACGGCCAATCCGAAGAGGGCATCCCCGAATTACGCACTGCGTAACCCAACCACCCAGCCACAACCCAAATAGCCAAAGAGGACGGCGCGCCGTCCTCTTTGGCTATTTGGACGTCATAGCGCTTCCGGCCAGTCGGCGTTGGGGCGCTGGCTGCGGCAAAGTTCCAGCAGGCGGGGGATCAGATTGAGCCGTTCGCAGTAGAGGATGATTTCCTGGGACATCTCTGGCTTGGTGACGGTGGGCAGGTTGTCTTTGTCTATGCCCAGGTCGAAACAGAGGGTTTCCAGTTCGGTCTTGTTGAAGTAGCGCACCATCAATTCGCGCAGGCGAATGCGGTTTTGCAGCAGCGCGTCGGCCTGTTCGTCTTCGAGAACGGCCGTATAAAAAGCCGCCACCGCCAATTTCCGGGTGGAAATGCTGTTGCGCTGCTCCATACTCATCTCTGCCAGGGTGCGGTCGTGGCCGTCGGGGATGAAGATGGCGTCCCAGCCAAACACCTGCTGCCCGCGTGGCGCTGGGGCGATGGTTCCAGAGAGCTGACCGGCAAAAACCAATACCCGGTCATCGGGGGCATGGTAAGCCAGCTTGGTAACGGCCGTTGCCGACCTGTCGGGGAAGGCGTCCAACATCTTGCAAATACCATCGGCCCCGACGCCATCCATAAAAAGTCCGGCCACGTTGCCCGGTAAATTTTTCCAGGCGCGGATCATCAGGTTGGTTTGTTCGACGAGAAAGGGCAGGTAGGGCAGTTTGGGCCGGATGGCTTCCACTTTGCGCCGGATGAGGATGTCTACGTCAGTGGTGATCACATCTTCCACAGTGTGAGGAAACCAGAATAAGTCAACAAATTTACCCAGCAAAAACTGATAATCGTTGAACTTGTTCTCCGAAGCAGTTACAAAATAAAGGCGTTCAATTCGTTCTCTAGCCATGACCCTTCCCTCTTGCACCGGTTTTTGCCAGGACTTGATTACCCCACGACGCCGGCTAACCCTGGTCTAAATATTGCAGGGCCATTTGCACACGTTCGTCTACATTTTTCACTTCGCGGGGCAATTTTTGCAGGGCAGACTGCGCCTCGACAATGCTGAAGCCCAGGCTGGTGAGGATGTCTATCACATCGGCGTCTACATCTGTAACCAGGGGTACGGCCGTTCCCCCCAGGCTGAGATCGAGTTTGTCGCGCAGTTGGAACATGATGCGTTCGGCCGTCTTCTTGCCGATGCCGGGGACACGTTGCAGAACGGCCGTTTCCTCGCGCATAATGGAACTCTTCAACAATTCCGGGCTTAGCGTAGACAAAATCGCCAGCGCCATTTTTGGCCCAACGCCGCTGACACTCAGCAGCACCTCAAACAATTGCAGGTCTTCGGCGCTGTTAAAGCCATACAAAGACAGGTCTTGTTCGCGCACCATGAGGTGGGTATGCAGCGTCAGGCTGCGCCCCACGCCGCCCACATCTTCCAGCACCGTCTTGGGCACAAACACCCGCACGCCCACGCCGCCCACCTTGATGACAAGATGGTCCGAACCGATAAACTGAATCGTTCCACTGAGACTGGCGATCATAATGTTTTAATTGGCTGGTTGGTATGAACCAACTAACAAACTACGTAATCGTCTAAGAATAACTTCCTGTTTTTTTAGATTGGACCAATCTGGGAGATTGGTCCAATCTGGGCCATGTAATTTCTAGATGATCACTAAGTGTAAAGCGCGGCGTGTCGCTGATATTGGTAATGGGTGATGGCGACGGCCAGGCCATCGGCGGCGTCGTCGGGGCGGGGTGTTTCTTCCAGGTCCAGCAGGTTGCGCACCATCATTTGCATCTGGGCCTTGTCCGCCTTGCCATAGCCGGTGATGGCTTCTTTGATTTTGGGCGGCGAATATTCGCCAATGGACAGACCGGCGTTGGCTAATGTGAGCAGCAGCACACCCCGCGCCTGCCCTACGGTGATGGCGGTGGTGATATTGCGGCCAAAAAATAGTTCTTCGATGCCGGCCGTGTCCGGTTGGTACTCGTCTAACAATTGCTGCAGCTCTTGTTGGATTTGCTGCAAGCGATAGGGCATGGGCGAGTCCGGCGGGGTGACGATAGCGCCAAAAGAAACGGCCGTTAAACGGCCGTCTTCTGCTGCATCAATAATCCCATACCCGGTGGTCGCTGTGCCCGGATCTAATCCTAAAATACGCATAAGGTAACGATGAACGATGAATGATGAGGACCTGACTCATCGTTCATCATTTACAGCTGCTTAGTCCGCATCCATGGCCGCCAGAGCGGCATCGGTCACGTCCAGGGTGGAATAGACATTTAACACGTCGTCCAGGTCTTCGATCTTCTCGATGAAATTCATCACCTGCACGGCCGCACCCTGGTCCAGTTCCAACGGCGCGTTGGGGTCATACAACACGTTGGCCTCTTCCAACTTAAAGCCGGCGGCCTGGATAGCGTCGCGCACAGCAGCGAACAGTTCCAGTTCCACGTAAATCTCGGCGCCTTCTTCGCTAAACTGAATGTCATCGGCGCCGGCGTCGGCGGCCACCAGAAATAATTCGTCCTCATCGGCCACATCAGCCACGGCGATGTAACCTTTGCGGGTGAACTGCCAGGCGACGGAACCGGAATCGGCCATGTTGCCGCCGTTTTTGCTCACGGTGTGGCGTAAATCGGCGACGGCCCGGTTTTTATTATCGGTGAGGCATTCCACCAGGATGCCGATGCCGTTGGGGCCATAGACTTCATACATCATTTCATGAAGTTCGCTGCCTTCCAGTTCGCCCGTACCCCGCTTGATGGCCCGTTCAATGTTGTCTTTGGGCATGTTCGAAGCTTTGGCCTTTTCCACTGCCAGCGCCAGACGGTTGTTAAAACTGGGGTCGCCACCGCCTTCGCGGGACGCCATCGTGAGTTCGGAAGCCAACCGGGTAAAAATTTTGCCCCGCTTTTTGTCAGTGGCCGCCTTTTTATGCTTAATGGTCGACCATTTTGAATGTCCAGACATCTCTTACTCTCCCAAAAAATAATCTCAGAGCAGTGATTATATCACACCATGCCCGGCAACCATTAGACTTGTATGTTCATGCGCCCATGCGCCCTTGCGCCCTTGCGCCCATTACCCATTTGGGCAACTGTGTTATAATCTGTGAAATCTTTCCCAACCAGGAATTTGACCCCCTTGCGCGTCTCCAGCCACTAGAGAGAGGACGCAGGCCCGGTGGTCACAATTCATTCGATGGCTGAAACTTGGCATATTTTGTTACATCTTCCCGAAAC
Source organism: Candidatus Leptovillus gracilis (assembly GCA_016716065.1). NCBI lineage: Bacteria > Bacillati > Chloroflexota > Ardenticatenia > Promineifilales (SeqCode) > Promineifilaceae (SeqCode) > Candidatus Leptovillus > Candidatus Leptovillus gracilis. The sequence goes on along the minus strand of JADJXA010000001.1, from coordinate 721,987 downwards.
ACCAGACATATCCCCAACTGTCTGCTGCTGTACCAGACAAAGTCGCCCCAGTTCAGCCGGTTTATTAGCCCACCTCATATAAAGGAGAAAGCCTTATGTCAACACTTGGCCTGACGATACGCGAAAGTATTCGCTACCGTGGCCGGAGTGGTCATTGGAGTTGGGTGGCGCATCGCATCTCCGGTCTGGCCATCCTGCTGTTCCTGACGATCCACGTTTGGGACACCGCCAATGCCCATTTTCTACCTCACGTTTATGAATGGTCTATAGACCTGTTCAAATGGCCGCCTATTGCCCTGGGCGAAATCCCGCTGATGGGGGCTGTGCTTTACCACGCCTTCAATGGCATTCGCATCTCAATCCTCGATTTCAAGCCAGAATTGTGGAAACACCAGGAAAGGTCTACCCAGATTACCTGGGGGTTGTTTCTGATTATTTTTGTTCCCATCGCCATTTATATGTTCATCTCCATGGTTGGGCATTGGCAGCACATGGGCGACGCCTGGATGCAGTTCCCGCGCCTCAGCGATTATCCGCCGCGCTAGGTGCGCCAAAGGAGCATATGATATGACAACCGCAAATGTTACCGGCGTCACCCGCCGTAAGGTACAGGTTCAATCCAATCTGGAGCGTTACGCATTCTTGTTTATGCGTGTCTCCGGGGTAGCGTTACTGGTTTTGGCTGTGGGGCACATGATGATTCAACACGTGCTAAACAGCTCCCATAATCTGACCATTCAGTTTGTCGCCCAGCAGTGGAATTCGTGGGGCTGGCGGGCGTTTGACATGCTGCTGCTGGCTTTTGCTTATACGCATGGCATCAACGGGCTGCGCAATGTGCTGGAAGATTACATCCACAACCGGCGGGCCGTGAAAGTCATCAACATCTTCCTGGCCGTTTTTGCCGTGATTACCATCTTATGGGCCGGCTATGCGATTGCCAGTTTTGATTCGGCAGCCTTTTTAGGAGATTGAGGTTAAAGACAATGGCCAATGTGAAAACACACACATTCGACGCAGTGATCGTTGGCGCAGGCGGCGCGGGGCTGATGGCGGCGCTTTATGCCAGCAAAAATGCCAACGTGGCGGTGCTTTCTAAGTTGTATCCAACCCGTTCGCACACAGGAGCGGCGCAGGGCGGCGTGGGCGCGGCCCTGGGCAATATGGAAGAAGACCGTTGGGAATGGCACGCCTTTGATACAGTCAAAGGCTCGGACTACCTGGCCGACCAGGACGCGGTGGATATTTTGTGCCAGGACGCCATTGAGGTGGTGATCGAGTTGGAGCATATGGGGCTGCCGTTCGACCGGTTCCCGAACGGCCGTATCTCCCAACGTCGCTTCGGCGGCCACACCAACAACGAGACCAAAAAGCCGGTCATGCGCGCCTGCCACGCCGCCGACCGCACCGGCCACATGATTCTGCAAACCCTTTACCAGCAGTGCATCAAACAAAAGGTCAACTTCTTCGACGAATTTCACGTCGTAGACCTGATCCGCGTCGGCGACTCCATTCGCGGCGTGGTTGCCATTGAAATTGCCACCGGCGAATTTCACATATTCCACAGCAAAGCGGTGATGTTTGCCACCGGCGGCTGGGGCCGCTGCTGGCAGGTAACTTCCAACGCCCACTCGCTCACCGGTGATGGCGCGGCCATCTGCCTGCGCCGGGGTATCCCCATGCAAGACATGGAATTTTTCCAATTCCACCCCACCGGCATCTTTAAGCTGGGCATCCTCATCACCGAAGGCGTGCGCGGCGAGGGCGGCGTGCTAATCAACGGCAAAGGGGAACGCTTTATGGAGAAGTACGCCCCAACCATTAAGGACCTGGCCAGCCGCGACGTGGTAAGCCGGGCCATCTACCTGGAAATCCAGGCGGGCAACGGCATTGACGGCAAAAATTATGTCCATCTGGACATCAGGCCAGAAACAGTGAACCATTATTTTGCAAAAGATGGTGAAACGCGGCGCATTACCCGCGAAGATATCGAGGCCAAGCTGCCGGATATCGCCGACTTTACGCGCACCTACCTGGGCGTGGACCCGGTGAAAGACCCCATGCCCATCCAGCCAACCGCCCATTACGCCATGGGCGGCATTCCCACGGACGTGGAAGGGCGGGTGATTTTGGATGCAGCCAAAAAGGTGCTGCCCGGTTTATACGCGGCCGGCGAGGCCGCCTGTGTTTCGGTGCATGGGGCCAACCGCCTGGGGACCAACTCGCTGACTGACCTGGTGGTTTTTGGCCGACGCGCCGGCAAGGATATGGCAGCGTTCTGCCAGCAGGCCAATCTGCTGCCCCTGCCCGCCAACGCCGCCGATGAAGTCATCGCCGAGTTTGAGCGCATCCGCCACAACCAGGGCAGCGCCAAGATGTTCGAGGTGCGCAATAGAATGCAAACGACGATGACCGAAGGGGTCAGTGTATTCCGCACCAAAGAGACGGTCAGCGCCAGCATCGCCGAGCTGAAAAAGCTGCGGGTGGCTTATCAAGATGTTGGCGTGCAAGACAAAGGCAAGGTTTTTAACAGCGAACTGTTAGAGGCATGGGAATTGGGCTGTTTGTTGGAGCTGGCGGAGGTAACGGCCGTATCCGCCCTGACCCGTCAGGAAAGCCGTGGCGGGCACGCCCGCGATGACTTTCCCGACCGCGACGACGTTAATTGGCTCAAACATACCCTCTGCCACAAGGTTGGCGAAGGCGAATACAAGCTGGATTACAAACCGGTGACATTGGGCCGGTATGAACCCAAGCCGAGAGTATACTGATTAACAATTGTCAATTGTCAATTATCAATTGGCAATTGACAATTGCCGACAGCTTTCAGGAGCAACATCATGCAAGTCAACTTACGCATCCGCCGGTTTAACCCGGAGAAAGACCAAAAAGCGTGGTGGGGGGAATATACGTTAAGCGACGCGCTGCCAACTGACACCGTTCTAGACCTGCTGCATCGGGTGAAGTGGGAAATGGACGGCACGCTGGCTTTGCGCCGCTCTTGCGCCCATGGCGTGTGCGGTTCAGACGCCGTGCGCATCAATGGGGCCAATGCCCTGGCCTGCAAAACGCTGGTCCAGCGGCTAAGTGGTGGCAACGGGTCGGCGACGATTCAGGTAGAACCCATTCTGGGTTTACGGGTGATCAAAGACCTGATCGTAGACATGGAGCCGTTCATGGAGCATTACCGCTCTGTGCTGCCATATTTCATCAATGATTCGCCGCCGCCGGCCGACGGCCGTGAACGCCTGCAATCGGCCGAAGACCGGGCGCGCTTCGACGACACCACCAAATGTATCCTTTGCGCCTGCTGCACCACCTCCTGCCCCAGCTTCTGGGCCAACGAAAAATACGTCGGTCCGGCGGCTATCGTGCAGGCCCACCGCTTTATCTACGACAGCCGCGATGAAGGCGCCGCCGAGCGTCTGGCTGTCGTCGGCGATACCTTTGGCGTCTGGCGCTGCCGCACCAACTTCAACTGCACCAGCGCCTGCCCACGCGATATTGAAGTCACCAAAGCCATCGCTGAGGTGAAAAAGGTGTTGGCGACTGGGGAAATCTGACATCCGTAAGCCGTATTCCGTATTCCGTAATTCGGAATACGGCTTACGAAATCCCTCTATCGCTGCCACAGTTCAAAATCGTCCAAAATCGAACCGCCGATAAATTCGCGCAGGATGGAGTCGCTGGCGATGAAACTGAGGGCGTCGCCAGGAACTGGCTCGAACCATTGCAAAAACGCCAGCAGCCGATTGGCCTCAATCCGCTCCGGCGTACCGGCTTCCACTTGCAGCAGCAGGGGCTGGGCCAGCGTCTTCAACACCGACAATTCATAGACCAAAGCAGAATTAAAAAACACATCGGCGTTATTTTGGTGGGGGAAAATGTACATCCGTTCGCCGCGGCGCACGCTGTTCCAGCGGCTGATGGTGTCGGTGGCGGTGTAACCGCGCCGGGCGGCGTCACGCACGATGCGCCGCAGCAGGCGTGTATCGGTAGTCGGCACGCGGTTGTGTTTGTCCAGATTGAGCTGCGTCAGCGCCGAAATGAAGATGCGATACATCGCCTCGGGCGCAATGCCTTCCACCAATTTAGGATTTAGCCCGTGAATGCCTTCAATCAGGATCACGTGGTCTGGCCTAATGCGCAGTTCGTCCCCCCATTCCCGCTGACCGGTGAAGAAGTTGTAAACGGGCTGAATGATGGTTTCTCCGGCCAGCAGTTGACGCAACTGCTGCTGAAACAGACCAATATCCACCGCTGCCAACGACTCAAAATCGTAATCCCCTTTGACGTCGCGGGGGGTGTCCTCCCGATTGACAAAATAATCGTCCATGCCAATGGTGACAGGGTAGATACCCTGGGCCAAAAGCTGCACCGCCAGCCGCTTGCTAAAAGTCGTTTTGCCGGAAGAGGTGGGGCCGGAGATCATTACCAGTTTGACCGCCGGGCGGCGGTCGGCGATGGCGGCGGCGATGGCCGAAAGCTGGCGCTGGTGGAACGCTTCGGCGACGAGAACGACTTCCTGAGTACGGCCGTTTCGCAGCGCATTGTTCAACGACGACACACTGGGCACACCGACGATGCTCAACCAATCAGCATAGTCCTGAAAAACCTGCGCCAGACGCGGTTCATCCTCAAACGGTTGGAGGTGAGCCGGGTCGTGTCGCCGGGGAAATTGTAAAATAAAGCCGTCGTTGTAGGGGTGCAGCTCAAACAAATCTAGATAACTGGTTCGGGGAACCATAAAACCATGAAAATAATCACGCACGCCATTGAGTTCATACAGCGTCAGGTAATCCTTACGCCGCCGGGCAAACAAGTCTGCCTTCTCCAAATCGCCGCTGGCGCGGAAGATTTGCAGCGCCTCGTTGAGAGGCACGACCACGCGGGTGATGGGCAAATCGGCAGCCACCAACTCGCGCATCCGCTGGCGTAAGCGGTTGAGTTCGGCGGTGGTCACACGGCCGTTATCATCCCGTTCACAGTGATAACCGCCAAAGGGCATGGAGTGCTGCACGGTAATTACCTGGTCAGGAAACACTTCGGCGGCAGCGGCAATCATCAAAAAGCTGAGCGAACGGCGATAAATGCGCGCGCCGTCCGGGTCGCCGGTGGTCAGCAGTGTCAGATGGGCATCGGCGTGTAATGGATGAGCCAATTCGCGCAGGTGGCCATCGCACAACACGCCCACGATATGGTTTTGCAGCACAGCTTCGGACATGGCTGCCAGCAAAAACTGCTCGACGGTTGTGCCGATGGGGCCGTTAAAGGCGCGGCCATCAGGGAGCTGGATTTGCACCGTTTGTCTGACCGGGGCTGGGACAATGTTGTTCATGGGTTATTCCTTAGCCGGAAGCGACGTAGTACCCGTAAGCGGTAATCCGTAGGGTGCTGCCTCTGGAAAATGTCATCGGATAACAGGGTACGGACTTCGGCCTACGGATAGTAGTCAGGGGGTATCCATCCCGTTCAGGTAATGGGCCAGCATATCCAGACCGGTGAGTACGGCCGTGTCTAACCGCGCCTGTATTTCGGCGATGGGCACAACGTTGAACACGTGGTCGGCCATCCAGGTGGGGTCTTGTAGGCTGTTGGCAAACTCCACCGGTGACATGTGCAGGCGACGGGCATAAATGTTAACCGTCTGCGGCATAGCGCCGGGCTGCAATTGGGCCACGAGCAGATTTTGCCAGGCCACCAACGCCTCATCATTAACAAAAGGCAGCCAATGGTCAGGTGTAGCGGCGGCCAGAGTAGCGACGGCCGTTGGCGGTAAAGCCTCATACGCCTGTTTGTCCAGGTAGGTCAGCACAATGTTGTGGACCAGATGGCGCTGCTCATGGCCGGCGCGCCAATTGATGGCATGGACAAAATAGGGCAGCAAAATCTCGCGGAACCACACCAGGTCCACAATCAGATGAAAGCTGTAGGCGGCGACAAAAACCGCCTGGTCGGGCGGCATATGGGCCAGGTCGGTCAGTTCTGGGTAGGCGGCCAACATGCGTGGGTAGGCCTGGTTGTCTGGCTCCGGTGGGACGTTGTAAAAATGGGTGGCCGTGCGCGGGATACCGGCCAAATCCTGGCAGTCGGCGGCCACGCTGCCCAGGTAGAAGGCCGGCCAGGATTGCGCCAGAAGTGTGGCGAGACGGCCGTCTCGCCCAAAGCGCGTCTCGGCGGCGGAACGGATCTGTTCCGCCAGGTGTAGGTGCATAAATGGTGTTGGCATTGTGGATAGTTGGTAGTTAATAGTTGGTAGTTGGTGGACAGCTACCTATTTCCGTCCGGGCAGTCTGTGGGGGCAAACCAGCGGGTGCTGGCGTGGCCGCGCAGGCGGTCTAGGCTGGGCAGGCAGGCCAGCAGCACTTGTGGGTTGCTGGATGGGGTCTTAACGGCGTCATTGTCGCCCAGGCGGACGCGCAGATGGGCATCCACGTTTTCACTGTCGCCATACACGGCCGTATTATTTTCAACCGGCGATACCAGAGCCACCGGCACGGCATACCCCACCACATAGTAAGCGCGTCCAGCGCTGTCTACGTAATCGAACACCATATGTTCGCCAAAGGTATACAGGCCAGAAATTGGCTGATCGCCCAACACCAGCAGCGGTGCGTTGGGCACATTGCCATAAGGGATTTTAATGGCAACCGTCCATTGGCTGGCGATGGCCGGTGCGATGCCGCTGCGGGCGGCCACCGCACGGCCGTAACTATCCAACACGCTTACCGCATAACTGCGCGGCACGCCATTGTTCACATTGGCCCAACCGCCGCTGTAGGCGGCCAGCGCCGCGTACAAATCGCCGCCGGCCTGGCGCACCACATCCGCCAAAATCGCCACGCCCCAGCGCAGGTTAATGGCCGGGTTCGACAGGTCGTCAGAGGAAGGTCGCCATTCCATGCCCGGCCCGGTGGGCATCACGCCCATCAGCCCCACCGCCCCTTTCTGGCTGATCACCTGATGGTTGCCGTCTGATTCTTCATTGATGACGGCGGCGATAAAATCGGGGTCCAGACCATGCGCCTGAGACAAGACGCCGATGTGGAACGCCCACTGTTGAATGCCCGGCCCCCAGATGGTGGAGATGGCCGATTGTGGGCTTGTTTCTTGGGCGGCAGCCGACTGGCCGGGAAGGACGACGGCCGTCCACAACAGCGCCCCCCATGCCAGCAGCAGAAAACGGCCGACCATGCTGATCCGGGTCATCAGCCACGCTCCAATAGGGCAAAATCAAAGGCAGCGGCATCCGGCGGAACCTGCCACCAGCTTACCTGTGCGCCGCGTAACGGCCGTTCGATGGCTGCTTGGTCCGGTTTTTTGATGGCTTGCGGCGCAGCTACCCCTGCGGTCGGCAGCAAAATGGCGTGTAGGCGCAAGCCTTCCACCAGCGGCACATCGGTCGAAGTATAGACATAACAAGGCCAACGGACGTGCAGCTCCAGGCTGCGCAAGAAGAGCTGCGTCTCGCTGCCATCCATATCAAAGCCAAAAACCTCGGCTCGCGGGAAAGAATCGCCGTGATCGCGGATAAATTGGTAAATCTCCAGGCCGCGAATCTCGTGGCCCCAATCGTCCAGCAGCAAACCGGGCAGCACGTGGTCTTCTGGCCCTCTGACCACCAGGGCGAAGCGCAGATAAAGGGAATCGGCCGTTTTCGCCGCTGGTTGGGCATCTAAGAGTATGAGGGCGGTACGGCCGTTGGCCTGAATCAGCCGCCCATGAACATGTTGTCGAACCGGTTTTAATGCCATCAGGAATTGCCTCGCTGCCAACAATAAACTATAACCAGACAATACCAAATCCTGAGCCAGGCGGCAAGCCAAAAGAAGTTGCGGATTTGGCGATGGATGCCTATGATTCTGAGGAAGCCGTATGCGCGAAACGATGAATGACAATCAACAGATTACGCAGATTACGCAGATTTATCTCTGCGCCTCTGCGTCTTTGCGTTAATTATTTTCAGAGGAGACCAACGTGGAGACAAAAGACAAACGTATTGCCCAGGCGCGAGAACTGCGCGAACAGGATCAATTGGAAGCATCGCAGGCCATATTGCTGGCCTTGATGGACGAGTTCCCGGAAGACCCGGTGGTGTTGTATGAAGTGGGCGGCTCTTACGACGTGATGGGCCAGGAACGGGACGCCATCCCGTATTACGAAGATGCCGTGGAAGAGGGCCTCAGCGGTGACGATTTGCAGGAGTGCCTGATTTGCCTGGGAAGCTGCCATCGGGTGATTGGCGAGTTTGCCGAGGCGGTGGCGGTGTTGGAAACGGCCGTCGCCCAATTCCCAGACAATAAAAGCGGCCACGTCTTCCTGGCCCTGGCTTACTACAGCAACGACCAGAAAGAAGCCGCCATGCGCACCCTGCTGGATGTGCTGCTGCAAACCACCACCAACGAAGACATCCTGGCCTACGCCGACGTCTTTGAATTTTACAAAGACAACCTGGAAGAAGTCTGGGATGAAGAGTAAACACCGGGGAGCGCAGGCGTCCCGCCTGTCCTAGCGGCCGGGACGTCCGCTGCTCCCATTTTTTCGGGAGGAATTGTGAAAGCTGTCGTTTTTCATGAACATGGGACGCTGGAAAAAGTGAGCTATACAGACGTGGCCGAGCCACAGCTTGGGCCGGATGAGGTGCTGCTGCAAGTGAAAGCGGCGGCGCTGAACCGGCTGGATTTGTGGGTGCTGGCCGGCTGGCCGGGACTCAATCTAAAACTGCCGCACGTCATGGGCAGCGATGGCGCGGGCGTCATCGCCCAGGTGGGAGCCAATGTGGCCGGGTTTACCCCTGGCGACCGGGTGGCGGTGAATCCGACGCTGTTTTGTGGCCGCTGCGCTTACTGCCGCCGCGGCCAGGACAATATGTGCCAGCAGTTTGCCATCCTGGGCGAACACGTGGATGGCTTTTTTGCCGATTATACGGCCGTGCCCGCCCACAACCTCCTCAAACTTCCCGACCACATCTCTTTTGCTACCGCCGCCGCCGCTTCGCTGGTGTTTGTCACCGCCTGGCATTCGCTCATCAAGGCCGGCCGTTTACAGGCTGGTGAATCGGTGTTGATTGTCGGCGCGGGCGGCGGCGTCAACACAGCGGCCATCCAGATCGCCAAATTAGCCGGGGCGGGGCCAATCTACGTAATCGGCTCTTCAGAGGAAAAGCTGGCCCAGGCGCGGGCATTGGGCGCAGATGTCACTATCAACCGGCAGGCTGAAGATTGGGGCCGGGCATTGTTCAAGGCCACGCAGCGCCAGGGGGTAGACGTGGTGGTAGACAATGTCGGCGCGGCCACTTATGCCGCCTCGCTGCGCGCGCTGAAGCGCGGCGGCCGTTTACTAACCGTCGGCAATACCAGCGGCCCTCAATTCGAGATTGACAATCGGCTGATTTTTGGCAAGCAGTTGCGCATCATCGGCAGTACCATGGGAACAAGCAGCGACTATGAAGAAGTCATGGCGTTGGTGTTTAACGGCCGTCTCCGCCCCATCATCCACGCCACCTACCCCCTGGCCGATGGGCCAGCCGCCCTCAAGCGTCTGCAAGACGGCGATGTCAGTGGTAAACTGGTTTTGTCCCATGGGTGACGTGTTCCGTGTTCCGTATTCCGTGTTCGGATTACGGATTACTGATTACGAATTACGGAGTAAGGCGCACAGCTATGACCCACTATCCATTCAAAAACCTGGTCTTTCAAGGCGGCGGCATGAAGTACCTGGCCTATCTGGGCGTCATCCCCGTGTTAGAAGAAGTGGGCATTCTGCCGCAAATCGAGCGCGTCGGCGGAACTTCGGCCGGGGCGCTGCTGGCGGCCATTCTCAGCTTTCGCCTCAGCGCGGCTGAGAGTATCGCCATTTTCCGCACGCTGGACTACAGCAAAATACCAGGACTCAAAACGGCCGTGCGTATGCCCTCTCGTCTCCTCAACGCCAACCTGGGCAAAGAACTGGCCCACAACGTGGATGGCTTCAACCGGCTGCTGCGCCATTATGGCTGGTACGACACCGATTACGCCCATAACTGGATGCTGGAAACCATCTCCGCCCAAATCGGCTACGGCCAGGCCACCTTTGCCGACTTTCGGGCCAGGGGTTTCCGTGACCTGCACGTCGTTGCTACCAATGTTTCGCAGCACCGCTTAGAAATTTTTTCCGCCGATACCACCCCGAATACGGCCGTCGCCGACGCCCTCCTCATCTCCCAATCCATGCCCCTCTTTTTCGCCGCGCCCCAATTTGATGGGCGCACCCTCGGCCAGGGGGATTTCTACGGCGATGGCGGTATCCTCGCCAATTACCCGATTCACCTGTTTGATGCGCCCCAGTACAACGCCAATCATCGCTTAAATGAACACAGTGTGAACTGGGAAACGTTGGGCTGCCGCCTCTACACGCCATCTGACTGCCCCGACTCTGGCCGCCGCCCCGTCTCCAATCTGGCCTTCTACCTGAGCAACCTGTTCGAGACATGGATGGAAGCGCAGACCACCGCCTATGAACAGCGGCCCATGGATCGCCAGCGTACCATTAACGTCAGCAACTGCTGCGTCTCGACGATTGATTTCAACTTGCGGCCCGACCCGAACAATGAAACGTATCAGAAACTGTTGGACGCGGGGGAAACGGCCGTGCGCCAATTCTTAGACCAGTACACCACACCGGACCTGCCCGACACCCGCCCGCTCTCGGAACAGTTACGCCGGCGAATTGACCGCTTCTTCAACTTTCGCAACCGCCCAACCATAGGCAACTAAAGCGAGTCCATTCCCGGGCGCCACCGGACCTCCGGGTAGCGCGCTTCGCCAGCCAGCAGCGATGACGGCCGTTCCTTTAATGCCGCCTCAAAAAAGGCCAATGTATACTCATTGATGATGCGTGCGGCGCGACGGCCGTTAATCGGCCCCTTGGCGCCAAACATGCGTGTCACCGGCGACAGCAGCGGCAAATCGCTGTAATCGTAATGGCCGCTGCCGGTGATGGTCGCCACCATGCCCGGCGGGCGGCTGGCGGCGGCCAGCCTGTCGGCCAACAGCCCGTTGCTTTTGCCAAATTCCCCTTCGCTCATCAGCGACAAAACTGGGAAAGCAAATCCCTGGTGGATGATAGAGTCGTCCAACGGCCGTAACCAGGGGTCCAACAACAGCAGCGCCCGGCAGCGCCGGTCATTGGCGGCAAACTGCACCGCCGTGCCCCCGCCCATCGAATGCCCCAAACTGCCAACACGGGCAAAATCCAAACGGCCGTAAAAGAGATGCGCCGGGTCCGCCTGCCAACAGACCATCTGGTCCAGCACAAAAGCCACGTCCTCCGCCCACTGCTGAATGCCCCGCCGCCCTGCCTGCTCCAACGGCATATCATCTGGCGGTGCGGTCATGCCAAAGACCACACGGCCGTCGGGAAACACCGTGCAGATCGCCCCATGTGTGTGGTTGGGGGCCACCACCACATAACCGTGGCTGGCTAACTCCTCCATCTGCCAGGTGTTTTGCGAATGCAGCCCCAGATAGCCATGCGAAAAGGTCAGCACCGGAAACGGCGTGCCAGCGGCGGCGACCGGCAAATCCAAATAGCCGTGCGTCTTGGCCAGGTCCACGTGGCGCAAAATAAAGGGCGGAAACCCAAAACGGCGGGCGATGGCCGGACCGCCAATCTTAAAATCGGCGATGAACGGAGCGCGTCTGGCGCCGGCCGTTCGCTCCGCTGGATACCACACCTGGACCATTAATTCACGCGGTTCGTCACCTGTTTCGCCAAAGATGTCCGGCCGTGTCCTGTCCACCAGGTAGACGGTGCGTGTGCCGATGGCGTAGCGGCCGGTTGGTTTGGGCAGGTTGGGCACAGCCAGAACATAGGGCAAAGCCACCGCCGCCAGATAGAGCAAAACGCCGGCCAAAACAGCCCAACCGTTCAAGGCAAACACCGACCATCTACCGGCAGAAACGGCCGTCAGCACCACCACCGATTGCAAATAAGCCGGGGCCATCTGCCAGCGCGGCCGTTCCAACAGCATATGGACAATGACGAGCAGCGGCACGAGCAGGGCCACAACCCGTTCGGCCGTCGCATCCGCGTGTGGATTGGCATAAAGCCAGCCAACCGTCAATAAATGACCGGCCAGGATGACAAGTTCCAATGGTCGCATGGTTCCCCTCAGGCGGCAGCTTTTTTGTGCGTGCGCCGCGTCTGGCTAATAGCCCACAGGCTGAGCGATAGAGCCACCAGCACCAGCAGCAGCATTGCCATAAACGTATCGCTCAGGCCGGCGATTTGCGCCGGAATGGGGGCGATGGTAGCGCCGCCGGGCAGTGGCCCCCCAGCATAAGCGGCGGTACGGGCGGCCCAAAACGCGCCAAACAGGGCAATGCCTGTCGTCTGCCCCAGGGTGCGGCTGAGGCCCAACAGACCGGAGGCCACGCCCAGGTGTTCGGGCGGGACCGACCCCATGACGGCGCTGTTGTTGGGCGATTGGAAGACGCCAATACCCAGACCAATGGGCATGACGCCGAGGGCAAAACCGATGACGGCCGTTTGCGCATCAAACCCGCGCATCACCCACAATCCGGCCGCCAGGATAAGCAATCCGGCGCTGGCGATGATCCGTGTGCCGTAGCGGTCGGAGGCTGCGCCAGACAGCGGCGCGGCCACGCCCAGAAACACAGGGATAAAAGCCATCATCAGCCCCACCTGGCGCGTATCGAAGCCGCGCATATTTTGCAGGTAAAAGGGCAGCAGCAAGGTGGTCCCGGCAATGGTCAGGAAGACCATCGTCCCGGTGAGCAGGCTGAGACTGAACATGCCCTGACGAAACAGGCGCAAATTGATCATCGGCTGGGGATGGCGCATTTCCAGCCATACAAACAGCGCCAGGAAGAGGCCGCCGGCGGCCAGCAAAGCCAAAATGCGCCCATCGCTAAACCCAACCTGCTGCCCCATCGTCAAGGCCAACAACACAGACAATAGGCTGATAAACAAAGTCACCGCCCCGGCAAAATCGAACTGTGCCCGGCCAGACGGCCGTAAATCGGGCACATAGCGCCAGGCCAATACCAGCCCCAACAGGCCAACCGGCAGGTTGACGAAGAAAATCCAGTGCCAGCTCAACGAATTGAGCATCAAACCGCCCAGAGTAGGGCCGATGACCACGCCAATGGAAACAAAGGCGCCGTTCAGCCCCAGCGCTTTGCCCCGCTCCTGGGGCGGAAAGGCTTCGGTGACAATCGCCATGCCCAGGCCCAAGGCCATCGCCGACCCCACAGCCTGCACCACCCGCGCCCCAATCAGCCAATAGATGGTGGGCGCGAGACCACACAACACGGAACCGAGGGTAAAGATGGCGATACCGGCCGTATACAGCCGTTTCTTGCCGATCATGTCTCCCAGACGGCCGATACTGGGCATCAGGGTGGTCTGAGCCAGCAGATAAGCCAGTATGACCCATTGGGCCAGGGCAAACACGGTGTCTAGCTCTGTCACCAAGGTAGGCATGGCGACGTTGATGATGCTGCCGTCTATGGTCGCCAAAAAGGTACTCATGGCAACGGCCGTCATCACAAACCATTTGCGACTGTAATCAACTGGTTGGGCGGGTAGGTTCATCGGAATGGTTAGTAATCGTCTGAGAATAATTTCCTGTTTTTTTAGATTGGACCAATCTCCAAGATTGGTCCAATCTGGGCCATGTAATTTCTAGATGATCACTTAGTTGGTTGGTTAGTAAAGAAGTCAGGCCAACTACCGGACCAACCCTATATTATTCGCTTAAAGGGGCAGTTTCAGAGCCGACAACGCGCCGCAGTTCGCTTGTCGTCAGGCGCATGAGGGCGTGGATTTCGCCGCCGCCGCCGTAGATGATAGTTTGATCGTAGACGGCCGTATCCACCACCGTTCGCAGCGGAGCAAGATGCCCAAAGGGTGGCACAGCCCCCACCGGATAGCCGGTGATAGCGAGGACCTGGGAGGCGACGGCCGTTTTCAACCGCCGCCGCGACACACCCAAATAGTCGGCCAGCCGCTTCCAGGCGATACGCGCTGTGCCGTTGTTAATGGCTAATACCGGCGCGCCATCGGCCAGAAACAACACCGATTTGATGATTTGGTCGGGTTCCACACCCATCACCGCCGCCGCCGCGGCGACGGTGGGCGTATCGGCCGGCAGGTGCAATATCTCCGCCTGAAGGTCCTGGGCCGTAATGAACTGCGCCAGGGTTACACTGTTTAATGTCATGGTCTTTTCCTAGTTGTCTGCCGCGTCAGCAGTGTAACAAAAGTGCGTCACCGTGCAACCCAGGTTCATCATTGGAATTGCTGCGAAACATGATCGCCCAAAGACAGGACGGCCGTCCCCTGCTACAATAGAACCCATCAACAACAGTTACCCACCACGAGGAGACGCCTATGAACCGCCAAACCTTCGGCCAAACCGGCCTCCTGGTTTCCCCCATCGGCCTGGGGCTGGCTGCCCTGGGCCGCCCCGGCTACATTAACCTGGGCCATGCCCAAGACCTGGGTGGCGACACCGACGTGGCCGCCATGGAGCGCCACGCCCAGACAGTGTTAGACGCCGCCTGGGCCGCCGGTGTGCGCTACTTCGACGCCGCTCGCTCTTACGGCCGTGCCGAAGCCTTTCTCGGCTCCTGGCTGCACAGCCGCGGCATCGCCGCCGCCGACGTGACCGTTGGCTCCAAATGGGGCTATACCTACACCGCCGACTGGCAGATCGAGGCCGACAAGCACGAAGTCAAAGAGCATTCGCTGCTCGTTTTACGGCGGCAAATCGGCGAAAGCCGCGCCTTGCTGGGCGATTTTCTGAACCTGTACCAGATTCATTCGGCCACGCTGGACAGCGGCGTGCTGCAAAACCAGGCCGTGCTGGCCGAACTGGCCCGGTTGAAGGCGGGCGGCTTGAAGATCGGCCTCTCCCTCAGCGGCGAACAGCAGGCAGAAACGCTGTATCGCGCCCTAGAAATTGAAATAGATGACGGCCGTCTTCTCTTCGACGCCGTACAGGCCACCTGGAACCTGTTGGAACCATCGGCCGGCGCGGCGCTGCAAGCCGCCCACCAGGCCGGTTTGGGGGTCATTGTGAAGGAGGCGCTGGCAAACGGCCGTCTCACACCCCGCAGCAGCGAGCCGAAAATAGCGCTCCTGCGCCAGATGGCCGCCGAGAAAGAGGCGACGATGGACGCCCTGGCCCTGGCGGCCGTGCTGGCCCAACCCTGGGCCGGCGTCGTCCTCAGCGGCGCGGCGGCGA
Source organism: Candidatus Leptovillus gracilis (assembly GCA_016716065.1). NCBI lineage: Bacteria > Bacillati > Chloroflexota > Ardenticatenia > Promineifilales (SeqCode) > Promineifilaceae (SeqCode) > Candidatus Leptovillus > Candidatus Leptovillus gracilis. Next base: position 706,737 of record JADJXA010000001.1, on the reverse strand, counting down.
TTGACCATTTGCAGGCCAATGTCAGGGCTGTAGAGGTGAATTGGGATGAGGAGACGGCCGTGCGCCTGCAAACCCTTGTCGAAACCCCTGCCCAATACTGGCACAGCCGCAGCCAACTCGCCTGGAACTAGTACCCGTAAGCGGTAATCCGTTATCGGTAATATGAAACAAAGACTCTGGAAAACGGCCGTTCTCCTCTGCCTCGCTTTATCCGGGCTAACGGTGGGCTGGGCGGGGGTGCAGGTGTACGCCTATGCACAGCGGGACGAGACACGGCTGGCCGACGCGGCCATTGTGTTGGGGGCGGCGGTTTTTGGCGAACGGCCGTCGCCGGTGCTGCGCGAGCGCATCAACCACGCCATCGCTTTGTACCAGACGGGAACCGTGCAGTACATCATCTTCACCGGTGGGCAGGGTGGCCCCAATGAAACGGCCGAAGCAGACGTAGCCGCCGCCTACGCGCTGGCCCAGGGTGTGCCGGAAACGGCCGTTTTGCGCGAGACCATCTCCACCAATACCGTCGAGAACCTGACCAACGCCCAACAAGTCGCCGCCGCCCACGGGCTGGACAGCTTTCTCATCGTCAGTACGCCGTTTCACATGAAGCGGGCCATGTCTATTGCCGCCGACCTGGACATGCAGGCGTACAGTTCACCAACGCGCACCATTGCCTGGATAAGCTGGTGGACAAAACTGCGGGCCTTTGCCCAGGAAATAGTGAGCTATTTGGCATACATGGGGCGGGCAGCCGTCGGCTGAGGCTGATACTGCGCTGCCGCCTGACGCATTTCGGCGGCGATGTCGGCGCGCAGCCAGCCGGGAGCCAACACCTCCACCTGCGCCCCCCAACTGCGAATCCAGGGTTTCATTTCCAGCGGTTCGGCCACCTGCACCCGCAAAATGCAGCCACCATCGGGCGTGGTTTCGACGGTTTGCGAGGGGTGCCACTGGCGTTCCCGCGCCTGGGCGTTGGCCTCCGCGGCAAAGCGCAGCGCGACTTCGTTGACTTCATCCCCGGCCATGATGCGCCAGCCCGAAGCCAGCCTGGCTTCCAGGTCGAAATCGGCGGGGATGATGAACCGTTTTCTCAGGACGGCCGCGCTTTCCAGGCGGTCTAGTTTGAAGGTACGTATTTCGTCGGACCAGCTATCGTGGCCGATGACATAGATGCCGGAGGGGGTCGGCTCCAGCGCGTAAGGGCAGATGATACGCTGGCGCAAAGCGCCGCTGCGTGGCGAGCGGTATGCGATTTTAACTTGCAGGCCGCTGCCCCAGCCTTCGGCGACGGCTTCCAGTAAGGCCGTCTGGCTGCCATCTTCCCGCTGCTGCACCCGGTCGGCGGCCCGCTGCAGGTGGCTGCCGAGGGGGTCTGGCAGGGTGGAAGCCAACTTGCGTAAGGCGGCCGTAACGTGCGGATTACGGTCGTCTACGGTGCGCGACAGCAGCAGCCCGGCCAGCACCAGGGCGATGGCTTCCTGGAAGGAAAGCCGGACGTTGGCCAGATAACGGGCGCGGTTGATGCCAAAACGGCCGTTTTCCTGCCACACCGGCGTCCCCTGCTCGCACAAAAATTCGACGTCGCGGTAGACTGTGCGCCTGTCTACTTCCAGTTTGTCGGCCAATTCAACGGCCGTTAACCCATCCGCCGCCAACAGCAGCAGCGACTCTATCTCGCGCAGCCGCGCCGTGCGTGTTGCCAATCTTGCCATGCCGCATACCTCACAAAATAGACCGCATGTTCTACGAGTAAGTATAGCATAGAATATGATAAAATGTAGTGGCGGGGCGGTTTAGCAACTCTTTAAATCCGGACACCGTTCCCTCATCCTGGCTGTCTGAATGGCGCAAGTTCAGACAAGAAGAGGGATGACCCATCAGCTTAGGGTTCGTTTGCAATTAACTTTGGAGTTTCCAGATTGGACCAATCTCCAAGATTGGTCCAATCTAAAAACAGGAAGTTATTCTTAAACGATTGCTTAGGCTGGTGAACATAACAGAGGCAGGCCAACATGACCCAATTAGAAGACCCCACAGTACCCCGACAAACAAACGCCGCCGAAAAAATTGCCGCATTAAACCAAACAGTACGGCGCCTGGAAGAAGAACTGGCGACCCACAAAGAATCTGGCGCACAGATTTCTCGGTTTGCCAACCAACTGCGCACGGCTGCAGACGTTTCTAAGCAGCTCAGCAGCATTCTCAACCTGGATCGGTTGTTGAACGAAGTGGTGATGCTCTTAAAAGAGCGCTTCCAGCTTTACCACGTGCATGTTTACTTATTGGACGAAGATGTTGGCATGTTGCACATGGCCGCCGGTTCTGGCCCGGTGGGCAAACGGCTGCGCGAACAGCAGCACGCCATCCGGCTGGAAACAGAACACAGCCTGGTAGCGCGCGCCGCCCGTGAAGGCTTTATCATTTTAGTGGATGATGTCAGCCGCGAACCCGATTTTTTGCCCAATCCCCTACTGCCAGACACACGCTGCGAGATGGCCGCGCCGTTAATCTTGGGCGGGCGCGTGTTGGGCGTGCTAGACGTGCAAGACGACCGTTCTTATCGCTTCGACCAGCTAGACATAGCGACCTTTAGTGTCTTTTCAGGACACATTGCCTCGGCGATTCAGAATGCCTATTTATTCGAGGAGCAAAAGCAGGCAGAAATGGCGCTGCGGCATTACGCCGAACGGTTGCAGAGTCTACACGAGATTGATCAGGCGATTTTGTTGACCCAGTCACCAGAAATCATTGCGCGCACGGCCGTGCAGCGCCTGAAAGCAATGGTTCCTTATCACCGCGCCAGTTTTTCGATTTTTGATTACCAGACAGGCCAGGTGCAGATCTATTCCGCCACCAATGGCGAAGATGCGTCGTTGATCCCCGGCGAATATCGTCTGACCGACAACCTGATGGTGCTGCAGCGGATTACTCAGGGGCCTTTTTTTGGCAATCTGAGCGAACTGCCGTTTAATCCGGATTTATTTCCTGGTTTGGCCGGATCAGACATCCAGTCGGTTCTGATCTATCCGCTGGTGGCCCACGAGGAAATTATTGGCACGCTCAATTTGTCCAGAACTGTACCCGATGGTTTCTCGGAGGAGGACAGTCTGGTGGTGGGCGAGGTAGTTGCGCCGCTGGCAATTGCCATTGAACAGGCGCGCCTGTATGAACAGGTGAAACGCCATGCCCAGGTTTTGGAGGAGCAAAACGCGGAATTGGCGCAGTTTGCTTATGTTGCCTCCCACGATTTGCAGGAACCGCTGCGGATTATCATCAGCTATGTGCAGTTGTTGGAAAGGCGATACAAGGGTCGGCTGGATGAAGATGCGGATTTGTTTTTGCATTACATCGTAGATGGGGCACTGCGGATGAAGGGATTGATCAATGGCCTGCTGGATTATTCGCGGCTGGGGCGGCAGGGCAAGTCTTTTGCGCCGACTGATTGCAATGCGGTGGTGCAGCAGGTATTGGCAAATCTACAAATGACCATTGCTGAAACTGGCGCTGTGATTCACCAGGAACCACTGCCCACGCTGATGGGCGACGCGATACAACTCAATCAGTTATGGCAAAATTTAATCAGCAATGCGATGAAGTTTGGTGGCAATGAGCCTGAAGTCTACCTGGGAGCCAGACAAGAGGGCAAAGAGTGGCTCTTTTGGGTAAAGGATCATGGAATTGGCCTGAGCCTGGAGTACGCGGAGCGGATTTTTGCCATTTTCCAGCGGCTTCATACGCTGGAAGAGTATCCGGGCACAGGGATTGGGTTGGCGATTTGCAAGAAGATAGTGGAACGGCATAACGGCCGTATCTGGGTCGAATCGCAGCCCGGACAGGGCGCTACATTCTACTTCACCCTGCCAGCATAGAGAGGACAGAACGATGACCCCCACCAGAAAAAGTTTACGCAGCATGATACATATTCTATTGGTTGAAGA